>NZ_QTTT01000001.1:6721875-7042187 GCF_003386555.1 Thermomonospora umbrina | reverse complement strand
TGGACGGCCTTCCGTGGCCGTGCCCGGCGCGTTCGTTCAACGCGTGTTCATCAGGGCCGCAGCCCGTGAAGGAGCAGTTCGATCAGCCTTCGGGGATCGTAGCGGGGGTCGCTGTCGCGTCCGATGCAGAGGTTGCCGATGCCGCGCATGAGTTCGTAGGGCTGTATGCCGGGCCTGATCTCGCCGGCGGCGACGGCGGCGTCGAGCAGTTCGGCACAGACGGGCATCAGCCGGTCGAGGAAGTGGGTGTGCAGTGTGGCGAAACGGTCGCTGTCGGACTGGAGGGCGTCGGCGAGTCCGTGCTTGGTGACCAGGAAGTCGGTGAAGAGGTCGACCCACCGGCGTAGCGCGTCGAACGGGGAGGCGGCATCGGCCAGCAGCTTCGGGCCGGCGGTGACACAGGCCTCGATCTGATGGTGGTAGACGGCGGTGACCAGCTCCGCCCGGGTGGGGAAGTGGCGGTAGAGCGTCCCCAGCCCGACACCCGCCCGGGCGGCGATCCGGCGGATCGGCGCGTCGATCCCCGAGGTCACGAACACCTCCGCGGCGGCGTCGAGCAGCGACTGCCGGTTGCGCATGGCGTCTGCTCGCCTGCTGCGGGCGGACGCTCCTTTGTCCGGGCCTGCTGGGGGCACCACGTTCTCCTCGCGACGACCATTTGACGAAACGGATCGCTGATCCGTATGTTAAGTGGAACAACGATCCGCTTTCAGGTTAGCCGACTGCGGGCGCTCCGCCATCCCCGCCGCCGGACGCGGACGGCGGCGGGGTCATCGAAAGGCATGCTCCTCATGGCCTACACAGCCGACACCCTCCACTCGCCCACCGCTGTCCTTTCGATCAGCCCGGTGGTCCTGCCGGCCCCCGGCCGCGCCGTGGACCTCCAGGTGCGCATCTCCGCGCCGGTGACCGGCGACGAGCTGCCGATCATCCTCCTCTCGCACGGTCTCGGCTTCTCCACCAACCTCTCCTCGCTGAACGGCTACGCCCCGCTCGCGAACTTCTGGGCCGCACGTGGCTTCGTCGTGATCCAGCCCACCCACCTGGACTCCAGGACGCTGAGCCTGGGGCCCGCCACGCCCGGGACCGGAGCGCACTGGCGCACCAGGGCCGAGGACATGACGCGCGTCCTGGACCGGCTCGACGTGATCGAGGACGCCGTCCCGCAGCTCACCGGCCGCCTCGACCGGAGCCGGGTCGCCGTCGCCGGGCACTCCATGGGCGGGCACACCGCGAGCCTGCTGCTCGGCGCCCGGCTCACCGATCCCCACGACGGAACGACGGTGAACCTGGCCGATCCCCGCATCAAAGCCGGCGTCCTGCTCGCCGCGCCCGGCCGGGGCGGCGACGCCCTCACCGAGTTCACCGTCGAGAACTACCCCTTCTTCCTGACCACCGACTTCTCCACGATGACGACGCCCGCGCTCGTGGTCGCCGGAGACAAGGACGACTCCGCCTTCCTGACGGTCAGCGGCCCGGACTGGCACACCGACCCCTACGTCCTGTCCCCGGGCCCCAAGTCCCTGCTCACCCTGTTCGACGCGGAGCACGGGCTCGGAGGGGTCTCCGGATACGACGTCGCCGAAACCACGGACGAGAACCCCGAGCGGGTCGCCGCCCTCGCCACGCTCGCCTGGGCCTACCTGCGCAGCGCGCTCTACCCCGGGGACCCCGCCTGGCAGGCGGCCCGCGACACGGTGACGACCGGCCCCGACCCCTTCGGACGGATCGAATCCAAGTAGGTCCATACAGGCCGGCCTACCGCCAAGATCCGGTCCGATGGCATGGTGGGGCCGGCGCGGAGCGGTGGGACGGGACGGGCGTGGTGTCGCCGTAAGGGATCGGCCGTGCGGTGTCCGCCGGGGGAGCGGTGACGGGGGGGTGAAAGGCTCCGGGCCCGTGCCGCTTTGGTGCGGTACGGGCCCGGAGATCAGGTCGGTCGACGGTGTTATGCGGTCTTCTTGCGCTGAGCCCGTAGGATCGCCAGGCGCTCGGCGAGGACCTCCTCGAGGTCCTCGATCGTGCGCCGCTCCATGAGCATGTCCCAGTGCGTGCGGGGCGCCTTGCCCTGCTTGGGCTGGGGGAGTTCCCCGTCCACCCGCAGGGCGTTGGCGCCGCAGCTTCGGCATTCCCAGGTCATCGGCACCTCGGCCTCAGCGGCGAGCGTCACGGTGAACCGGTGACCCTTGGAGCAGGTGTAGTCCACCTCTTGCCGTGGGGCCAGATCGGTGTTGCGATCGTTCTCGTAGCTGGTAGCTCCGAGTCGGGTGCCGCGAAGTGCGCGCTCGGCCATCGTGCGTTGCCTCCCAGACGGCTAGCGGTCTTATGTCGACCAACGCTGGATACCGTCACAAGATTCCCCCCCGGGGGCCCCTCCAACCCTGTGGGTTTGCGCCCGCCGCCGGAGAGGCGTCGTGGGCCCCGCAGGGCGCGCGGTTCCGGGGACGCGCCCAGCGTTCACCCGCCGGGCCGGCGGCGGGCGGTGAGGACCTCGTCCACCAGCCCGTACTCCCTGGCCTCGGCGGCGGTGAGGAAGCGGTTCCGTTCGATGTCGGCGCGGACCCGCTCGGGGTCCCGGCCGGTGTGCCGGGCGATGATCTCCTCCATCGCGGCGCGCGCCCGCAGCGCCTCCCGCGCCTGGATCTCCAGGTCGTCGGCGCTGCCGCGGGTGCCCTGGACGGCGGGTTGGTGGAGCAGGATCCGCGCGTGGCCCAGGGCGGCGCGCCGTCCGGCGGTCCCGGCGGCCAGCAGGACCGCTGCGGCGGAGGCCGCCTGCCCGATGCAGGTGGTCTCCACCTCGGCGCGGATGTACCGCATCGTGTCGTAGATCGCCGTCATGGCGGTCAGGGAGCCGCCGGGGGAGTTGATGTACAGCGCGATGGGCCGGTCGGGGTCCCTGTTCTCCAGCGCCAGCAGTTGCGAGATCACGTCGTTGGCGGCGGTGTCGTCGATCGGGGTGCCCAGCAGGACGATGCGGTCTGCGAACAGCCTGCCGTACGGGTCGGTCTCCGTGACCCCGTACGCGGTCCGTTCGACGAACGAGGGCGGCGGGGGGCGGACCTCGCCGCGCGGGCCGGGCGTCATGAGCCCACCCTGTCGGTGGTGTCGATGACGTGGTCGACGAGGCCGTACTCGCGGGCCTGCTCGGCGGTGAACCAGCGGTCCCGGTCGGCGTCGGCCTCGATCTGCTCCACCGTCCGGCCGGTGTGCAGGGCGCAGAGCGCGGCCAGGGTCCGCTTGAGGTACAGCGACTGCTCGGCCTGGATCCTGATGTCGGAGGCGGTGCCGCCGATGCCGCCGTGCGGCTGGTGCATCATGACGCGGGCGTGCCGCAGCACGTGCCGCTTGCCGGGCGCCCCCGCGGACAGCAGGGTCTGCCCCATCGACGCGGCCAGTCCGAGCGCGACGGTCGCGACGTCGTTGGGCAGGTACTGCATGATGTCGTAGATCGCCATCCCGGCGTCGACGACCCCGCCGGGGGAGTTGATGTACAGGGTGATGTCGCGTTGGACGTCCTGGGCGCCCAGCAGCAGCAGTTGGGCGCAGACGCGGTTGGCGAGCGCGTCGTCGATCTCCGAGCCGATGATCACGATCCGCCGGTCCAGGAGCCGCTGGAACACGTGCTCCTGCGCCGGCTGGGGGATCTCGGTCGCGCGGGCGCGGGGCGCGTGGGTGTCGGGTCGCCGTCCGGCCGGGTCCTGGCCGTGCGTGGGGAACATGGGCTCTCCTTCATTCGAACTGTACAGACTGTACGTTTCAGTATGCCCGTCGGGGGCCGGGAGGGAACGGGCGGGTTCGCTATAGGATGAACGCCGTGGAGAAACCGGTGACGGAGGCGCGCGCACAGTTCGCCGATCTGGTCAACCGGGTCGCCTACACCGGTGAGCCCGTGGTGCTGACCCGACGCGGCCGGGTGATGGCCGCCCTGGTGTCGGCCGAGGACCTGGAGCTGCTGCAGCGACTGAAGTCCGGATCGCCGGCCCTCACCGACGCGGGCGCGCCCCCGACCGAACGCCAGGACCGTCCCGCCGACCGGCGGGCACCGGCCGCTCCGCTCCGCATCGCCGCCGAGCTGAGGCGCGACCGCCCTCCACCCGGGTTCAACCGCTGACACGTCCCCGCCCGACGGCGACGATGATCGTCCGTAGGATGGCACGGGCAAGAGACGCGACGATGGACATGAACCGGGCGTGAGAGTTCGCCGAGCCCAACATGTGGTCCACGTTCGTCGACATCTTCGCGCCGGGCTGCGCGTGCCGCGCGGACCCGCGAACGCGCGAACGCGCGAGGACGCCCACCACCTCTACGGACGCGCCACGATGGCCCGGGACCTCGGCGACCGCGAGCGGGCTGCGGGAGTTGCGGGACGCCTCCGTCGAGGGGACGTCCCGACGGGGCGCGGCCTCAGGCGGTGCTGTTCACGCGGGGTCGCCACAGGCCGCGGGCGTCCATCACGTCCCGCAGTGTCGGCAGGTCGTCGGTCATGATCCCGTCGACGCCGAGGTCCAGCAGCCGCTCCATCTCGGCGCGGTCGTTGACCGTCCAGGCGTGGACCTTCAGGCCGAGGTCGTGGGCCTGCTCGAGGAACGCCTCGGTGACGAACGGGACGCGGCCCAGACCGTAGGGGACCTGGGCGCACGCGATCCCGGTGGACGCCAGCCGTACGAGCTTGGCGGCGGGCCCGCCGTAGGAGCGGGCGCGCAGCGCCATCAGGCCCCGGGGGCCCAGCGCCGTGCACACGTCCTTGTCGGTGAACAGCGGCAGCCGGGCGCGCAGGGCGGCCAGGCGCCGCGTGGAGAACGAGGTGATGCACACCCGGTCCCAGGAGCGGGTGCGGTGCAGCGCGGCGGCCAGGGGGGCGATGGCGGGCGCGTCCTTGATGTCGATGTTGATGCGGACGTCGGGCCAGGTGCCGAGGACGTCCTCCAGCAGGGGGATGGGCTCGACGCCGCCGATGCGGGCGCGGGCGACGTGCGCGTAGGGGAGTCGGGCGATGGCGCCCTGCCGGTCGGTGACCCGGTCCAGGGTGCGGTCGTGGAAGGCGACGAGGACGCCGTCGGCGGTGGCGTGGACGTCGGTCTCCAGGTACCGGTACCCGAGGTCGACGGCGCGCTGGAAGGCGGGCAGCGAGTTCTCCAGCCCGCCGCGGGCGCCGCCGCGGTGGGCGAACGGGATGGGCCCGGGGTGATCGAGGAACGCGTACGTGGGCGGCACCCGAGCAAGTCTGACGGGTCGGCGGCGTCGACGCGATCTCGGCGCGCCGAGATCCACCTTACTTTGTCAAGGCGGTGGGCGGGTCGGTCCGCGCCCATTCCCGGCGTCGGGCCTCGGCGAGGGCGACGGCCGTGGCGACGGCGACGTTGAGGGAGCCGACGCGTCCGATCTGGGGGATGTAGGCGACGGCGTCGGCGGCGTCGAGCAGGGCGGGGGAGCAGCCGTGGTCCTCGCCGCCGACGGCCAGGCAGACGTCGCCGTCGAGGGGGGCCTCGTGGAGGGGGACGGCGTCGTGGGTGAGTTCGATGGCGACGACGCGGTATCCGTCGCGGCGGGCGGCGTCGACGGCGTCGGCGGGGGAGGGGATGTGCTCCCAGGGGACGAGGCGTTCGGTGCCGAGGGCGGTCTTGCCGACGCCGCGGTGGGTGGGGGAGGTGGCGTTGCCGGCGAGCCAGAAGTGGTCGACGCCGAACACGGCGGCCGAGCGGAGGATCGAGCCGATGTTGAACGGCTGGGTGACGGACTCGGCCAGGAGCGCCAGGCGGCCATCGGTGCGGCGGCGCCAGTCGCGGTTGAGGCGCTTGACGTCGGTGGGGCGGAGCTGTCGGCGCCGTTCCTCGTGGGGCGCGGTCATGGTGTCTCCTCCGGTGCGTCGTCGGAACGGCCCGTGCGGCCCCGTGGGGGCTCGGGGTCGCGTGGTGCGGGGGTGGTGCGGGCGGCGACCGCCAGGACGCGGTAGGAGGACCGTGAGGCGATCCGCTCGGTGGCGTGCCCCTGGCGTTCGAGCCAACGGTGCAGGGAGTCCGAGCCGAGGTGCTTCTGGACGACGAGGTGGGCGGTGGCGCCGGGGGACAGGCGGTCCAGCCAGGTGGTGAGGAGGTCGTGCAGGGCGGTCTTGCCGATGCGGATCGGGGGGTTGGACCACAGGGCGTCGAAGCGCAGCTCCGGGTCGACCTCCCCCGCCCGCAGGAACCTTACATTGTCAAGGCCGGCGGTTCGGGCGTTGCCCTTGGCGGTTTCCAGGGCTCGTTCGTTGACGTCCACGCCGAGAACCTTCGCCCGGGGCGATCGGCTCGCCATGGTGAGGGCGATGGGGCCGTACCCGCAGCCGAGGTCGAGGAGGTTGCCTTCGGGCGGGGGCGGGGGGACGGTCTCGAGGAGGATGCGGGTGCCGGGGTCGACGCGGTCGGGGGAGAACATGCCGCGGTCGGTGTCGAGCCGCAGATGCAGGTCGGGCAGCACGAGGTCGACGGTGCGTCGTCTGCTGCCGGTTTCGGGCCGTTCGGCGAAGTAGTGCTCCCCCACGTCGGGTGACCGTATCAGCGTCGCGGCCCCGTACGCGCACGCGCCGGTCAGGGGATGCGGGAGAACCAGTACAGGGACGCTCCGGCGGCGGCGAGGGCGAACAGCAGGGCGATGCCGGTGAAGCGGGCGGCGATGTCGCGGTGTTCGGTGCGCCAGCCGAGGGAGGTGCCGATGTTGGCGTACACCTCGGAGAGCTGGTCGCCGTCGGCGGCCTCGTAGGCCTTGCCGTCGGTGCCCTCGGCGAGGCTGCTGAGGGTGAGCTTGTTGACCTCGACGGGGGTGGTCTCGCCGTCGATCTCGACGGTGCCGTACTCGGTGCCGAACGCGATGGTGGAGACGGGGACGCGGACGGCGCGGGCGGCGTCGACGGCCTCGGGGACGGAGCGTCCGGTGGTGTTGTCGCCGTCGGACAGCAGGACGATGTGGGCGGGCGGGGGGTCCTGGCCGGCCTGGGCGTCGTAGGAGCGGATGGACCCCAGGCAGGTGAAGACGGCTTCGCCGATGGCGGTGCGTTTGGCGAGGACGAGCCCGTCGATGGAGTTCATCGCGGCGGTGCGGTCGCCGGTGGGGGAGGCGACGACGCTGGCGTTGCCGGCGAATCCGACGACGCCGACGTTGAAGCGGGCGGGCAGGTCGGCGATGAACTTCTTGGCGGCGGTCTTGGCGGCCTCGAAGCGGTTGGGGGCGACGTCGCGGGCCATCATCGACAGGGAGACGTCGATGGCGACCATGACGGTGGCGCGGTCGCGGGGGATCTTGACGGCGGTGGCGGGTCGGGCGTAGCCGATGCACATGAGGGTGAGCATGGCCAGGAAGAGGCCGGCGGCGACGTGGCGGCGCCAGCCGGGTCGGCGGGGGGCGACCTGGGCGAGCAGCGCGAGGTTGGTGAAGCGGACGGTGTAGCGGCGGCGGCGGAGCTGCAGCAGGACGTAGACGGCGATGAGCAGCGGGATGAGCGCGAGCATCCCCAGGCGGCCGGGTGACAGGAAGGTCATGGGCGGGCCCTCCCGGCGGTGGCGGGGCGTGCGGTGGGGGCGCCGCGGCCGGCGACGCGGCGTTGGCGGAGGGCGAAGCGGGCGATGTCGGCGATCCAGTCGCGGTCGGTGCGGAGTTGGAGGTGGGGGACGCCGCAGCGGCGCAGGGCGGCGTGGTTGGCGGCGCGGTGGGCGGCGGCGGCCTCGGCGTAGGCGGCAGCGACCTTGGGGGTGAGGGCGATCTCGTGGTCGGCGCCGGTCTCGGGGTCGGTCATGTGGACGAGGCCGATGTCGGGGAGGTCGAGTTCGCGGGGGTCGATGATCTCGATGGCGAGGACGTGGTGGCGGGTGGCCAGGCGGCGGAGGGCGGGTTCCCAGGGGGGTGGGGCGTCGGGTGCGGGGGGGAGGTCGAGGAAGTCGGAGATGACGACGCGGAGGCCGCGTCGGGTCTGGCCGCGGGCGAGGGAGGTGATGCCTTCGCTGAGGCGGGTGGGGCCGGTGGTGTCGGGGGGTGGTGCGTCGTTGGGGTGGATGGGGGTGTCGAGGACGGTTTGGAGGAGGGTGTAGAGGGCGTGTTTGCCGGTGCGGGCGGGGTGGCGGTGGAGGTGGTCGTGGTGGAGGAGGTAGGCGCCGACGCGGTCGCCGAGGCGGACGGTGAGGAAGCCGACGGCGGCGAGGGCGGCGACGGCGAGGTCGCGTTTGGGGAGGGCGGCGGTGCCGTAGTCCATGCTCGGGGTGAGGTCGACCAGGGCCCAGGTCTCGAGTTCGTGGTCGGCGATGAGGTCGCGGACGTGGGGGGTGGTGGTGCGTGCGGTGACGGCCCAGTCGATGTGGCGGACGTCGTCTTCGCCGGGCTGGTAGAGGCGGGCCTCGGCGAGTTCGGTGCCGGGGCCGGGGATGAGGCCGAGGTGTTCGCCGTGGAGGAGGCCGTCGAGGCGTCGGGTGATGTCGAGTTGGAGGCGGCGCAGGGTGCGTTCGGGGGCCAGGCGGGTGAGCCGGTCGGTGCGGGGCCTGCGTTCGGTGGTCATGGAGGGTCCTTTTCCCCTGGTCGCGGGTGTCAGGCGTGGGCGGCCTGGTCGTGGTTCCACACGACGCGGGGTGGGGGGACGGCGGCGAGGATCTGGTCGATGATCTCGCCGGGGTCGACGCCGTCGGCGAGGGCGTCGAAGGTGAGGACGATGCGGTGGGCCATGACGTCGCGGGCGACGGCGCGGACGTCGTCGGGGAGGACGAAGTCGCGGCCGGACAGCAGGGCGAGGGCGCGGGCGGCGGCGGCGAGGCCGAGGGTGGCGCGGGGGCTGGCGCCGATGTCGATGAGGGGGTGCAGGTCGGGGAGGCGGTAGTCGGCGGGGGCGCGGGTGGCCATGACGAGGCGGACGATGTAGTCGGCGACGAGTTCGTGGAGGGAGATGTCGGCGGCGGCGCGTTGGAGTGCGGTGAGTTGGTCGGGGTCGAGGATGCGGGTGGCCTCGGGGGGGTCGACGCTCATGCGTTGGAGGATTTGGAGTTCGTCGTGGGCGCCGGGGTGGTGGACGTCGACCTTCATGAGGAAGCGGTCGCGTTGGGCTTCGGGGAGGGGGTAGACGCCTTCGGATTCGATGGGGTTCTGGGTGGCGATGACGAGGAAGGGCTGGGGGAGGGGGAAGGTGCGTCCGGCGAGGGAGACCTGGCGTTCGGCCATGACCTCCAGGAGGGCGGATTGGACCTTGGCGGGGGCGCGGTTGATCTCGTCGGCGAGGACGAAGTTGACGAAGACGGGGCCGAGTTCGACGTCGAACTGTTCGGTGGAGGGGTGGTAGATGCGGGTGCCGACGATGTCGGAGGGGACGAGGTCGGGGGTGAACTGGAGGCGGGCGAAGGTGCCTCCGACGACTTGGGCGAGGGTGCCGACGGCGAGGGTCTTGGCGACGCCGGGGACGCCTTCGAGGAGGCAGTGTCCTTTGGCGAGGAGGGCGACGACCATGCGTTCGACCATGTGCTCCTGGCCGACGATGACCTTCTTGACCTCGGCGACGGTTTGTTGGAGCAGGCCCGCGGCCTGGTCGATGTCGTGGGCGGCCACGGTCATGTTCTCGGGACCTCGTTGTCGTCGTGTGGACGGTCGCGTTCCGACCCTATGTGATCTCTCCTACCCATCTGGACCCGGCGTGTGCGGATCTTGGTGTGTCGTGGGTGGTGGGGCGGGGTCGGGGGGTTGTTAGTGTGGCGGCATGTCGAGGCCGTTGCCGTCGGGGGATCCGTTGTGGTTGGGGCCGTTCCGGTTGTCGGCGCGGTTGGCGGAGTCGGCGGCGGGGATCGTGTTCTTGGGGGAGGACGCGGAGGGTCGGCAGGCGACGGTGGCGGTGTTGACGCGGGGTGCGGCGGCGGACGCGGCGGCGCGGGATCGGTTCCGGGCGGCGATCTTGGAGGCGGTGCCGGGGTCGGGTGTGGTGGTGGGGGGTGCGCCGGTGGTGGCGGCGCAGCCGGAGGGGCCTGCTCCGTGGGTGGCGGTGCGGTACGAGGCGGGGGTGTCGGGGGCGGAGCGGTTCTTGGAGCCGGTGTCGTTGTCGGGTGGGTCCGGGGGTGTGTTGCGGCGGTTGCGGCGGGGGCCGTGGTTCGTGCCGTACTGGTCGGGTGCGGGTGGGTCGGTGGTTCCGGCGGCGGGTGCGGCGGGGTCGTCGGGTGCGGTGGCGGCGCGGGGGCCTGAGCGTGGTCTGGCGACGGCGGTGTTGGCGTTGGCGGCGATGCTGGGCGTGTTGGCGTTGTTGATGGTGGTGTTGTTCGCGTGTCAGCCGCGGGTGGGTGCGCCGCCGGTGGATCCGCCGGCGGATTCGTTCTCGTCGCCGTCGGCGCCGCGGCCGTCTCCGTCGCCGAGTTCGGGGTCGCCGGGTCCGTCTCCGACGCCGTCGCCGGGGCCTCCGTCGCCGCGTCCGGGTGAGGGCGGGGATCTGTAGCGCCGCGTGGGGTTCGGTGGGGCCCGGTCGTGGTCCGGTTCCGTCGTGTTTTCGTGATTGCGGCGGGTGTGCGGGGGCTGTGACGATGGGTCGGTGATGGAGTCGTTGGTGGCGTTCTCGGGTGCGGCGTTGTTGATCTCGATGGCGCCGGGGCCGAGCACCGTGGTGATCATGCGTGAGTTGATGGTGTCGGGGCGTCGTGCGGGGGCGGCGGCGTTGGGTCGGCAATGAGGTCGGGGTGTTGGGGTGGGGGGTGGCGGCGGCGCTGGGGTTGTCGGCGTTGCTGGTGGCGTCGCAGGTGGCGTACGACGTTCTGCGGTTGGCGGGTGCGGCGGTGTTGGTGTGGTTCGGGGTGCGGGCGTTGTGGGAGGCGCGGCGTGGTCGCGGCGGCGCGGGGGACACGGCCGGTGGTGTGGGTGATGTCGCTGGGGCGGCGGGTTCGCGGGGGCGGAGTTTCCGGGCGGGGTTGGTGACGGCGGCGGCGAATCCGAAGGCGGGGGTGTTCGCGGTGTCGTTCCTGCCGCAGTTCGTACCGGAGGGGGCGCCGGTGCCGGCGACGCTGTTGGTGCTGTCGGTGGTGTGGGTGTTGGTCGACATGGTGTGGTACTTGGGCGTGGTGTGGCTGGTGGGGGCGGCGCGGGCGTGGTCGGGCCGTTCGGGGGTGCGGCGCCGGTTGGAGCAGGTGTCGGGTGTGGTGTTGGTGGGTCTCGGGGTGCGGTTGGCGGCCGAGTCCCGCTGACGGCGTCGTCGGCCGGGGTCGGGTCGGCGGTGGTGTGGGCGGCTGAGGTGGAGGTTCCGGGTGCGGTGCCCGCTGTGCGGTTCGGATGCGCTGGGTGCGTGGGACGCGGCGGGTGGCCGGTGCGGGCGTTGCGGGGCGTGGGTGGACGCGACGGCGGTGGATCCGTCCGCCGGCGGCCCGGGTGAGGCGATCCCCGGGGTGCCGGCGGGGGAGACGCGGGAGGACGCGCCTTCGGCCGGGGGCGGGTGGCCCGCGGCGGAGCGGCTTCCGTGGCCGGAGCCGCCGGCGGTGGCACGGCGTCGCGGGCGGCCGGCGGGGCGTCGGGTCAGCGGCTACGTGGGGTGGGTGCTGGCGGCGTGGCTGGTGTCCGGCGCGGTGGGCGCGGGGATCGTGCTGTGGCCGGGCGGCGACGGTGACGGCGGTGATCCGGGGCGGGCGGCGGCGTCTCCGGAGGGGCCGGGCGTCTCGCGGGGGCCCGCGGGGTCGGGGCCTGCGACGCGGGAGCGGTACTGGGTGGACACGTTCGCGGCGGCCGAGGGGTACCGGGAGCCGGACACGGCGGGGTCTCCGGTGGGGTCGTTGCGGCGGGGCACCCATTACGTGTTCTGCAAGCGTCGCGGTGCGCGGGTGGAGCGCGGCGATCAGTTCAATCACTGGTGGCTGTTGACGGACCTGGACGAGGTGTACGGCGGTGGGGGGCCGCGGGCGTGGGTGTCGGCGTTGTACCTGGCGCATTGGGGCGATGACGAGGCCAAGGACAACGACGGGCGGGACATCCCGGTGTGCCCGTCGTGACCGGTGGGGCGGCGCGGGTTCGGTCGGAACGACGGGAATCCCGCCCTTAGTTGCCGTAGGTAGTTACCGAGTGACATATTGTCGCGGTGGTGATGTGCCGGGGCCGCGGCGGCGCGGTCGCGTGCGGTGGCCCGGTGGTCGGGGAGTCGTGGTGCGTGAGGCGTTGTTCCGTGCCGCCCAGCGGGGTTCGTGGGCGGGCAGCGACGAGGAACTGGTGGGCGGGCGGCAGTCGGAGGCGTTGACCCGCCGGGTGTGGGGGCGGTCGTGGCGTCCGGTGCCGGGGCCGGTCCGGCGGCGGTGTCCGGTGCCGGGCGGGGTGGTGGTCTGGCCGTATCCCCGGGGGTCGTCGGCGACCGTCGACCGGGCCAACTGCGCCGACCTGTTCGTGCGTTCGCGGCCGGGCTGTCGGGTGATGACGGAGGAGACGTTCCGCGACGACAAGCTCGACGGGGCGGCGGACGGGGACCGGGTGGTGCTGTTCTGCCCGTGGGACGTGCTGGTGCCGCGGATGCGGTGCCGCGACGGCGGGCGGCTGCTGGTCGACGACCGTCCGGTGGCGGCGGTGGCGGGCGAGGCGATGGCCGGCGTGCTGGCCCGCGCGGGCGTGCTGGGCTGCGGGGCGCGGCGGGGGGCGCGGGCGCTGCGGGTGCCGGGGATCGACGGCGGCGACACCCGGTTCGTGAACGGTACGGGGATCGTGCTGGTCAAGGCGGCGCAGCCGGTGCTGTTCGAGGGGGCGCGCGCGGACCTGGCGGAGCTGGGGGCGGCGCCGACGCCGTTCCGGGTGGCGTGGGACCGCGGTGAGGTGCTGGCGGCGGCGGACGCGTTCTTCGGGCGCGGCGACGGGGTGGTGCTGCGGCCGGCGGTGTCGTCGCACGGCGCGGGGGTGATGTTCGCCGGCCCGGACGGTCCCGGCGGGGGCCGGCCCGCGGTGGAGGCGGCGTTGGAGGCGATGCGGGCGGCGGTGCCGGCGCAGGCGGATCCGTTCCCGGTGACGGTGTCGACGTTCGTGGAGTCGCGGAAGGTCGACGGGCGGGTGTGCGACGTGCGGATGTTCGTCGTCGGCGGCCCCGCCGCCCCGCCCGACACCCCCGACCCGTGCGCCCCGACCGCCGGGGCCGGCGGCCGGGGCGGGTGGGGGCTGCGGAGCCTGCCGGGACCGGTGCGGCCGGCGGCGGCGCCGTTCGCGGACCGGGACCGCCTGGACGCCGCGACGTGCCTGACGTGCGCGGGTCCGGGCGAGGGACGGATGGCGCTCACCGACCCGGGGGTGCGGGGCGAGCTCGGGCTGGACGAGGCGGCGGTCGAGCGGCTGGGCCGCGCCGCGACGCTGCTGTGGGCGCGGGCGCTGGCCGAGCAGCGGGCGCTCACCGGGGCCCGACCGCCGTTCGCGTACGGGTCGGTGGACTTCCTCATCGACGTCGACGGCCGCGCGGTGCCCGTCGCGATGAACGGCGCGGGCGCCGGCGGTCACGCCGGCGTCCACCCGCTGTTCGGTGACGCGTTCGCGCACGGGATGAGCGCCGCGCTCCGCACCGTCGGCCTGTGACCGGCCCCGCAGACGGCGGGCCGTGAACCGGGATACGGGTGACCGCGTCCCGATCGGCCGCCCCCACGTTCTCGTGGGGGCGGCCTGCAGGGTCAGGTGAGCCAGCCGGGGCGGACCATGCCGGACTCGTAGGCGATGACGACGAGTTGGGCGCGGTCGCGGGCGCCGAGCTTGGTCAGGACGCGGCTGACGTGGGTCTTGGCGGTGGCGTGGCTGACGACGAGGCGGGCGGCGATCTCCTCGTTGGACAGGCCCGCCGCGACCAGCTCCATCACCTCGCGTTCGCGGTCGGTGAGGGCGTCGAGCTCGGCCGCCGGGGGCGGCGCGGCGATCCGGGCGGCCATCTCGGCGATCAGCCGCCGTGTCACCGACGGCGCCAGCAGCGCGTCCCCGCGGGCCGCGACGCGGACGCCGTGGACGAGGTCGGCGGGTTCGGTGTCCTTGAGCAGGAACCCGCTGGCGCCGGCCCGGATCGCCCCGTACACGTAGTCGTCGAGTTCGAACGTCGTCAGGATGACGACCCTGGCGGCCGTCATGCGCGGGTCGGACACGATCCGCTGGGTGGCCTCGAGCCCGTCCATGACCGGCATCCGCACGTCCATGAGGACGACGTCGGGTCGGTGCCGGGCGGTGAGGTCGACGGCGGCGGCGCCGTCCCCGGCCTCGGCGACGACGTCGATGTCGTCCTCGCCCTCCAGGATGGACCGGAACCCGGCCCGCACCAGGGTCTGGTCGTCGGCCAACAGGACCCGGATCACGCGCCGCCCCCACCGACGGAACGCGGCCCGCGCGGGGACGTCGACACCCGGCACCGGCCGGCCGGGACGAGGGACCCGCGTCCGCCGACCTCGTCCCGGGCCGCCGGGGCCGCGTCCTCCCGGGCGACGGGCGCTGCGGCGAGCCCGTCCGCGCCGGTGAACATCCTTCGAGTCCCTCGAACCGTCCGGGTCGCGTCGGGGCCCGGCGGCCGGAGGGCGGCGCGCGGCACCCCGGGCGGCGGCCCGGCGGTCCCGGCGGCCCGGACCCGGGACGGCCGCCGCATCCACCGGCGTGCACGGTTCACGCCCCCACCGTAGCGGCACCTGACTTTCGTCAGTGTCCGCGCACGTCACACGGCTTGTACCGTCGGGGGAGTGGAGACGACCACGACACGTTCCACCCCGACGCGAACGCTCCCGCGGACCCGGACGCCGTTCCGGCGGGCGGTGACGGGCCGCGCGGCGGTGCGCGGCGCCGCGCTGTGGGCCGTTCCGGCCGCGCCGGTCGTGGCGGGACTGCCGCACGGCGACACCCCGGCGGTCTGCGCCCAGGCGGCGGGGCTCGTCGCGCTGGCCGCGGGCCTGGCGGCGGCGCGGCGGTGGCCGCTGGCGGCGCTGCTGGCGGTGTTCTCCCTGCCGGCCCTGTCGGGGAACTTCGCGTTCGCGCTGCCGGTCGCCGGCTACCTGGTGGGACGGCGGTCCCCGGCGACACGACCCGTCGTGTGGGCGTACGCGCTGATCTGCGCGGGCGGCGCGGCCCTCAACGTCGCCCGCGGCACCCCCGTCACCACCTGGTTCCCCCTGACGGTGTGGCTGGTGCTGTTGGGCGTCCTGCCGTGGCTGGCCGGGCGGGCCTGGCGGCAGTACACCGAGCTGCTGCACGCCGGGTGGCAGCGCGCCGAGCAACTCGAACGCGAGCAGCGGATCACCGCCGAACGCGAACGGCTCCGCGAACGGTCCCGGATCGCCCACGACATGCACGACTCCCTCGGCCACGAACTGGCCCTCATCGCGCTGCGCGCCGGGGCGCTGGAGCTGGCCGCCGACCTGGACGGGCGGCACCGCGCCGCCGCCGCCGACCTGCGCGCGTCGGCGGCCACCGCCACCGCCCGCCTCCAAGAGATCATCGGCGTGCTGCGGGAGGAGTCCGAACCGGCGCCCCTGGAACCCGCCGGGCACGACGTGGCCGCGCTCGTCGACCGCGCCGCCGCGTCCGGCATGACCGTCCGCCTCCACCACGACCCCGGCCCCGATCCCGTCGTCGAGGGAAAGGGCGGGACGGAGATGGCCGACCACGCCGTGTACCGGGTCGTGCAGGAGGCCCTCACCAACGCCGCCAAGCACGCCCCCGGCGCGGAGGTGACCGTCCGGGTGCGCCGCGGCCACCGCCGCACCTGCGTGTCCGTCGCCCACCCGCGCCCACCCGCCGGCCCGCCCCCCGCCACCGCGGACGGCGGCGGGCACGGGTTGACGGGGCTGCGGGAACGGGTCCGCCTGTCCGGCGGCGCCCTGCGCGCCGGACCCACCCCCGACGGCGGGTTCGAGGTCGCCGCCGACCTCCCGCACGCCCCCCGCCCGCCGGGGACCCCCGCCGCGCCGAGCGGCCACGACCGGCCCACGCCGGCGGCGCCCCCCGACGAGGGCGGCGATCTCCGGCCGGGCCGGGAGACGGATCCGCCGCCGGGGCCGGAATCGGAGTCCGCGCAGCAGTGGGCGCGGCGCCGCCGCCGGTTCCGCCGCGAACTCCTCACCGCGTTCGCGGCGCCCGCGACCCTCCTGGCGGCCCTCTCGGCCGTCATGGTCGGCCACCACCTGTACATCACCGTGAACTCGGTGCTGCCGCCCGACGACTACCGCCGCATCGCCGTCGGGCAGCACCGCGCCCAGATCGCGCCGCTGCTTCCCGACCGCCGCTGGCCCCACGACGACCCCGGCGCGAACACCGACGTCCCCGCCGGGGCCGCCTGCGAGCACTACCGCCCCGACGCCAACGTCCTGGGCGTCGGCGACGTCTACCGGCTCTGCTTCGCCGGTGAACGACTCGTCGCCAAGGACGTCGTCCGCGCCGACGCCCCCCGATGACCGACGCACCCCCGCCGCGACGGCGGGGGAGCCCCCGATGAGGAGAACCGCCGTGCCGATCCGCGTCCTGCTCGCCGACGACGAGGCCATGATCCGCGCCGGGGTCCGCGCCATCCTCGCCGCCGACCCCGCCATCGACGTCGTCGCCGAGGCCGACGACGGCCGCGCGGCCGTCGACCTCACCCACCGCCACCACCCCGACGTCGCCCTGCTCGACATCCGCATGCCGCGCATGGACGGCCTGGCCGCCGCCGCCGAGATCCGCCGCACCGCCCCCGACACCGCCGTCATCATCCTCACCACGTTCTCCGAGGACGACTACATCGGCCGCGCCCTGGCCGGCGGCGCCTCCGGGTTCCTGCTGAAATCCGGCGACCCCCGCGAACTCCTCACCGGCGTCCACGCCGTCGCCGACGGCGCCGCGTACCTGTCCCCACCGATCGCCCACCGGGTCATCACCCGCCTGCACGGCGACACCCGCCTCACCCGCGGCGCCCGGGCCCGCCGCCGCGCCGACACCCTCACCGCCCGCGAACGACAGGTCCTCGCCCTCATCGGCGCCGGACACCCCAACGCCGAGATCGCCCGCCGTCTCCACATCGTCGAGGGCACCGTCAAGGCGTACGTCAGCGCGATCCTGACCCGCCTGGACGTCCGCAACCGCGTCCAGGCCGCGATCCTCGCCCACGAGGCCGGCCTCGTGGACGTCACCGCCGACCCCACCGACGACACGGCGGGCGGCGCCCGCCCCTGACCCTCCCCGCACCCCTCGACCGGGCGCCGCCGCCGCTGGGGCGGGGCGGTCGGACGTCGAAGCACCGGCCCGGCCCGGCTGCGAACGTCACGGCCGCCCACAGCACCGGCCGACCCCCGCCGCCGGGTAGGCCTCTCCGCCGAGCCGGGCCCCGGGCACCGACGGGGCGACGCCCACCCGCCAGACACGACACGACGCCGCCACGGTGGAGCCGCAGGCCGTCAGAGCGCGGCGACCCTCCGACCCGGGGCGACACCACACCGGCCGACCCCCATGCGTCGACCTCTCATGAGTTGGAGGCGGGCGAAGGCGCCGCCGACGACTTGGGCGAGGGCGCCGACGGCGAGGGTCTTGGCGACGCCGGGGACGCCTTGCGGAGGCAGTGTCCTTTGGCGAGGAGGGCGACGAACCGAACCCGCCGCCGGCCGACGCCCCGGAACGCCGACGCCGCACTCGGGGGAGGGAGTCCTCAGCGACCGCCCGACGACCCCGAACCGTCACCCGACTCCGCGCCCGCCGCAACCCGCACACCACCGGCCCGCGCGCCCTCACCGACCCCGGCGACCGAATCCTCGACGCCGACCCCGCGGCCCGCCCGGCGACGCGCACGCCACCACCGCACCGCCTCGACCAGCACCGTGATCCCCAACGCCAGCCCGAACCCCACCAACAGACCCTTCACCGGACTCTCCTCGAACGCCCGACCCCCCACATAACCCACCGCCGTCGCGTACACGCCCCAGCTCAACCCCGCCAGCCCCGCGAACACCGCGAACCACCGCGCCGGATACCCCACCGCGCCCATCGTCATCGTCACCGCGGTCCGCCCGCCCGGCACGTACCGCGCCACCACCAGGATCAACCCGCCCCGCCGCTCCAACGTCCGCGACGCCCACGCGAACGCCCGCCCCCACCGCGAATCCGGACGCAACCGCGCCAGCCGCCCCCGCGACGACCGCCCCAACCAGAACGCCACATGATCCCCGACCACCGCGCCCGCCGCCGCGCACGACGCCGCCGCCACCACGTTCGGCTCACCCGACGCCGCGTACACCCCCGCCGTGATCACCAGGCTCTCGCTCGGCACCACCGGGAAGAACCCGTCCAGACACGCGAACGCGAACAACGCCGCATAGAACCACGGCGACGACACCGCCCCCTGCACCGCCTCCAGCACCTGATCGATCATCGGGCCCACCGCCCCCGACCCAGACCCCGCATGCCCGCCCCCCGTCCCTCGACCATCATCACGAACACAGAACCTACGAGCCGCGACGGACCCGCACATCCCGCCTAAGTCACCCCAAGCACCCTACTTTCGACAGGCCCGCCCCAACCCACACCCCGAACACGCCCCGCCTCACACCCCGGGCCCCGCCGACGGCGCACGCCACGATGACCGTCACACGGGACGAAACCGACGCCGAAGTGAACTCCGACACACCCCCGGACGACCACCGCGGACACGCGCCCACGACGCCGCCTCACGCCGCGTTCACCGAAGGACGTCCAACACCGCCCGCACACCCACCACACCGGCGAACCCGTCGACCCCACCACCGCGGACCCGCCACACCCGCGCCGAACGACGAAGCCGGAGCGGTCATCCGCCGCAGGGCCCGGACCCGTTCCGCCATCCCTGCAACGACCCTCATCGACGTCGCGCCCGGCGGCGGCGCGTTCACGACCGTTCACCACGAGCACACCGACGTCGCCCTCCACACCGCCCCCGCCAGCGCCGCCACGTCGCCGCCGGCCTCTTCCCGCCTCGGCACTCACCGAGTCGAACGCGCCCACCGGAGCCGCGAGAAGCCACGACCGACGACGAACCCCACGACCACGACGTCACGAAGGCGTACACCCCCGAACCGCCCACGAGACCGGGGGAGCGGGGGGAGCGGCACCCGCCGGGCCCGCGCCCCACCCCTCACCCCGCCCCGGTCACCGCGTCCGCGCCGCCGGCGTCGTCCAGCAGCGGATGCGCCCGCATCGCCGCCTCCAACTCACCCGGAAGGTCATCGCGATACCGGCCCAACGTCGACAGATCCGCATGCCCCAGCACCCGCCGCACCGCGTCCATGTCCGTCGCCGCCGCCAACAGATGCGTCGCCGTCGTGTGCCGCAGCCCGTGCGGCGTCACCTGACGCCGACGCGACGGCTCCACCCGCCCCAACACCCGGTCGATCACCGCCTGCACGTCCCCCCGCGCCAACCGCCGCCCCCGCCACGACAACAGCAGCGCCTTCGGCTCCACCCCCCGGTCCAACACCACCCGGCCCTCCTCCAGATACGCCTCCAACACCCGCACCACCGGACGCGGCAGCGGCACGTCCCGCGTCCGACCCCCCTTGCCGAACACCCGCCAGTACCGCTCACCGCCGTTGACGAAGAAGTCCTCCACGTTCGCCCGCGTCAACTCCGACACCCGCGGACCCACCGTCGCCAACAGCAGCACCACCAGCGCGTCCCGCAGCTCCGTCCGCTGATCGCGCCGCCGCTCCCGCCCCGGACCCTCGCCGACCATCCGCTGCGCCGCGCCCACCAGCCCGCCCGCCTGCTCCACCGTCAGCGCGCGCCGCTCCGCCCGCAGCCCGCCGCGCTGCCGCGCCGACACCGTCACCGCCCGCATCGGATCGAGCTGCACCCACCCCGCCGGCACCGCGTACCGGAAGAACACCGACACCGACCTGCGGAAACGCGCCTGCGACGCCGCGCTCTGCACCGGCCCGACCGGCGCCCCCGCCGAGCCCGGGGAACGCGCCGCGCCCGGCGCGGCGGGGGAGCGGCGACGGCCGTCGGGACGGCGGGCGAACGCCAACAGCACCGCGTCGACGTCGGCGCCGTCGAGATCGTCGAGCATCCGGTCGCCGCCCGCCAGATCCGCGAACGTGGCGACGTCACGGCAGTACACCTCGGCGGTCGCGGGGGAGAACTGCCCCGTCGACGTCTTCGCCCGCACCATCTCCACGTAGCGGTCGACGGCTTCCTGGACGGACAGGGGTTCGAGTTCGGCGGGCCGCATGACCCGGACCCTAGCGAGCCCCGCCGACAGAACCCGCCGGATCACCGGATCCACCACCTCGCCGCTTCATACCGGACAGAAGCTGAATTCTGTCCGGTATCGGGTCATTCGTCACCGTTTCGCCCCTCGTGCGGCGACGTTCACCCCGAGGCGGGGGACCCGCCGTCCGCCGGGCCCGGACGCGTCGCCCGCAGATGCCGCAGCACCGGCGCCGTCCGGGCCACGTCCCGAAGCCCCTCGGCGGCGACCTTGGTGTAGACGCTCGTCGTCGCCAGGTTCTGATGGCCCAGCACCGCCTGCAGCTCGTTCAACGACGCGCCCTCGCGCAGCACGCCCACCGCGTAGGTGTGCCGGAACACGTGCGCCAGCTCGCCCTCAGGCCGGGACACGCCCGCCCGCCGGAACCACCGGTCCACCCGATACTCGATCATCCCCGTGGTCACCGCCCGACCCGCCAGCGTCACCAGCAGCGGGTCCTGCTCGCCGAACGCGCCCAGCCGCGCCGCCCGGTCGGCCAGGTAGTCGTCCACCGGCTCCACCGCCACCGGGTCGATCGGGACGTTGCGGTGCGCGCCGCCCTTGCCGCGCAGCCGCAGCAGGACGCCGTCGTCGCGGACGAGGTCGCCGACCCGCAGGCCCACCACCTCGGACGTGCGGGGCCCGGCCCCGGCGAACAGCGCGATCAGGGCCCGGTCCAGCGAAACCCACTGGCCGCGCGCGTGCTCGTGGGGGGTGGAGGCGGCGCGGACGACGGCGCCGAGCTGCTCGTCGGTGAGGGCGACGGGCAGCCTGCGGGGCAGCCGGGGGGTCTCCAGTTCGGCGGTGGGGTCGGCGGCCAGGTGTCCGGCGCGTACGAGCCAGGCGCACCAGCCGCGCAGGGCGGAGATCCGGCGGCCTCGGGTGGCGGCGGACCGTCCGTCGCGGAAGAACTCGGCGGCGGCGGCGGTCAGCGCGCGCTCGGTCAGGTGCTCCGGGCGCAGCAGCGTCAGCGGGTCCGGGTCGTCGGGCGCGTCGAGGCCGTGGTGCCCGGCGAGCGCGCGTGCCCAGGCGCGCAGGTCGGCGCGGTAGGCGGACTCGGTGTTGTCGGACATGCCGCGTCCGGAGGCGCGTTTGTGGTCGAGCCATCGTTCGGCCAGCCTGTCGAGGGTGCCGTCGTCCACCGCCGCCTCCTTATCCGGGATAATACATATTATCCTTGATAGATGATCCGGCGGGACGCCCCTTCCCCGGCGTGTCTCGGCACGGTGTCGGGGAGGCGGCGCGGCCTCCGGGGTGGGCTTCCTCGCCGGCGACCGCCCGTCGTTCCCCTTCGCCTTCCCGCGGCCGCGCCGGAGACAGCCTTCCGCATGGGCTTTGGCCGGCCTGCGCGATGTCCGCGACCGGTCCGACCGGTCCGGTGGAGTCCGCACGCCGAACGGGTGCGACGGGAATCCGCTCGTGTCCGCGCCACGGTCGCGCCGGGTCGGTGACCCTCCTCGACCCCCGCCTCGCGGTGCTCGCCACGGTGTTGATCTCCGTGCACGCAACGGAGCGTGAGGCCGACCGGTTCAACCGGTGTGCGCAATGTTGTGGTCCGGACGGGTTGTCGGCGGCCGCCGTTCCAGAGGCCGCCTCATCCGTTCTCGTGTCGGGAACGGCGTCGCAGGGTGTCCGCGAGCGACTTCCCGCGCCACCCGGAACGGCGACGGCGTCTCCCCCGACCCCGCGGGATCCGGCGGTGTCCCATCGAACAACGCCGCTCGGGTCACCTTGAGCGCATGCGCCTCCCCGGGTACGCGCTGGTCGGCGCGTTCCGACCGGGCGGGTCGGGAACCACCGAACCGGGGTGGGCTCGGGGCCCGTCGCGGAACGCCCCACTCCCCCGAGGCGGCTCGAACGCCGACGCAGATCGTGGCGGCGCCGTCCGGGCCGGGCGCTTACGTGCGAGGTGGGCGCCGGTTGAGTCGGGAACGCCTCGTAGCGGCGGAGCGGTCGCGCGCGGTCCTGCCCCTCCCCCGCATGTCCACCGCTGTCGTGTGCGGGTCGGCTCCCGAAGGGCTGCGTGGACGCTGGATGGGGGTTCTCGTGGGTGCCTGTGGCGGATGTCGGCGTCCCGGGGAGACGGGCGGTGCCCATTCCCTGCTCGGGGGACGGGGCGGGTTCCCTGCTCGGGGACGAGGCGGCGGGGCCGTCCGTCGGCCGTGTCTCGGGGAGGTCGGTGGGCGGGGCGGGTGGTGCCCCTCCCCCAGCGGGCAGGGGATGCGCCTCGGTCGTTCCCGAGGGCGCGTCAGTGGATCGTGTCGATGAGGTCGGCGATGGAGGGGACGACGCGGGACGGCTGGTAGGGGAACCGGTCGATCTCCTCGCGGCGGGTGACGCCGGTGAGGACGAGGACGGTCTGCAGGCCGGCCTCCATGCCGGCCAGGACGTCGGTGTCCATCCGGTCGCCGATCATGACGGTGGTCTCGCTGTGTCCCTCGACGCGGTTGAGGGCGCTGCGCATCATCAGGGGGTTGGGCTTGCCGACGAAGTAGGGGGCGACGCCGGTGCCCTTGCTGATCATGGCGGCGACGGCGCCGCAGGCGGGCAGCGAGCCCTCGTGGGAGGGGCCGATGGGGTCGGGGTTGGTGGCGATGAAGCGGGCGCCGGCCTCGATGAGGCGGATGGCCTTGGTGATCTGGGAGAAGCTGTAGGTGCGGGTCTCGCCCAGGACGACGTAGTCGGGGTCGATGTCGGTGAGGACGTATCCGGCCTCGTGGAGGGCGGTGGTGAGGCCGGCCTCGCCGATGACGTAGGCGGAGCCGCCGGGTCGTTGGTCGTCGAGGAATTGGGCGGTGGCGAGCGCGGAGGTCCAGATGGAGGGCGCGGGGACGTCGAGGCCGGCGGCGGCGAGGCGGGCGGCGAGGTCGCGGGGGGTGTAGATGGAGTTGTTGGTGAGGACGAGGAAGCGTTTGCCGGAGGCGGAGAGTCGGCGGATGAACTCGGAGGCGCCGGGGACGGGGCGGCCCTCGTGGACGAGGACGCCGTCCATGTCCGACAGCCAGCACTCGATGGGCTTGCGCTCGCTCATGGGGCCATTGTCGCAGGTGGTGATCGTGTTCGTGCGGCGTGGCCGTTCGGGTGGGTCAGGCGGTGAGGTGGAGGCGGGGGGTGAGGGCGTCGAGGGCGCGGTCGACGTCGGCGGTGGTGGTGGACAGGTGGAACGCGCAGCGCAGGCGGCCGGCGCGGACGGCGGCGATGACGCCCTGGTCGCGGAGGGCGTCGGCGGTGCCGTCGGGGACGGGGACGGACACGATGGCCGAGTCGCCGGGGGGTAGGCCCAGTCCGGCGCGGAAGCGGTCGGCGAGGGCGAGGTCGTGGCGGTGGACGGCGGGGACGCCGACGCGTTCGAGGAGGTCGAGGGCGGGGGCGAGGCCGGCCCAGCCGTGCCAGACCGGGGACAGGTCCAGGCGGCGGGCGTCGGCGGCCAGGCGCAGGGGCGGGCCGTAGATGGAGTCCCAGACGTCGTGTCCGGCGTACCAGCCGGCGGCGATGGGCGGGAGTGCGGCCAGGGCCTCTTCGGTGCCGGCGAGGAAGCAGGTGCCGCGGGGGCCCAGGAGCCATTTGTAGGCGGAGCAGACGAGGAGGTCGACGCGGTCGGCGGGGAGGGGGAGCCATCCGGCGGCCTGGGTGACGTCGAGGAGGAGGCGGGCGCGGTGGGTGTGGGCGGCGTCGATGAGGTCGTCGAGGGGGGCGATGCGGCCGTCGGCGGATTGGACGGCGGAGACGGCGATGAGGTCGACGGTGGTGTCGACGGCGTCGGCGAGGTGGTGGAGGGGGACGGCGCGGACGGTGAGGTCGGGGCGGGCGAGGAAGGGGAACAGGACGGAGGTGAAGTCGCCGTCGGCGACGAGGACGGTGGCGGCGGTGGGCAGGGACGCGGCGGCCAGGCCGATGAAGTAGGAGGCCTGGGAGCCGATGGCGACGCGTTCGGGGGGCAGGCCGATGAGGCGGGCGAAGGCGTGGCGGGATCGGGTGACGGCGGTGTCGAGGTGGGCGGGTGACAGGAGGCCGGCGGCGCGGTCGCGTTCGGTGTCGTTCATGGCGCGTTGGGCGGTGCGGGGCGGCAGGCCGTAGGTGGCGGTGTTGAGGTAGGCGACGTCGGCGGTGAACTCGTCGTGGGCGTCGGCGAGGGTGAGGGGGTGGTGGGGTTCGTGCATGGGTTCGATCCTGCGTCACCGGGCGGGCATAAGGCAAAGGGGGATCTTCTGGGAGAGGTATAGATGTGGTTGATAGCTTGTGGGGGTGTTGGACCTGAATCGTGCCCGGATCCTGCGGGAGGTCGCCCGTTCGGGGTCGATGACGGCGGCCGCTCGGGCGTTGTCGTACACGCAGCCGGCGGTGTCGCATCACATCGCGCGGTTGGAGCGGGAGGTGGGGACGCCGCTGGTGGTGCGGCACGGTCGCGGGGTGCGGTTGACGGAGGCGGGTCGCGTCCTGGTGGGGCATGTGGAGGCGGTGCTGGCGCGGTTGGCCGACGCCGAGGAGGAGATCGCGGCGATCGCGGGGCTGCGGGCGGGTCGGGTGCGGGCGGCGGTGTTCCCGACGGCGGCGGCGGGGTTGTTGCCGGACGCGTTGGCGGCGTTGCGGGTTCGGGCGCCGAGGGTGACGGTGTCGCTGGTGGAGGCCGAGCCGCCGGAGGCGTTGGCGGCGTTGCGGGCCGGGGAGGTCGACGTCGCGGTCGTGTTCTCCCATGACGGTGGGCCCGGTGACGGGGTGGGCGGGGTGCGGGAGGTGCCGCTGCTGGAGGATCCGGTGCTGTTGGCGGTTCCGGCGGGGCACGCGGCGGCGGGTGCGGGGGTGCCGCGGTTGGCCGATCTGGCGGAGGAGACGTGGGCGTCGGGGTGCGAACGGTGTCGGGGGCATCTGGTGCGGGCGTGCGGGGCGGCGGGGTTCGCGCCGCGGATCGCGTACGCGACCGATGACCATGTGGCGGTGCAGCGGCTGGTGGATCGGGGGCTGGCGGTGACGGCGTTGCCGGCGATGGCGTTCGCGGTGCATCGCGAGCCCGGCGTGGTGGTGATGTCGTCGCCGGAGTTGGGGGGCAGGCGGGTGGCGGCGCTGGTGCCGTCGGGGGCGCGGCCGCCGGCCGTGGCGGCGTTCCTGGACGAGTTGTCCGCCGTGTCGGCGGGTTGGGCGGCGGCCGGGGGGCCCGCGCGGCACGGCGGGTCCCCGGCGTCGCCCTCCCCGTGACGTGGCCCCTCGCGGGGCCGGGGTGGGACGGTCAGGCGGTGGGGTCCTGGCCGACCTCGCCGCGCCAGGCGCCGGTCTCGGCGCCGCGCGCCTCGATGAACTCCTTGAAGTGGGCGAGGTCGCCCTTGATGCGGCGTTCGACGAGGTTGAGGGTGTCGGCGGTCTTCTCGGCGATGCCCTCGGGGGCGAACTCCATCTGCAGCATGACGCGGGTCTGGGCGGGGGCGATGCGGTGGAACGTCACCACGCCGGCCTGGCGGGGGCGGTCCAGGGAGGTCCAGGCGATGCGTTCGTCGGGGCGCTGTTCGGTGATCTCGGCGTCGAACTCGCGGGTGACGCCGCCGATGGTGGTGCGCCAGTGGGTGCGGGTGGGGGTGACCTGGTCGATGCGTTCGACGCCCTCCATGAAGCGGGGGAACTCCTCGAACTGGGTCCACTGGTCGTAGGCGGCGCGGACGGGGACGTCGACGTCGATCGACTGTTCGATGGTGCTCATTTGTCCTCTCTTTCCTCGTTCGGGGTGGCCGACCCTCCCCGTGAGGGTCGTCGTCAAACACCGGCCGGGTGGGTTCGGGGGTCGGTGCGGGGCGTGACCTGGGGCGTTCGAGGTTTCGCCGGGCCGTGGCGTTCCGGGGCGGGCGCGGGGCCAGCCGCCGAGGAGGGCGAACAGCCCGGCGTGCCGCTGGCCGGGGCCGGGTTCCACGCCCTCCTCGGCCTCCCCCTCGACGATCGGCGAGGACTGCCGGCCGCGCACCCGCTGATCGGCGCGGTGCCGTTCTTCGTCCCCACGTCGTTCGTCGTCGCCGTCGTCGGCTGGCGCGACCGCCGCCGCCCCGACGACGACCGCGACCGCGACGCCGGGCCCGAAGGACCGGGCGCGGAGCGGGGTCGCCCGTCACACCGCCCGGCCCAGGAAGGCCGCCAGCAGGTCCGCGGGCGTCGCGTCCGCGGGCACCGGCCGCGGCGGCGAGAACCCGGCGGCGGCGCGCGGCGGCCCCGCGTACCAGGTCCGGGCCACCGGCAGCGCCTGCGCCGCCTGCTCGGGCGCCAGGTCCGTGGGCTGCCCCGTCGCCCGCGCCAGATCCCAGCCGTGCACCAGCAGCTCGATCACCGCGTGCTGGACGAGGACGTACCCCGGCGCCGACCCCCACGGCGCGGTGACCGTCTCGTTCAGCATCCCCGGCCGCGCGAACGCCAGCCGCGCCCGCTCCCCCGCCCGCCGGAACGCCGCCGCGGCCCCCGCGGGCTCCGCGTCCGCCCCCCGCCCCGTCCCCTCCGGCGGCGCGACGCCGTCGGCCACCGCCGCGCACCGCACGTCCACCAGGATCAGGTGATCGATCAGCCGCGCCACGTCCCACCCCGGCAGGTGCGTCGGCCCCGCGAACGCCTCCGGCGGGACCGCCGCCACCCGCGCCTCCGCCTCCCCCTGCACCCGTTCGAAGGAGTGCAGCACCGTCTCCCGGCGCACGGCCCGGGCCAGGACGTCGCCGGTGGGCTCCCCGATCATGAACGTTCGGTCCCTTCGTAGACTCGGTGGACATGAGCCCGCTACCCGGATCCGACCCCTCCTACCTCGCCGGGCTGTTCTCCCTGAACGGCCGCGTCGCCGTCGTCACCGGGGGTGGTTCCGGCATCGGCCGCGGTATCGCCGAGGCCCTCGCCCGGGCCGGCGCCGCCGTCGTGGTGATCGCCCGCCGCCCCGGCCCCCTCACCGACACCGTCGCCGCGCTGCGCGCCCACGGCTGCGCCGCCGACCACGTCGCCGCGGACCTGGGCACCCGCGACGGCGTCGCCGACGCCGCCGAACGCGCCGCCGCCCCGTTCGGGGAGCCCGACATCCTCGTCAACGCCGCCGGGATCAACCTGCGGCCGCCGCTGCCCGACCTGGACGCCCGTCAATGGGACGCCACCCTGGCGCTCAACCTGCAGGCCCCGTTCCTGCTCGGCCAACGCTTCGCGCCCGGCATGGCCCGCCGCGGCTGGGGCCGCGTCATCAACGTCGCCTCCCAACAGGCGTTCCGCGCCTTCGGCAACAGCGGCGCCTACGGCGCCTCCAAGGGCGGACTCGTCGCCCTCACCCGCTCCCAGGCCGAGGCGTGGTCCCCGAACGGCGTGTGCTGCAACGCCCTCGTCCCCGGCTTCGTCCTCACCCCCTTGACCGCCGAGGTCGCCGCCGACCCCGCCCGCGTGCACGCCCTGCGGGCCCGGACCCTCACCGGCCGCAACGGCACGCCCGAGGACTTCGCCGCGGCCGCGGTGTTCCTGGCCGGCCCCGGCTCCGGGCACGTCACCGGCCACGCCCTGTTCGTCGACGGCGGCTTCGCCGCCCACTGACCGCCCTCGGACGCGGCCCTCCAGGGCCCGGCCTGCGAATCGTCCCGACTCGACATGCCGTCGGCCGCGTCATCCGGCCGCCGCGGGGGGGGGGCGGCCCGCCAGGATGGCCCGGCGTCGCCGCGCCGCGGCCGGCGGGACGGGTGAGACGGAACGACCGGGACCAGGCGTTCGGCGGACTGCGCGACGGTGCCGGACCCGCCGGGCACCGTGAACGTTCGGCCCCCGAGAACGACGATCCCGACACGCTCGTCCACGTCGACCCTGAGCGCCACCGCGCTCACCCCGCCCGCACGGCATGAGCGGCCGCGGCGTGAACGGCATGGGGCGTGAGCCGCCGGTCGCCGGAGCCCACGAGCCCGCACGTGCGGCCCGGGTACGGCCGAGGTCGACGCGACAGGGGCCCCCGTTTCCTACCGGTCCCCCGGTGCCCGCTCCGTCCGACCGGCCGATTCCGCCGCGTTCGAGGCCGGGCCCGCCCCACGGGACGTCGCCCCCGTCGCCTCGTGCGCCGCCGGATCGGGGCCGCGGTCCTGTGGGTCCACGACCGTCGCCCACACGTCACCGGGGGCCCCGCCCGCCGCCCGTCGCGGCGTCTCGGGTGTCGGGACGCGCGGCGCGGAGGCGTCCCGGCCGGACACCGCCGCCCACACGTTCCCCAGCAGCCGTTCCGCCGCCCCGTCGTCCGGGTCCCGCGCCGGGCCCGGCGCGGGGGCGGGGGACGACCGGGGACCGGCGGGCGGGGAGGACGCCGTCCGCGCCGCCCGCATCGTCTCCGCGACGACCTGCCGGGCCGCGTCGCGGATCACGTCCCGCAGCACCGCCCGCAGCGCGATCTTCAGCGGTTCGCGGATCACCTCCCACAGCACCGCCTCCACCGCCCCCGACACCGCCCGCCCCGCCGTGTGGGCGACCAGTCCGCGCGCGCCGCGCGCCAGGCGGCTGCCGGTCACCGCGGTGACCGCCGACCGGCCCGCCGGGCCGGTGCCCGTGGTGCGCGTCAGATCACCGACCAGGTCCCCCGCCAGACCGGTCGCCAGATCCGCCACCGCGGTCGCCAACGGCAACGCGCCCGCCGCGTCGACGGCGTCACGGGCGCGACCCTTGGCGGAACCGGCCAGGTCCCGGGCGGCCCGCCGGGCCGTCTCGCGCAGGACGTCGGCCACCACGTCGCGGCCCGCGTCCAGGGCCACGTCCACCGCCGTGTCGGCGACCGCGTCGAGCACGGGCTCCAGCACCGTGTCCGCGATCGATCTGGCGGCGGCCTGCGCCATCGGCGACGCCGCCGTCCGCGCCGCCAGGTCCAGCGCCGCGTCCGCCGTCGCCCGCGACAGCGGATGCCGGGCCGCCAGCCGCAGCGCCCGGTCGGCCATCGGATGCGCGGCCGTGCGTCCCGCCAGCGTCACCACCGCCGACGTCAGGTCCAGCGCCGCGCCGGCCACCGCGTTGCCCTCGGCCGCCGCGCGGGCGTCCGCCAGCGCCCGCTCGGCCGCCGCCGTCGCCGCCTCGACGGCCGCGTCGCGGGCCGCCCGCTCCACGGCCCGCATCGCCGGCGTCCCGGCCAGCCGTTCCACGATCACGGCGGCCGCGCCCGCGGCGGCGTCCCCGGCGGCCCGCCGCACCGGCTCGGCCACCGCCCGCCGCGCCGCGCCCGCGACGTTCGCCACGTTCGCGATGTCGGCCCGCGGGGCCGCGTCGCCGGACGCCCCCGGCCGCGCCGGCTCCAGGACCCGGCCCTCGACCGGCTCCGCCCCGCCCACTTCGGACCGTTCGTCCACTGTTCCGCCTTCGCCGTCCGGATTTCACCATAACCCCGGACGGCGGGCGTCGAACCCGGCGTCCCTCAGACGGGCGGCCCCGCCGACCACGCGGCGATCTCCGCGCGCAGCCGGGCCTTGGTCGCGGCGGGCGCGAACGACGCGTCGACCCCGGCCGCGGCCAGTTCCGCGATCACCGCGTCGTCGAACCCGAACACCTCCCGCAGCCCGCCGTACTCGGCCGCCAGCGGCGTCCCGATCAGGGCGGGGATGTCGGTGCTCACGGTGACCACGAGCCCGGCGTCCCGCAGCCGCGGCAGCGGATGCTCCGCCGGCGACGGCGCGAACCCCAACGCGACGTTCGACGACGGGCACACCTCCAACGGCAGCCGCCGATCCCGGACCTCGGCGACCAGCGCGTCGTCGTCCAGGATCCGGATGCCGTGCCCGATCCGCTCGGCGCGCCCCGACGTGATCGCCTGCCGGATGCTCGCCGGCCCGGCCGCCTCCCCCGCGTGGTGCACGACGTGCAGACCCGACGCCCGCGCCGCGTCGAACACCTCAGCGAACGGCGCGCCGTCGAACGCCTCGTCCCCCGCCAGCCCGACCGCCACGACCCCCTCCCCGGCGAACCGCTCGGCGAGCCGCAGGGTCCGCCACGCCCGCTCCACCGACCGGCGCCGCGAATGGTCCAGGATCACCCGGCACTCGACGCCGAACGCCGCCCGCCCCAGCGCCAGACCCTCCAGGACCGCCCGCAACGGCATCTCGAGATCGCCGAGCCGCTCCCCGTGCCCCGCCGCCGTGAACGACACCTCCGCGTACCGGGTGCCCTGCGCCGCCTCGTCCTCGCAGAACTCCACCGCGATCCGACGGAAGTCCTCGGGCGTGCGCAGACACGACCGCACCAGGTCGTTCTGCGCGAAGAAGTCGGCGAACCCGCCGAACGCGTACCGCCCGTCCACCAGATGCCCGGGAACGGGCACGCCGTTGGCGGCCCCGATCTCCCGCAGCGTCCCCCAACGGACGGTGCTCTCCAGGTGAACGTGCAGGTGGGCCTTGGGCAGGGTCCGGAGGTCGCGCACCCGGGAAACCTACCAACGACGTGCGCGTCCACCGAAACGCGAAGTTCTCCCGCGGTCGGCCCGGCGGGGGTGTCGCGCCCGCCCGGATGAACCCGATGCGGGCGCGGATGTCCCCGTGAACCGTCCCGTGCGGGCACGCCGCCGACCCGATCGACCGGCCGATCCCGGTCGCCGACGAGGACGTCGCCGCGGACCTCGACCGTCCGCAGGCGATCGCGCTCACCGCATTCACCGACGTCGGCCGTTCGCAGGCGTTCGCAGGGGATCGCGGTCGCCGCGCTCACCGACGACGGCGTCGCGGAACTCGTGGCCCGCGGCGCCATGACGGCTGACGGCGTCGACCCCGTGACGTGACCGCACGCCGCCTCGGCCCTCCTCCGCAAAGGCGTCGGGCGCCCCGCGTGGGCACGGCCGCCGACCCCGCCGTCGGGCTGCGGGAGTCGCCGGCCGCCCGCCCGGGACTCCGGCCCGACGTGATCGAGACTTCGGCCGTCGGCGTGTGGCCGGCTGCTCACCCGCCTGCCGGCGGCCGTCGCGCGGCGGACGCCGACGAGGCGGGCCCGCCGGCCGTGGCGGCGGCGCCGATCGGCTGCACGCGTCGCGGCGTCGCGGCCGCCCCGCCGCCGGGGGCGGACGAGGCGTTCCGCGCCGCCGGCCCTACCGTGACACGGTCGTGGCGTTCGTCCATCGCGACCGGTGGAGCGTGTTCCGCGCCCTCCCGCCGGCCGTCACCGGGGTGAGCCGCCCCACTATCGGGCCGCGCCGCCGTTCGGGGGGCCGCCCAGCAGCAGGCGGTCCAGGGCGGTGAGCATCTCCTCGCGGGCGGCGACCGGGTCGCCGGCGCGCGCGATGACGAGCGCCGCCTCGTCCAGGGCGCCCAGCAACAGGTGCGCCAGCGGTCGCACCGGCTGCTCCGGCAGGGCCCCGGCGTCGATCGCCGACCGCAGCACCGTCATGATCGCGCCCAGGCCGTGCCGTTCGCCGATCTCGCGCCAACGCTCCCAGCCGAGCACGCCCGGGGCGTCCAACAGCAGGATGCGCTCGACCTCCGGCTCGGCGCACACCTCCAGAAAGGCGCGCGCGCCGGCCCGCAGCGCCGCGACCGGATCGCCCGCCCGCGCCAGCGCCCCCTCCACGACCCGGCGGGTGGCGTCGCCCTCGACCACCTCCACGACGGCCTCGAACAGCTCGCGCTTGTCACGGAACTGGTGGTACAGCGCACCGCGCGTGACGCCGGCCTCCCGAACGATCTCCTCGGTGCCGACGGCGGCGTAACCGCGGGCGCCGAACAGGGTCCGACCGACCTCGATCAGCGCGGCCCGGGTCGCCTGAGATCGCTGCGCGTGCTTACTGGGCCGGGGACCGTCCGCGCCTGCCATCGCCGCCTTCCTCGTCGGAACCCGACCAACGTACAGCCGCGCGGGCGGCGACGGAGCCGACCGCGACCGCGATGCGACCGGGCCGGATCCCCGGGAACGCGACGCAGGCCGGGGCGCGGAGGTGACCGGCGGATCCGGCCGCCGCGCGGCGGCGTGGGGGCGGCAGCAGCCGGGGCGGCGGGGGTGACGGCGGGTTCGGCCAGCGCGCGGCGGCGTGGGGTGCGTGGCTCCTCCGCCGAGCCGACGCCGGCGGATCCTCGCACCCGCCGCCTCCCGCCGAGCCGAGGGGGCCGGGCTCTTGCACCACGGCCCTCGCCCGTCGTGCGCGAAGGCGGCCGCGATCGGGTGTCCGCCCCACGGGGCCCACGGTCGACGTGCGAACGGACCGCCGGGGAGCGGCCGCTGAAACTCGTCCCGAGGAACATGGGGCCCGCCCGTCCGCCCGCGCGGCCGGCGCGTCGCGGTGGGCGCCGTGCGCGTCGACGCTCCGCGAGGGTGAGGTGTCGCAGGTGGGCGCGGCGGGGTGACGCGGGCGGGCCGCCGGCGCGTTCCGCGCGCCGGACGGCCCGCCCGGGGTCGAGGCGACCGCCGCCCGTCGTCCGCCTCACGGCGAGCGAACGGGCGGGCCGGGTCATCCGACGGGCATCGTCTCCCGGCTCGTCTGACCCATCATCAGGGTCTCCTCGTGCGGGGTCTCGCCCCACTGCTCCTCCAGGCGCAGCGCGCATCCGAGGGCCAGGAAGGTCGGGGCCCACTGGCCGACGAAGATCCCCCAGCGGTCGGCGCGGTCCAGCCCGGCCGACTCCAGGTTCCTGGAGGCCATCCAGGTCGCGAACGACACGCCGATCGAACCGACCCCGGCCGTGTACATCATGTTCGAGGAGACGCCCATCTTCCGCAGCATCCTGATCATTTGATTTCCCCCGAGAATCGACGGTTTTCCGGCGTTGTCCTGCCCTGACCACCTGCGGCTAATCACCCGTGTCCCTCACGGTGATCACCGACGCCGCGCCGTGCGCGCGAAACGCGAAAGCCCCGCCGTGCCAGGGGGGACACGGCGGGGCTCACCGGGCCGCGAGGAAACCGGCCCCTCTCCAGACCCCACATTCTGCGCCCCACGGGCACCAAGGAACGAGGGCCGGAAGTTCAGATGGTGAACTCGGTCGAAAGGCCGTGGGCCGCACCGATGCCGCCCCCCGACGCGCCGATCGCGGCCTCGACCCCGACCACGCCGAACGGGAGGCCCTCGGCCGCAACGTTCACGTCCCGGACGGGCCCGACCACCCGCGGTCCATCCGGCCCGCCGATCCCCGGGCCCCGGCCCGGACGGGCCGTCGACCGGCGCCGACGTGACGCCGGGACCCGTCAGCCGCCGGCGGCCCCGCGACGCGGCAGCCCGTTCAGGGAGGTGAGGAGGAGGTCGAGGCCGAACTCGAAGTCGGCCTCCGGATCGTGCCGCGTCAGCTCCCCCGCCAGCGCCACCACGTGGGGGAACTCGACCGGATCGACCCGCGCCAAGGCCGCCGCCGGGTCGGCGGGCATGTAGTCCAGCATCCGCACCGCGCCCGTCTCCCGCAACTGCGCGCCCAGCGCGTACGCCATCAGCGTCCGCATCGCGCGCACCGACGCCGCGCCGTCGAAACCGGCGGCGTCGCACAGGGTCAGGGCGCGTTCCACCGCGCGCAGCCCCGCCGGGAAGTCGACCTTGTTGGTCAGCACCAGGGCCATGCAGCGCGGATGGTCGTGGGCCGTCCGCCGGAACGCGCGGATCAGGCGGCGCGCGCCGCACCGCCAGTCCTCGCCGGGAACGGGCGGCGCGGCGCCGTCGTGGGGGTCCATGCCCGCCATCACGAACTCGGCGATGCCCTCCAGCAGCGCCGCCTTGTTGGGGATGTGGTTGTACAGGGACATCACCGCCACGCCCAGCTCCGCCGCCACCGCCCGCATCGACAGGGCGCGGGCGCCGTCGCGTTCCACGAGCCGCACCGCCGCGCGCACGATCCGGTCCCGGCCGAGCGGCGGGCGCGCGACCGCGGCCGCCCCGCCGTCCACGGCGCGCTCCGCGCGCCGGCCCGGCGGGGAGGCGGTGGTCACGGGGCGGACCGGGCCTCGTCGATGACGGCGTCGACCTCGGCCCTGCGGTCGGCCTCCTCGGCCGCGAAGCGCTCGGCGTCGAGGCGTTCGGCGATGTCCTCGTCCTGCGCCATCAGCGCCTCCAGGTCCGCCTTGGACATGTCCAGGACGCCCATGTCGTCGTAGGCGCGTTGGATGCGCTCGCTCCACAGGCCGATGTCCTTGACGCACGGGACGATCCGGCTGAACAGCATGCTCTGGAACATCCGCATGTACGGGGAGTCGTCCACGAGCGCGTCGACCTCGCGGGGGTCGATGCCGAAGTTGATCCACACCTCCCGGCCGCGGATGCGGTCGCGCATGAGGTGGCAGCCCTCGATGACGAACTCCTCGCGCTCGCGGAGCTCGGCCGTCGACAACTGCCGGTAGTGGTCGCGCAGCGCCATCCGGCCGAACGCGACGTGCCGGGCCTCGTCCTGCATGACGTAGGCGAGGATCTGCTTGGGCAGCGGCTTGGTGGTCACGTCCCGCATGACGCCGAACGCGGCCAGCGCCAGACCCTCGATCAGGACCTGCATGCCCAGGTACGGCATGTCCCAGCGGGAGTCGGCCAGGGTGTCGTTGAGCAGGTTCTGGAGCTGGGAGTTGATCGGGTACACCATGCCGACCTTCTCCCGCAGGAACCGGGAGAAGATCTCCACGTGCCGGGCCTCGTCCATGGTCTGGGTGGCCGAGTAGAACTTGGCGTCCAGGTCCGGCACCGACTCCACGATCCGCGCGCCGGTGATCATGGCGCCCTGCTCGCCGTGCATGAACTGGGAGAACTGCCAGGACGCGGAGTGCCGGCGCAGCTCCTTGCGCTCGCGTTCGCTCATCCGGTCCCAGTGGCGGGTGCCGTAGACGGCCAGGGCCTGGTCGGGGATGCCGAGCACGTCGTGCGGGTCCACCTCCAGGTCCCAGTCGATGCGGGTGACCGAGTCCCACTGCCGGTCCTTGCCCTTCTGGTAGAGGGCCAGCAGCCGGTCGCGGCCGTCGTCGTACTCCCAGGTGAACCTGGTGTCGCCGGACATGGGGACGCCCCAGCCGGTCCGGTCCACGGGGGCGGTGTAGAGCTCGTGCGTCGACATGGGACGCTCCCTCGCACCTCGGCGATACGTACGCTGTACGTCAAACTTACGGCGTACGTACGGTGCCACGGTGCGCGAGGGACTGTCAACGCCCGCGGCGTCAGGTCGGCACGGGCGTACAGGTGTGTGGGGGCGGCCCGGTCAGCTCACGGGGACGGGGCCCTCGTCCAGCTCCTTGAACACCGCGGGGACCTTGTTGTCCAGCACCACACGGGTGAGCAGGGCCTCGAGCGCGCCGCGCTCGGGCTCGGCGAGGCCGTCGGCGAGGGCGTCGATCCGGCGGCAGGTCTCGGTGTGGAAGGCGTCCGCCAGCGCGCCGCCCTCCTCGGTGAGCGCCACCCGGACCGCGCGGGCGTCCTGCGGGTCGGGTTCGCGTCGGACCAGGCCGCGGCGGGCGGTCCGGTCCACCAGGCCGGTGAGGCTCGACTTGGCCAGCCCGAGCAGCCCGCCCAGCTCGCCCATGCCGTACGGCCGACCCATGAGCACGCACAGGAGCTGCCCCTGCTGCGGGGTCAGCCCGAACTCCCGGCCCGACTCGGCGTACACCGCGTCCACCAGAAAGGCCGAGCGCACCAGCGCGCCGGCGATGCCCATGCGCTCACCTGCGGCCTTCACCATCTCGTCAGGATACGGCAGCCGCGAAGGGGTCGAAGGGGCGATCACCCCGGTGCGGACCGGCCGGAGGCGCCGGCCGGTCCGCACCCGAGGTCACCGCAGCGGCGCCGCGGAGGAGGCCGTGCCGCCCCGGTCCGACACGAACGCGACGGTCAGCGTGCCGGTCCCGCCCGGGACCGTGACCGTGTACGTGCCGGCGCGGTCGACTTCCAGCGTCCGCCGGCCGAGGACCCTGCCGTCCCAGACGTAGGCGTGCGCGGTGCCCGGGCCGGTGGCCCGCAGCCGGAACACGGTCCGCCCGCCGGACACCGTCGGCCTACCGCCGATCGCGGCGGTCGCCGAAGGCGGTGCGGCCGGGCCGCCCGCGAGCGGGACGCCGGTGCGCGCCGCCTGCAGGATCGACTCCGGCGAGTTCGCCGACCGGGTCACCTCCGTCGGCATGACCGCCGGGGGCGCGGTGGTCGGCATCCCCGACGGCGGGACGTGGCCCGGCAGGGTCACCAGGCCCCAGCGGTACGGGTCGCCCTGCACGCCGCCCCACGTCGACCAGCCGATCCGGGTCTGGCCGACCTTGTCCTGGGTGTCGGAGTCGTAGACGAACACGTTCAGGCCCATCCGCGCCGGGTCGACGGCCGCGGGCAGCGCCGTGAACGGGATCTTGGCCTCGACGGTGTAGCCGGTGTACGGCTCGTCGACGACCGAGGCGACCTGCATGCCCGGCGCGGTCTCCCCTCCCGGACCCTGGTGGTGGTCGGCGTCGCGCTGGAAGCACGGCCGGCCGTCGCCCATCCTCGGGAAGATCCCCGTCTTGAACGTGGTGGAGGTGTTCTCGGAGTCGCCGCGCGGGTCGATGGCGATCTCCACCGCGTCGGTGCGCCAGTGCCGCTTGCAGTCGTCGGCGCCCAGGACCGTGCCGGGCCGGTCGTCGGTGACCTTGACCAGCAGGTACAGCGCGTCGGCGGTCCAGGTGAGGCGGCCGGTGGCCGAGCAGTCGGCGGCGGACTCGCAGGCCGAGCCCTCCCAGACCCTCGACAGGTCCAGCGTGGCGCCGGTGTACTCGCCGGCGCCCTCCCTGCCGTCCACCCGCGGGCCGTCGGCGGCCCGGGTCGCCTCGGTCACCGGGACGAGTTCGAGGGCCGCCTTCTGCACGTCGGGCGGCCCGGTGGCGTTGGTCGTGGTGATCGTGTAGTCGTGGTCGCCTCCGGCGCCGCCCTGGTTGGAGGTGGGCAGCGTGGCGTCGGTGTTCTCGACGTCGAAGGTGACCGACCCCTTGGCGCCCGCCGCCAGCTCGTACGGCCTGGACGACGCGGTGGCGGAGAACCCGTCGGGCAGGTCCAGCGTGACGGTGCCGGACTGCGCGGCGTCGGTGCGGTTGGCGAGGTCGACGCGGACCCGACGGGAATCGCCGGAGCCCAGGGTCAGGACCCGCTTGACGCGTCCGGTCAGCGCGGGCACGCCGGTGCGGCCCGCCCACGCGTCGAAGTTGTCGATGCGCGGCAGCGGCTCCTGCACGCCGGTGACCGCGGCGCCGACCTCGACGGTGGCGGCCGTCTGGCCGAAGGCCCGCCCCGAGGTCAGCGTGGCCGTCAGCGGGACCCTCCCGTAGGAGGCGTCCGCGGGCGGCGTCACGGTGAACGTCGCGGTCCTCCCCTGGGTGCCGACGGAGCCCAGCGCACCCGAACCTGTAACGTTCCAATTCGCGGGCGCGGTGAGCCTCACCCGCGCGCCGGGAAGCGCCCGGGGCGCGTCGGCGTGCGCGGTGACGGTGAACGGACGCCCCGGGGAGACCCCGAACGACCCGGTCGTCAGATGGAACCCGGTGCCCAGCGGCAGCCCGCCCGGGGCCGGCAGCACCGCCCCCTCGAGCATCGCCGTCGGGCCCTTGGACGCCAGGCCGTACGGCACCCTGCTGTGGATCTGGGTGAACACGTCGCAGCCCAGCAGCCCCGGGTCGGCGGGCACGTCGGGGAAGCCGCCCCAGCCCTGGCTCACGTACGTGCGCTGGGCGTCGCGTTCGACCTGCGCCCACGTCCTGCCGCCGTTGCGGGCCGAGGGACGGCCGCCCCACACGCCGTAGACGGTGTCCCCGGCGATCGTCGGGGCGACGCCCGTCTCGCAGCGCTCGCCCGTCGGGGCCGATCCCCCGCCGGTGTTGAACAGCCGGCCCGGCGCCCACGGCGTGAGCCGTTCGCGCCTGACCTGGTCGGGGAACGCGGTGCGGTCGCCGGCCAGGAAGTACGCCTCGGTCGCCAGTCGCGCCGCCTCCTGGTGGTGGCCGTGCTGTCCGGGCGTCGGCGCGGGCTGCATGGTCACGATGACCTTCGGGCGGGTCTCCCGGATCACCCGCACGACCTTGGAGAGCGCCTCGCGGTGCTCCCAGACCCCGGCCGTCAGCGGGGCGCTGACGGTGTAGTAGAAGTCGACGTCGTCCAGGTAGTGGATGTCGGTGACACCCGCCTTGCCCACCGCGCGTCGTTCCTCGTTCTCCCGAAGGAGCCCCAGCGCGGGACCCTCCTCGGTCCCGACGGCGTTGCCGCCGCCCTCGCCGCGGGTCACGGTGAGGACGCCGGTCCTCGCCCCGCGGTGTTCGTTCCACTGCCCGTACGTCGAGAGACCGCTCGCCTCGTCGTCGGGATGCGCCCCGATGAAGAGGACGTCGAGCCGCCCCTTCTCGGAGGACGCCGGCGCCTGCGCCAGGGCCGGTGGGCCGGTCACGGTGACGACCGAGCCCGCCAGCACGACGGACAGTGCGGCGTTCAGCGCGAATCTTCGCATGAACTCTCCTGTTCGGTGATCCCTACTCCTTGATGGCCCCCGAGAGCATCCCTGCGATGAAGTGCCGTTGCAGGAAGACATAAACGATCACGATCGGCGCCGCGATGATCAGCGCGCCGGCCATGAGCAGCGGGTACGCGGTCTGGTGCGTGCCCTGGAAGAACGACAGTCCGAGCGGTGCGGTGCGCAGCCCCTCGTCGGAGTTGATGATCACCAGCGGCAGCAGGAACTCGTTCCAGGTCCACATGGAGATCAGCACCACCATGGTGAGGATCGCCGGGCGACCGCCGGGCACCAGCACCCGCCACAGCGTCGTCCAGCTCGACGCGCCGTCGATCCGGGCCGCCTCCGGCAGCGCCCGGGGGACGCTGCGGAAGTACGCCCGCATCCAGAACGTGCCGAACGCCACCGACTGGGCGATCTGCGGCAGGATCAGCCCGATCAGCGTGTTGTCGAGCCCCAGCGACCGCAGGTCGAAGTACAGCGGCACCACCACCGCCTCGGTGGGGATCGTCAGCCCGGCCAGGAACAGCAGGAACACGGCCCCGGCGCCGCGGAACTCCATGGTGCCCAGCGCGTACCCGGCCATGATCGACAGGAGGGTCGCGGTCAGCACCACGGCGACCGTGACGATGACGCTGTTGCGCAGGTAGTCGGCGAAGTGGCCCTGCTCCCACGCGTCGGTGAAGTTGGAGACGTTCAGCTCGGTGCCCTCCAGTGCCTGGAAGACCACCCCGATCATCGGGAGCACCGCGATCGCCGAGAAGACCACCAGCACCGTGTAGTTGACGAACGCCTCCCGGCGCGAGCCGATCATCGGTCCCTGCCCTCCACGAAGCGGCCGATCAGCACCGTGAAGGTGAAGATCAGGACCGCGATGATGATGCCGATGGCGCTGGCCAGCCCGACCTCACCGGTGTTGAACGTGCGGTTGTAGACCTCGTACGCCGGGACCTTGGTGGCGTCGCCGGGCCCCCCACTGGTGGCCAGGTAGATGAGGTCGAAGTTGCGCATCGCCGCGATGGTCGTCAGCGTCAGCGCCACCGCCAGCTCCCGGCGCAGCCCCGGCAGCGTGACCGCGAGGAACTCCCGGACCGGCCCGGCCCCGTCGATGCGGGCGGCCTCGTACAGCTCCCGGGGGATCTTCTGCACCCCGGCCATGAACAGCACCATCGCCAGACCGATCTGCACCCACGTGCCGATCAGCCCCACCGCCGGCAGCGCCCAGGTGAAGTCCCCCAGCCAGCCGCGCGACCAGTCCGGCAGTCCCAGACCGTGCAGCCACCGCAGCACGTCGTTGATCGGGCCGCCGGGCGAGTAGATCCACTGCCAGGCCACCGCGACCGCCACCATCGCCACCACCTGCGGCAGGAACAGCACGGTGCGAAAGAACGTCAGGCCCCGGATCTTCGACCGGGACATCGCGGCGACCAGCACGAACGCGATGCAGCAGGGCACGACCGCGTAGAAGACGACCAGCACCAGCGCGTGCAGGAACGCCCCGCGCAGCGTCGGGTCCGACAGGGCCTTGGAGTAGTTCGACAGCCCCGTCCACGTCCCCGGGCTGAGCCCGTCCCACTCGAACAGCGAGAAGTACGCGCCGTGCAGCAGCGGCCAGATCAGGAACGCCGCGTACACCAGCAGCGCGGGCAGCGCGTACAGCCAGCCGATCCGGCGGGGCTCGCCCGGCGGACGCCCGGCGCCCCTGCCGCCGCGCCCGCGCGCGCGCTCGCGCCGTTCCGCCGTCGTGGCGGCCTTGGGCCGCGCGGCGAGTGTCATCCGAGGCCACCCCCTTGTGACGCCCGGCCCGTGGCCGCACGGTCCCTCCGTGCGGCCTCGGGCGGATTGCGAACGATGATCCGGCTACTTCCTGAGGAAGGTCGCGTAGTTCTGCTGGGCCTTGTCCATCGCCTGCCGCGGCGACGTCCTCCCGGCGATCAGCTCCTGGAGGGGCCCGCCGAGCGCGTCGGCGAAGTCCGGCGTCGCGTAGTCCAGGTAGGGGGTGATGCCGTCGTTGCGGCTCAAGACGTCCCAGGCGCCGAAGATGTCGGTGAACACCGGGCCCTGCGGCTTCTTCGTCGGCGCCGCCAGCGCGGGCAGGTTGCCGGTCTCGACGGAGACGTCCATCGCCTCGGGCGAGGAGATGAAGTTGATGTAGGCGGCGGCCACGTCCGGGTGCTTGGACTTGGCGGTGATCGACCAGGGCAGGCTCTCGCCGCCCATCGTGGTCGGCTGCCCGCCCGCCTGGGCCGGCGGCGGCAGCATGAACCCGACCTTGTCGCCCATCGACTTGTACAGGTCGGCGGCGAACCACGTGCCGCCGATCAGGAACACGCCCTCGCCCTTGGAGAAGTTGACCGGGGAGTCGTCGTACTTCACGCCGTTGGCGTCCTTGGTGAAGTAGCCCGCCTTGACCCAGTCGGACAGCTTCTGGGCCGCCTGCACGTTGGGGCCGTCGGTCCAGGAGCCGCCCTGTCCGTAGACGAGCCGGCGGACCGCGTCCTTGGGGGCGAGCTGGTCCTGGATCACGCCGAAGTTGTGGATGGCGGGGAACTTGTCCAGGTTGCCGAAGGCGATCGGGGTCTCGCCCTTGCCCTTGGCGGTGGCCAGCGCCCGCTCGAAGTCCGCCCACGTCTTCGGCGGCTGGACGCCGAGCCCGGACAGCTTGTCCTTGTTGTAGTAGATCCCGACGATCTCGCCGTTGATGGAGACGCCGTAGAGGCCGCCGGTGCCGATCTTCTTGCCGTCCGGGCTGACGGAGTTGAGGTCGGTCAGACCCTTGGGGTACCGCTTCTTCCAGCCGTAGACCTGGTCGTAGTTGTCCAGCGGCAGCAGCATCCCGGCCTTGACGAACTGCGCCATGGCGCCGTGGCCCTGGTTGGCCTCCACCACGTCCGGCGGGCTGTCGCCCGACAGCGCCAGCCGCAGGGTCTTCTGCAGGTCGTTGAACGAGCGGGAGACGCGCTTGATCTTGACGTTCGGATACTTGTCCTGGAACGCCTTGTTGAGCCTCTCCATCTGCTCGTTCTGCCCCCCGCGGACCTCCTGGTCCCAGACGGTGAGGGTCACGTCGCCCGCCTTGGCGATGTCGGTGTTGACCGAGCTGGGCGCCTTGGCGGCGGGCTTGTCCCCGTCCGAGCCGGGGGTGCAGGCGGCGGCGAGGACGGCCAGGGCGGCCATCGAGAGCACGGCCCCGTGCCTGAGCGGCTTCAAACCCTGTTTCAACATGGCATACGGCTCCTTCGAACGATCAGTTGAACTGCGGCAGGTCGCCGCGGTGGGCGGCCAGTCCCTCCTCGAGGATCTTCTCGGCGGTCCGCTTGCCGCGGACGAACGGGTGGGCCATCAGCGCCCGCAGGGCCAGCCGGCGGTCACCGGTGACGGCGGCGTCGGCGGCCAGGCGCTCGTACTCGTGGATGGACTGCGTCAGCCCGCGGACCTGCCGCGGCAGCTCTCCCATGACCAGCGGGACCGCGCCCTGACGGCCGATGATGGCGGGCACCTCGACGATCGCGTCGTCCTCCAGGGAGGAGATCGAGCCGCGGTTGGGCGTGTTGACGATGAAGCGCCGCTGCTCGTCGCGCGCGATGGCGCAGATGACGTCGACGGCGAACTCGCCGTGCTCGCCGCCGCCCCGCTCGCCGCTGGGGTCGGGGTCCTTCTCGTCCGCCTGACCGGCGACCTGCTCGTAGTACGCGGGCAGCATCGCCAGGATGTCCTGCGCCCGCGTGGTGCCCTTGGCCGTCAGCTCCCGGACCACCTCGTCGTGGAAGAAGTAGTACTTGGAGTACGAGTTGACCAGCAGGCCCAGGGCCCTGCCCAGCTCCGCCATCCGGGACGGGTCGCGGTGCGGGGTTGCGGCGCCGTGCGGCTCCAGCCGCTCCAGCAGCGGAGCGATGTCGACGTCCTCGCCGTCGAGGCGGACCCGCTCGGCCCAGGTGCCGTGGTTGGTGCCGATCCAGTCGATCTCCAGACCCGCCTGCGGGAGGCCCAGCAGGTCGGCCCACGTCTCGGTGTCGCCCACCCACTGGTCGCACAGGCTGATGACCCTGGCGTCGGTGTTGCGGAGCACCGCGTCGGTCACCACGTTGGTGGGGTTGGTGTAGTTGAGGATCCACGCCTTCGGCGCGACCTTCTCCAGCACCCGGGCGATGTTCAGCAGCACCGGGACCGACCGGCAGGCCATCAGGAACCCGCCGGGCCCCACGGTCTCCTGCCCCACCACCCCGTACTTCAGGGGGATCGACTCGTCCAGGTGCCGGCCCGCCAGCCCGCCGGGCCGGAACGTGGTGAACACGAAGTCGGCGCCGTCGAGGGCCGCCGTGAGGTCGGTGTGGGCGGTGACGGTGAAGTCCGCCCCCCGCGCGGCGAACATGTTGCGCGCCAGGCGGGTCATCACGTCGAGGTGCCCGGCGTCGAGGTCGTAGAAGGCCAGGTCCGCCCCGGCCAGGTCGTCGGCACGGTGCAGCAGTCCGCGGATCACGCCGGGCATGTATCCGCTGCCCGCCCCGATCACCGCGATGCGCGCGTTCACGCTCATGAGGTCTCTACTCCGCTCGTAGGGTCGGCTCGGCACGGACGACCGAGTCGTCGGCCGCCTCCGGAATGTAGTCAACGACGAACTCGTAATCGGCCAGCACCTCGTCGGGGACCTCCCCCGATTCGCCGAACGCGGCGATCTCGCCCCAGCAGGGCGCGCCGAGGGAGCCGCTGCGGTGCCGCACCGACAGGCCCGCGCACAGGTTGGCGAACCTGAGCCGCTCCACCAGCGGCAGGTCGGCGAGGGTGCCGAACACGAAGCCGGCGGCGAAGACGTCGCCGGCCCCGGTCGCGTCCAGCACCTCGACCGGCAGCGCCTCGGTCTCCGCGCTCTCCCCGGTCCGCGAGTCGATGGCGATGGCGCCGTTGCCGCCGCGCTTGACCACCACCACCGGCAGCCGCTCCGACAGGGCGCGGGCCGCCGCCTCGGGCGTGCGGGTCCGGGTGTAGGCCATCGCCTCGACCGCGTTCGGCAGGAACACGTCGACGTGCTCCAGCCGGTCCAGGACCTCGCTCGACCAGGTCTCGGTGGCGTCCCAGCCGAGGTCGGCGAAGACCAGGGCGCCCTGACGCCGCATCGCGATCGCCCAGTCGGGGACGGGGCCGTCGAGGTCGACGAAACAGGTCTTGGTCCGGGGCGGGAACTCCGCCAGGTCGCCGGTCGGCAGGACGGCCGGCCGGGCGTAGGTGACCATGCTGCGGTCGGAGTCGTAGGCCAGCGAGACCGTCACCGGCGTCGGCCAGCCCGGCACCCGCCGGGAGCGGCTCAGGTCCACGCCCTCCTGCTCGTGCAGCGTCCGCCACAGGTAGGCGCCGAACATGTCGTCGCCGAACGGGGCCGCCAGGCCCACCCGCAGCCCGAGCCGGCTCATCGCCACCGCGATGTTGGCGACCCCGCCGGGGGCGGAGCCGAGACCGTCGGTGAACAGCTCCGTCCCGGGGGGCGGCAGGCCGGGCAGCCCGGTGAAGATCATGTCCATGAAGACCTGGCCGGTCAGGAAGACGTCCAGGTCGGGCCCGCCCGACTCCCGGGGCAGCCGCTCGCCGGCGTACCGGCGCTCGGCGCAGGGGTCGTCGAGTACGGGCTCGGGCGGGCGGCCCTGCGGGCCGTCCGCGGTCGGTGCGGTCGTGCGGTGGGCGGGCGGGTGTCCGCCCAGGGTCGCCGTCATGCGCGCCTCCCCGGCGAGGCAGTCGTGGACGAGCCGATCGTATGCAAGAAACCCCCCAAAATGGCACGTTCCAAAAGCTTCGTGATCATATCTTGTCCAAACATCCTCTTGACCGGATGTCATGACAAAGTACCCCATGGGTCGCGGCGGGCCCCGACCCGCACCGCGTTCCGCGGCCCGGCCCGGCGCCGCGGAACGCCTGGTCACGGCGCTAAGGGGCCAGCGCGTTGAGGATCGGGACGAGCTCCCTCTCCTCATGGTCGAGGTGCGCCTCGAGGTCGGCGGTGAGGCGTTCCACTCCGGCCAGCAGCTCCGCCGGGTCCGTCGCCTCGTCCGAGATCAGCGCCTGGAGCTCGTCCAGGATCCGCTTCACGGTCCGGTGCTCCTCGCGCAACCGCGCCAGCACCGCGGCGAGCTCGGGGTGCCGCGCGTCCAGGAACGGGAACACCCGGGCGTCCTCCAGGGCGTGATGGTGATGCAGCCCCTGGCAGAAGGTCAGGCAGTTGACCCGCAACTGCGCCATCAGGCCCGTTCCCGACCGGGCCACCTCCTCGCGCAGCAGGGCCAGCTCCCGGCGCAGCAGACCGTGCACCGTCTTGAGGGAATCGCCCATCGGCTCGGGAGGGGGCCCGCCCCCCAGGGGGTTGAGCGCCACCACCGGGAGCGTCCGGGCGGCCCCGGCCTGCTGCTCCGCCCAGAGGGGTTCGACCTGGGCGACCCGGGCGAAGAGGCGGTCGCGCTCCTCGCCCTCCAGCACGACGGCCACCGCGTCGAGCGTGAGGGGGCCGGCCTCCACCGTGACGCGGGGGCGGGCGAGGAGGTCCCGGAACCAGGCCGGATGCGAGGACGCGCCCTCGGCGGACGCGAGGACCAGCATCCGCTCGCCGTCGGGCAGATAGACGATCGGGGTGGTGCGGGGTCCGCCGGCCCCGGTGCCGGTCGTGGTGAGCAGGAGCAGCCGGCGGCCCTCGTAGGGGCCGCCCACCCGTCCTCGGTTGGCGCGGAACTCCTCGATGACCTGCTGATCGACGTTGATGGACATGTTCTCCCTGGTCTCCGGATCGGGGGTGTGCGGGGGGTACGGGCGGCGAGGGCGGTCCCGGGCCACGATGGTGGAGATGCCGGCGAACATGGGAGTGCGAGGCATCCGGTGGGAGTCCGGAAGGGGCTGCGCGAGGAGCGGCTCGCGAAGGCGGCGGTGCGGGCGCACCGCCGGGGCGGGGGTCGACACGCGGGCGCGATCGGATCAGGTGCCGCCCACGTGCGTGATGGCCGCGCGCATCGCCCCCCGGTGATCGATGCCGCCCGCCGCCCCCACACGGTGGCGACGCGCGACACAGGGATCATTACAGTCAGCGCGTCAAGCGTAGTCAAGGCGTAGGCCCGGCGGCCACCGCGTTCAGCGCCTCCGGCGGGCCACGACGTCCTCGGTGCGGCCCGCGTCGACGACGCGCCCGTCCGCCAGGGCCACGACGGTGTCGGTCCGCCGGGCGACCAGCCGCAGGTCGTGGCTGATCAGGACCAGGGCCAGGCCCCGGCGCTCGCGCAGTCCCACGAGCAGGTCCATCACCGTCTCCGCGGTGTCCTCGTCGAGCGCCGAGGTCACCTCGTCGCAGATCAGCACGTCCGGATCGGCGGCGAGGGCCCGCGCGATGGACACCCGCTGCCGCTGCCCCCCGGACAGCTCGCCCGGGCGACGAGCGGCCAGGTCCGCCGAGAGCCCGACCCGGCCGAGCAGCTCGGCGACCCGATCGGGGATCTCGGCCCCGGCCGCCCGGCCGTGCAGGCGCAGCGGCCTGCCGATCGCGGCCCCCACCGTGCGGGCGGGATTGAGCGCCCCGAGCGGGTCCTGCGGAACGAGTTGCAGGCGTCGGCGCTGCTCGCGGTCGCGGTCGTGGACGGACGGGCCGAGCGTCGCGCCGTCGAGCTCCACGGTGCCGCCGGACCGCGGGTGCAGGCCGACCGCGCAGCGCACCAGCGTGGTCTTGCCGCATCCGGAGACGCCGATGAGCCCGGTGGAGCCGCCGGGCGCGACCGTGAAGTCGACGCCGTGCAGCACGTCGCGACGCCCCATCGCCGCCGTCAGGCCGCGCACGGCCAGCAGGGGCCCCGCGTCGGGCGCGGCCGGTGTCGGGGCGGTCGTACGGGTGCGGACGGTCGCGCGGCCGGGGCCCGCGGGCCCGAGCCGGACGACGTCGTCCGCGATCCGGTCCACCAGACGGCGGTCGTGGCAGGTCAGGATCACCGCGAGGCCGCGTCGGTCTGCCAGGTCGCGCAGCAGGCCGGCGATGTCGTCGCGCAACGCCGGATCCAGGCCCGCGGTGGGCTCGTCGAGCAGCAGCACCTCCGGGTCGCGGGCCAGCGCCCGCGCGAGCGCGACCCGTCGCTGCTGGCCTCCGGACAGGCCGCCCGGCCTGCGACGCTCCACACCCTCGCCCGACGGCAGCCGCACCTCGGCGAGCAGCCGGGCGACGACGTCGGCGTCACGGCGCGCGGCGACCTCGCGCAGGAGGCCGCGGACCCGCATCCGGGGGTTCAGGCCCGACCCCGGATCCTGACCGACGTAGCCGAGGCGATGGCGGCGCAGGTCCCGCAGCTCACGGTCGGCAAGGGCGAGAACGTCGCGGCCGAGGACGTGGACCTCGCCCGCTCTGCGGACGGTGCCCGCGGGCAGCAGGCCCGCGAGGGCGCGCAGCAGCGTCGTCTTGCCCACGCCCGAGGGCCCCGTCAGGGCGGTGACCCGGCCGCGTCTTCCCTCCAGGTCGCCCCCGTCGAGCAGCAGACGGCCGTCGGCGGCGGCGACGGTCAGGCCCCGGACGCGGACGACGACGTCGTTCACAGCGGAAGCACCGCCCTGGGGCCGGTCCGCGGGGCGAGCGCCTCCGCGGCGAGGTTGACGCTGACGGCGAGCAGACCGATGGCGATGCCGGGGGCCAGCACCCCCCACGGGTTGAGCAGGACCCCCGCCGTGTTCTCCCGTATCATCAGCGCCCAGTCCGCCGCCGGCGGCTGCGGCCCCACCTGCAGGAACCCGGCGGTGGCGACCAGGTAGACGGCGGCCACGAAACGCAGCCCGAACAGCGCCAGCACCGTGGCGCGCAGATTCGGCAGGACCTCGTACAGCACCAGATGCCCGAGCCTCTCGCCCCCGGCCGTGGCGGCCTCGACGTACCCGGACGCCGCGACGGGCGCCGCCGCCCCCGCCACGAACCGCACCGCGTACGGGACGCCCAGGACGACCGCGACGCCGATCACGGCGAACCGGCCCCCGTCCGGCCACGACAGGGTGATGAGCAGGATGCCGAGCACCGCCGGGAGCAGGATGAGCACGTCGGCGGCGCGCTCCACCACGCGGCCCACCCTCGGGCGCAGCGCCCCGACCGCTCCGAGCACCGCGGAGATCCCGGTGACCAGCACCGCGATGAACAGGGCCATCGCGATCAGCTCCCGACCCCCGGCCAGCAGCCGGCTCAGCACGTCCCGACCGAGCTGGTCGCCGCCGAGCGGCGCGTCGCCCCCGGGCGGGCCGTACGGCGCGGTGACCGGCGCGTCGAGGGGATGCGGGGTCAGCCACGGCCCGGCCACGGCGGCGGCGATCAGCAGCGCCGCCGGCGCCAGGCGCAGCAGCAGACCGATCCGCGAACTCATGCCCGTCCTCCCGTGAAGCGGACGCGCAACAGGTCGGCCACCAGCAGGACGCCGGTGATGACCGCCCCCGTCAGCGCGACGACACCCGCGACCAGCGGCGCGTCCCGGTCGGTCACCGCTCCGGTGAGCACGCCGCCGATCCCCGGATAGTTGAAGACCGTCTCGACGACGACCGCGCCCCCGAACAGCATGCCCGTCGAGGTCGCGACGCCGATCGCGATCGCCGGGACCGCCCCCGGCAGCAGATGGTGGAGCAGGATCCGACGCCGGGGCAGACCGTCCAGGACGGCGGTCTCGATGTGCGGGGCCCTCGACTCGTCCGCGAGGGCCGCCCGCGCGATGCGGGTGTTCCAGCCGATCTGCGGGATCGCCAGCGCGAGGACGGGCAGCACCAGCATCGACGGGTCGGCGACGCCGCCGTCCGGGCCCGTGAGGGTCACCGCCGGGAACCAGCCCGTCCACGACGACAGCACCAGCAGCAGACCGACCGCGACGACGAACTCCGGAAGGGCCAGCACCGCGGTCGCCGAACCGCGCACCGTCCGGTCCACCGCCCCGCCCGGCCGCAGCGACGCCCAGCAGCCCAGGGCCGGCGACACGGCCGCCGTCACCGCCAGGGCCAGGCCGCCCAGCAGCAGCGTGTTCGGGAACGGCCCGCCCAGCAGCTCGGCGACCGGCACCCCCCGGGCCGAGGTTCCGAGGTCACCGGTGGGCAGCCCGGCCATCCATTCCCAGAACCTCGTGAACAGCGGCCGGTCCAGGCCGAGGAGGTGCCGCCGCTCGGCCAGCGCCGCCTCGCCCTCACCGCGTTCGGAGGTGGCCGTGGCCGCGTCGCCGGGCAGCAGTTCCACCGCGGCGAAGACCACCGCCAGGAGCACGGCGAGCAGCACGGCCCGTCGGACGACGGCGAGCACCACGCGCCACGCCCGGCGGTTCGGGTCGGGGCGCCTCAGGAGGCCAGCCATGCCCGCTCGAGCTGCACCCGGCCGTACCCCGGCAGCCTCGGCAGGCCGCGGACCTTGGGGCCGGCCAGGTCGATCCCGTCGGCCATCCCCCACAGGATGTAGCCGGACCGCTCGTGCTGGATCCGCTGGATCTCGCGCAGCGCGGCCTTGCGCTCGCCCGCGTCGGCGGCGCCGATCGCCTTGCGGTAGGCGGTGTCGAAGGCGGGGTCCTTCCAGCCGCTCTCGTTCTGCCCGGAGTCGGAGACCATCGTCTTGCTGGCGAAGAACACCACCGAGTCGTTGGTGCCCCAGTAGGAGGTGTAGAGGTCGCCCTTGAGCCAGGTCTTGTCCCAGAAGGCCGCCGACTCCTGCTTGACCACCTTGATGTCGACACCCGCCTCCCGGACCTGCGTGGCGAACAGCGTCGCGGACTCCGCCAGGCCCGCGATGTCCTCCGTCGTGTACAGCTCGTAGGTCTTGGAGGTGTCGAAGGCCGCCTGCCGGAGGAGCTGACGCGCCTTGACGAGGTCGCGGCGGCGCTGGGCGATGCCGGCGCCGACGTAGGCGGGGTCGCCGGTGCCCAGGACGTCGTTGCCGACGGTGCCGTAGCCGCTGAGCACCTGCTCGACCATCGCGTCGCGGTCCACGGCCAGCCGCAGCGCCTCCCGCACCCGGGCGTCGGCGAACGGGCCGTCGGCGGTCCGCATGACGATGGGCATGGCCATGTCGTCGGGCCGCCGGATCACCTGGATGTCGCGGCGGGCGGCCGCGATGCGCGCGGCGACCGGTCCCACGTTGGAGGCCACGTCGATCTGCCCGCCGAGCAGCGCGTTCGCCATCGCCTGCGGGGTCTGGAACAGGGTGACCTCGATCGCGTCGAGCAGCACCGCGCCCCCGTGCCACCGGTCGTTGCGGACCAGGCGGGCGTTGCCGTCGCGGAACCGGTCGAGCTTGAACGGGCCGGTGCCCGGGGCCCTGTCCAGCTCGGAGTCCTTGGTGTCCTTCTTCATGACGAAGGTGGTCAGTCGGGTGAGCAGCGGCAGCTCGGCGTTGGCGTAGTCGGAGACCAGCACGACGGTGCCGGCGCCGTCGGCGGTGATGTTCTCGGACCGGATGCCGGGCAGTCGGGAGGCCCCGGCGGGCGTGTCCCGCAGCCGGCGCAGCGACCACACCACGTCGTCGGCGGTCACCGGGCTGCCGTCGTGGAACGTCGCGCCCTCGGCGATCGTGAACCGCCAGGTCTTGAGGTCGTCGGACGCCTTCCACGCCGACGCCAGCCGGGCGGCGGTGTTGGTCCCCCGGCCGGGCGCGGTCAGCGTGTCGAACAGCAGGCTGATGATGAGGTAGTCGCTCTCGTTGGACTGGGTGCCGTGCGGGTCGCGGATGACCGCGCCGGACCGCCCGAGCGCGCCGATCCGCAACGTGCCGCCCTTGCGGGGAGGGCCGGAGTCCGCGCCGGACGACGCGGACGTGCCGCCCTCGGAGCACGCCGCCAGCAGCGCCGCCGCCCCGACGCCGCCGCCCGCCCACAAGAACCGTCGCCTCGTCAGATCCACTGTCCGCCTCGCAAGTACCGTCGCGATTGTTTAGGTTTGCCTGTCCTAAGCGGGCAATATCTCACAGATCATCCGGTTCGACCGACGTGGGGGGCGGTGACCCCCGTCGCCCCGTCCGTCCCCGGCGACGGCTAGGGTCGCCCTGTTCTGCAACGCTCCACACCGGGACCCGACACCGATGAGCCCGACCCTCTGGCTGCGCGACGGCCGCGCTCTGGCCGCCCTCGCCGTTCCCCTGGCCCTCACGCAGCTCGCGCAGGTCGCGCTCACGACCACCGACACGGTGATGCTCGGCCTGCTCGGCACCGAGGAACTGGCCGCGGGCGGGCTGGCGCTGGTGGTCTTCAACCAGTGCCGGACGATGGGCGTCGGGCTCGTCACCGCCGTGGGCAACCAGGTGGCGGCGGCCGACGCCCGCGCGGAGCGGGGCGACGGCGACGGCGCGGACATCCGTGACCTGGTGCGCGGGGCCATGGCGCTGTCCACCCTGGCGGGTGTCGCGGGCGCGCTGGTCATGATCGGGATCGGACGGGCCCTCGGATGGCTCGGCCAGGACCCCGAGGTGGTCGACGCCGCCCGCACGATGCTGACGGCGCTGGCCCCGGGTCTGGTCCCCTGCCTGTGGTTCCAGGCGATCCGGCAGTTCACCGTCGGCATGCGCCGCCCCCGGGCGCTGCTGCGGATCACCCTGGCGTCCATCGCGGTGAACGCGGGCCTGAACTGGGCGCTGATCCACGGCGCGTGGGGGCTGCCGGAGCTCGGCGCGCCCGGCATCGGGGTGGCGACGTCGCTGGTGTACCTGCTGTCGTTCGCGGCGCTGTACGTCTCGGCCCGCCGCGACGAGGCCCTCGCGCCGCTGCTGGACCTGCGCGTCTGGCGTGCCGACCGCGCCACGTTGCGCCGGCTGACCGGGGCGGGCGTCCCGATCGCGGCCACCTACGGGTCCGAGGCGGGGTTCTTCTCGGTGGTCGCGCTGATGGTCGGCGCGTTCGGCACCACCGCGCTGGCCGCGCACACCGCCGTCAACCAGTTGGTCTACATCGTGTTCCAGATCGCCGTCGGGCTCTCGCACGCCGCCTCGATCGGGGTGAGCCGTGAGTTGGCCCTCGGCGACCGCGGCGCCGCCCGCCGGGTCGCGCGCGCGGCGCTGGCCTGCGCGCTCGCCGTCATGGCCGTGGTCGGCATCGGGTACGCGGCGTTTCCCGAACCGGTGCTGAGCCCGTTCTTCGAGGGGGACGTGCCCTCGATCGCCGTCTCACTGCTGCTGGTGGCGGCCGTGCTGCAGTTCTTCGACTGTGCGCAGAACATCGGGGTGGGGCTGCTGCGCGGGCTGGACGACGCCGGGGGCGGCTTCCGCGTCACCCTCGTCGGCTACTGGGCGATCGGTCTGCCCGCCGCCTGGCTGCTGGCCCATGCCGCCGCTCTGGAGACGACCGGGATCTGGCTGGGTCTGCTCACGGGCCTCGCGGCGACGGCGTTGCTGCTGTTGCGCCGCTTCCACCGGCGGACCGCCGTGCCGGGGCCCGGCGCGGCCGCGACCGAGGCCGCCTGAGCGGTGGGGACGTTCGTCGCCGGATCGGTCGAGATCGGTCGAGGTCAGTCGAGCGCGATGTCGGCGGTGACCTCGTCGCCGGGGCCGACGACCAGGTCGGTGACGGTGCCGGTGATCTGCCGCCCGCCCGAGGCGGGGTCGACGCAGCGGGCGGTGAGCCGGTACGTCCCGGGTGGCAGCGGCCAACGGTAGCGGCCGTCCGGACCGGTGACGAGCATCATCTCCGGGATCGGCGGGCGGGGGTGCGAGATCGCCTCGGGGACCACGGAACAGTCGGCCGCGGGCCTTCCGGAAGGGGTCAGGATCAATCCCGAGATCGCCCCCATCCGCATTTCCGCATTCGGCGGAGCGGAATCCGGCGGGCCGGAATTCGAGCGGGGCGCGTCCGGTCCGGTCGGGACGCCCGCCGCGCCCGGTCCACCCGTCAAGAGGATCACCGCCGGTGTCACGAGGGCGAGAAATCGCCAGGGTCGTCGCATGGAGGTCGATGATACGCCCAGGGCCTTCTGATGGATGGAATCCACCAGAAGGCCCTGAGTTGTTTTACTTTGCCGGAACTGTCACGTTCGCGGCGCCCTCAAGGTCGGCCCGAGAAGGATGCTCAGACTTTCCAGGCGTTGAGGTTGTTGAAGGCGGCCTCGGTGATCCGGGTGCCGCGGTTGTAGGGGGACCCGCCGTACAGGCCGTAGGCGTGGATGGCGATGCCGCAGTAGGCGCCGCAGCCGCTGATGCGCACGGCCGAGCCGCTCTGGCCGCCGAAGGTGTCGATGGAGTAGAAGAGCTGGCGGACGCCGGAGGACGCGATCGCCCCGTCCATCTGCCACATGGTGTTGGCGGGCTTGTCACCCGGGTAGCCGGTGATGTTGGCCACGGTGCCGTCGTAGGTCGCGGTCTGCCAGCGCAGGCCGAACCAGCCGGTGCTGTTGCCGATGGTGCAGTTCAGCTTGATGGCGCCGTAGTCGTACTCCGGGTTCTGGCTCGCGGTCCAGCCGTTGACGCTGTAGGCGTTGGTCCAGCCGCACGAGCCGTACGGGGCCGAGGCGCCGTTGCGGCCCGGCCAGAACACGAAGTTGCTGTTCCAGCCGTGGACGTTGTTGGCGTTGTCGTGGAAGTAGATGCAGTGCCCGGCGGTCGCGACGGTGTCGTTGTCGTACAGCCAGGCGGTGCACCCGTAGGTGAGCCCGTTGGGGGCGGTGAAGGTCAGCTTGCCGTTGACCCGGTGGGGATAGGTCGTGGTGGCCGTGACCTGCGTCCGGCCGTCGGCGCCGATGACCGTTTCGGCGTTGACGTCACCGCCCAGCATCTTGACGTTCTTGGGGAACTTGCGCGTGAAGCTGGCGCCCTGGCCGTTGGAGACCTTGCCGGTGCCCCTAGTGCCCTCCGCGGCACCCGAGGTGGCACCGCCGGACTTCGGGGTGACGCCGCGCAGGACCTTGCCGTCGGCGGATCGGGACACCGGGGTGCTGGGGCCCGCGGCCGCGGTCGAGACCACGGGGGCGGCCTTGGTGGCCGCCGTCGTCGCGCCGGCCGCGGGGACTCCGAGCGCCGCACTCAGCGAGATCGCCGCGCCGCTGATCACGGCGATCTTCCGCCAGCGCCGCACGGCGCCGTCGAGGAGGGTGTTCACGCAGTTTCGCCTTTCCTTTACGGCCATTGAAGGCCGCCTCCGGGGGGTGGTGGGAAACCGGGGCCACGACGCGAGTTTTGGTCACGCGCCGGTGATTCTGCACGGTGTCCGAGGATATTCGGACAGCCGAGTCGAGGTTCGCTGGTAGCGGCCTCGAGGCAGCGAAGCACGGGGCTCCGTTTCCCGTCGACGTTTCTCGTCGGCTCTCTTTATATGCATTCGAGTGGTGAAAGTCAGGACGTTGTCCTGATGCGGACGAGAAGGCGATGCGTCACATGGCTCTGCGCGCTTGATGTGATCAAGGTGCGAGTGGGGCTGAACTGCCCTTCATCGCCTGATGGGCGTTGTGCGGCGTGGCGTGGAAACGTGCTCCCCGCCCTTCTCCGGGACGGCGGTGAGCGGATCTCCGGCGAAAGTGCGGTGTTGACACGGCGTAATACCTGCACTAAGGACGGTGACCACGACCGGCGGCCGCCGCCCGCCCGACCCCCCGGCCGGGTCGAGGCTTGACATTCGCCCATCCCACCACGATATTGGACATTCCATCCAATTGAGGCGGCGGGGTCCGCCCGAGGGCGCGGAGCGTGAGTCGTGGACGTCGATCTCGAACGGCACCGCCGCGTCCAGGCCCTGGCGTACCGGTGCGCCGAGGAGGTCGCGGCCGGCCTCGAACCGGGCGTGACCGAGCGGGAGGCGGCCCGGCGGATGCGCCGGTGGCTCGTCCGGAACGGGGTCGACGACTGGTTCCACGTGCCCTTCGCGTGGTTCGGCGACCGTACCGCCTTTCGCGGCATCCGACTCCCCCACCAGTTCCTGCCCACGGGGCGGAGGCTGGAGGAGGGCATGCCCTACGTCCTGGACGCCGCCCCGATCGTCGACGGCTACACGGCCGACATCGGCTACTCCGGATGCCTGGGCGAGAACCCCCCGTGGGAGAAGCTGGTCGGCGACCTCGCGGCGTACCGCACGCTGATCGTCGACCTGGTGCGCAGCCGGCGGACCTTCGCCGACATCTACGCCGAGGTCGACCGCCGGATCGCCAGGGACGGCTACGAGAACCGGCACCGCAAGTACCCCGGCAGGGTCATCGGCCACCAGGTGGGCCGGATCGACAGCCGACTGCCCCGCAACGTCGTCCTCGGCGGGGCCTTCGGCCTGCGCACCCTGCAGACCATCGGACGCGACCTGGTCAAGGAGCGGCTGGAGGGTCGTTCCCCGCTGTGGAACGGCGGCCGGCGCTCGCGGCACGCGCCGACCCCGGGGCTCTGGGCGGTGGAGCCGCACCTGGGGTTCCGCGACGTGGGCGCCAAGTTCGAGGAGCTGCTGGTCGTCACGGAGGACGACGCCCACTGGCTCGACGACGACCTGCCCCACGTCCGCCGGTGGGCCGCCGCGGAGAAGGCCGCGGAGAGGGCGGCCGACCATGAGTGAGGGCGACCACCGCAAGCGCACCGTCGAGGCCGACGGCGTCGACCTCGCCGTCCGCGAGTACGGACGCGCCGGGCGACCGACGGTGGTGCTCGTCCACGGCTACCCCGACACCCAGGCCATCTGGGAGCCGGTGGCCCGGCTGCTGGCCGACGCGTACCACGTGGTGACGTACGACGTGCGGGGCGCGGGCGACTCGACCCGCCCGCGACCCACCAAGGCGTACGTCATGGAGAACCTGAGCGCCGACCTGCTCGCGGTGGCCGACGCGGTCTCCCCGGACCGTCCGGTGCACCTGGTCGGGCACGACTGGGGGTCGGTGCAGGGCTGGGGGGCGGTCACCGGGGGCGCGCTCACCGGACGCATCGCCTCGTTCACCTCCATCTCGGGGCCGTGCATCGAGCACTTCGGCCAGTGGGTCCGCGACCGCCTGCGCCGGCCCACACCGCGGAACCTGCGGCAGCTCCTCGGCCAGTTCGCCCGCTCCTGGTACCTGCTCGGCGGCGCGATCCCCGGCGTCGGCCGGCTGGTCTGGACGCTGGGCGGCGTCCGGCTGTTCCCGGCGATCATCGAACGGGTGGAGCGCGTCGAACGGCGTCCCGCCCCGACGTTCCGCCGGGACGCCGTCCACGGGATGAAGCTGTACAAGGCCAACGGCCTGCGCCTCCTGCGCCCCGGGCGGACGGCCCGCACCGACGTGCCCGTTCAGGTGATCGCGCCGACCAGGGACCTGTTCGTCTCGCCCGAGCAGTCCAAGGACCTGGCGCGCTACACCGGGCGGCTGTGGCGACGGGAGCTGCGGGCCGGGCACTGGGGCTCGATCAGCGCTCGGGCGGACGTCGTGGCGACGGCCGTCGCGGAGCTGGTGGACCATATCGAGGGCGATGCCGAGTCGGCCGCCCTCGCACAGGCGACGGTGACCGTCCTCCCCGGCGGTGAAGCGAACCGGAGACGCACATGACCGAATCCCCCGACACGGCACGGCTCGACGAGCGGCACCCGACGATCGTCCCGCGCCGGGTGAAGTTCGACTGGTCGGACACCCCGCTGCACTGGATCCCCGGCGAGCCGGTCGCCACCCACTTCATCAACACGCTGCACCTGCTGCTCCCGGCCGGGGAACGCTGGTTCGTCCACGTCTACAAGCAGGCGCTGCCGCTGATCGACGAGAGCGAGGAGCGGCTCCGCCGAGAGATCAAGGGGTTCATGGGCCAGGAGGCCGTGCACGCCTACTCCCACCAGGGCGTGCTGGACCGGCAGATGCTCGCCCGGGGACTGGACCCGCGGCCCCTCACCCGCAGGATCGAGTGGCTCTTCAAGACGCTCCTCGGGGACCGGCCGCCGCTGCCGTTCCTGTCGCGCGGGCGCTGGCTCAACCTGCGGATCGGGATCATCGCCGGGATCGAGCACTACACCGCCGTGCTGGGCCAGTGGATCCTGGACGCGGAGGCGCTGGACGAGGCCGGCGCGGACCCGACCATGATGGACCTGCTCCGCTGGCACGGCGCCGAGGAGGTCGAGCACCGCTCGGTCGCCTTCGACGTCTACATGCACACCTCGGGCGCGTACTGGCGGCGGTTCGTGGCCTTCTTCGTCGGCGTGATCGCGCTGCCGCTGGCGGTCTACGTCGGCGCGGCCTTCCTGTGCGCCAAGGACCCGACGCTGCACGGTGTCCGGCCGCGGATCCGCGACTACCGGCGCGCGGTCCGGCGGGGCATCTTCCCCAGCAACAGGTTCATGATCGCCGCCGCCCGCACCTACCTCAGGCGCGACTTCCATCCGTCCGAGGAGTGCTCGACCCAGAAGGCGCTGGACTACCTGGCGGTCTCCCCCGCCGCCCGCGCCGCCGGCCACCGCGCGGCCTCCTGACCCCGGGCGCGGGCGGGGCGGTCAGTCCCGCTCGCGGTCCACGGGGGTGAACAGACGGTCGACCAAGGTGTGCAGGTGACGGCGGAAGTCGGCCAGCGCCGTCGGCTCTCCCGGCCCGAGGCCCTCTCCGCGGGATCGGCGGAAGGCGGTGCGCTCCGGGTCGCTGTACAGGATGCCGCCGCTGAGGAAGCCGAAGACGCACCACACCACGGTCCACACCAGGTAGTCGGGGTCGACGTCGTCGGGCACCTGATCGCGCACGGTCTCGGCCACCAGGGTCGACAGCGGCCGGGTGTAGAGGTCCTCCAGACCGGGCACGTCGGCGGCGTCGCCCATCCACCGATGCAGCCACAGCGCCATCACGTGGGGATGGCTCGCGTGGAAGTCGAGATAGGCGTCCGCCAGCTCGATGATGCCCTGCCGGCTCGGCGTGTACACGGCCACCGCGGACCGGAGCGCCTCCCGCTCGGCCTCGTCGGCGCGGTGCATCACGGCCCGGTAGAGCTGGGGCTTGGTCCCGACGCGCGCCAACAGGGTGGGCATGTCGACCCCGGCGGCATCGGCGATCAGCCGCGTGGACGTCCCGTCGAATCCGAGCTCGGCGAACATCCGGGTCGCCGTCCCGATCAGCCGCTCTGTCTCCGGATCACTCATGCCGTCACTCTAGGTCACGGGTCCGTCGCCCTCGACCCGTGCGGTCGGCCCGGGACGGGCGGGCGACCGGACGGCGGCCAGATAGGCGTGGAGGGCGTCGCGGTTGCGCGCCAGGCAGTCGATGCGCGCCTGGATCCGGTCGGCCTCCTCGTACAGCAGCGCGGCGGTCTCCGGGGTGAGGCACTCGGGGTGCGGATGGATCTGGTCGGGCCGGTCGAGGAACGGCAGGATCCTGCGGATGATCTCCGTGGTGAGGCCCGAGTCGAGGAGCCCGCGGATCTGCCGGACCCGGTCGACCGCCCGTTCGTCGTAGACGCGGTATCCGTTGTCGGCCCGCCCGGGGTCCAGCAGGCCCTGCTGCTCGTAGTAGCGCAGCATCCTGGTGGGGACGCCGGTGCGCCGGGACAGTTCACCGATCTTCATCGTGCTCCTCGGGCCGGGCGCCCGCACTTGCCCTGACACTGATGTGAAGGTTCCACCATGGTCGCATGACCGGTACGGCGACCCTGACGACCGACGCCCCCTGCGGCCCCGACCTGCCGAGATCGTCCCTGGCGGGGCTGCTCGCGCTGTCCACCGCGGCGTTCACGGCGGTGATGACGGAACTGCTCCCGGCCGGGCTCCTGCCGGAGATGAGCCGGGCCCTGCACGTGTCGCAGGGGCGTGTGGGGTTCCTGGTGACGGCTTACGCGGCCGCCTCGTTCCTGGCGGCGATCCCGCTCACGGCGGCGTTGCGCGGGCTTCCCCGCCGCCCCGTGCTGATCGGGGCGCTCCTCGGCTTCGCGGTCTGCAACGCGGTCACCGCCCTGTCCTCGTTCTACGCGTTGACGCTGGTGTCGCGGCTGGCGGCGGGGGCGATGGGGGGACTGATGTGGGCGATGCTCGTCGGGTACGCCGCGCGCATGGTGCCCGCCGAACGTCGCGGCCGGGCCATCGCCATCGTGCTGGCGGGCATCACCGTGGCGCTGTCGCTGGGCGTCCCCGCCGGCACCGCGCTGGCCGGGGCGTTCGGCTGGCGTGCCGTGTTCGCCGCCTTGGCGGGTGGGGGCGTGGCCCTGGTGGCCTGGGTGCGCTGGAGCGTTCCCGGCCTTCCCGGGGAGCCGGCCGGTGAACGCGTCCCGCTGCGCCGGGTCGCCACGCCGCCCGGCATCCCCTCCGTGCTGGTGGTCACCCTGTTCCTGCTGCTGGGGCACCAGACGATGTACACCTACGTGGCTCCGTTCGCGGAACGTTCGGGGTTCGGCAGGACGGGCCTGATCCTGCTGATCTTCGGTGTCGCCACGGTCGGGGGCGTCTGGCTGGTGGGCGTCCTCATCGATCGCCGCCTGCGGTCGACCCTGCTGTGCGCGCTGATCGCGGTCGCCGCGGCGATGCTCGTCCTGGGTCTGTTCGGGGGCGTCTCGGCGGCCCTGCCGATCGCGGTGGCCCTGTGGGGCGTCGCCTTCGGAGGGGCGCCCACGCTGATCCAGACGGCGCTGGTCAACGCGGCGGGCCCCGCCAACGCCGACGTGGCCACGTCCATGCAGACCACCGTCTACAACCTCGGCATCGCGGCGGGCTCCCTGACCGGCGGCCTCGTCCTGGAGGGCGCGCACGCGGGGGTGCTGCCGTGGGCGGCGCTCCCGCTGGTGGCCGTGGCCCTGGCCACCGTCGCGCTGGCACGCCGCCACGCGTTCCCCGCACCCGTCGATGCGGGCGCGGGTCGTTCGCATGGAGAGTGAGTCGTCTCACCGTGGGGCGACGGCGAGGGCCTTGAAGAAGGTGTAGTGGAAGGTCCCCTCGGGTGTCGCCGTACGGCGCAGGTCGGCGATCCCCCGGTCCCATTCGGCGCGGGTGAGGAGACCGGCGGCCAGCGCGTCCTCCCGGACGGACTCGATCATGGCGATGAAGGTGTTGCGGGTGAAGCCCTCGACCAGGGCGGGGCGGGTGCGGTCGGCGTAGACCGTCCGGGGCCTGACCACGATGTCGTCGTACCCTGCGGCGGCCAGGAGCGGATGCAGCCGCCTCCCGACCAGCGCGTCGCCTCCGGCCGCGGCCTGCAGGCGGACCTGGCAGCCGATCGCCGCATGCGCGTGGGGGCTCTCGGGATGGAAGAACGCCGAGCCGTGGTCGCCCTCGATCACCGTGATGGTGCCGCCCGGCCGCAGCACGCGCCGCAGCCCGGCCAGCGCCCCCTCCGGGTCCTTGAGGTGCTCGAGGACGAAGCAGACGAACACGTGGTCGAAGGACGCGTCCTCGAACGGCAGGGCGAACAGGTCGGCGCGATGCCACTCCACGCGGGCGTCGGGTCGTTGGGCGTTCACCCGGGCGCGTGCCTGTGCGAGCGAGTCGCCGGAGACGTCGATCGAGACCAGGTGCACCCCGGGGCCGGAGTCGAGCAGATGCACCGTCTGGGCGCCCACTCCGCACCCGGCCTCCAGCACCCGACCGCCGGCGGGATAGGCGGTGCCCGCGTGGAGGAGGGCCGCCAGGGTGTCCGCCTGGTCGCCCAGCCGCCGGGCCTCGTCGGCGGAGTATCCGTGCACGTAGTGCGGGCTCGTGAAGGGCGTGGTGTCCATGGTCCGAGCCTGCCGACGCGTGGGCCCGATCGACAGGTCCAAACGGCGGGGCCCGGACGGGTCCACTCGAGGCCGACCCGCTCGGTCAGGCGTCCCCGCGCGTGTCGCCGAGCGACTCCAGGAGATCGCGGAGCGTGTCGGCGAGCTGGTCGCGCCGTGGCCGGGTGAGCGCGGCGAGGATCCGGTTCTCGGTGTCGATGTGGTGGGGCAGCACCCGATCGATGAGCGCGCGGCCGTCGTCGGTGAGGGCGACGAGCACCCCGCGCCCGTCCGACGCGCTCGGGGTGCGGCCGACCAGGCCCCGGCTCTCCAGGCGGTCGAGCCGCTGGGTGATGGCGCCCGAGGTGACCATGGACGAGCGCGTCAGCTCCGTCGGGGTCAGACGGAACGGGGGGCCGCTGCGGCGCAGGGTGGCGAGCACGTCGAAGGAGGCCCGGTCGAGACCGTGCTCGGCGAACGTGCGGCCCAGCTCGGCGTCGACGAGTCGGGCGAGCCTGGACAGCCGGCCGATCACCGCCATGGGTGAGGCGTCCAGGTCGGGACGGTGGGTCGCCCACTGTTCGAGCACGCGATCGACGTGATCTGCCACCCGCTCAGCCTAGTCGATGTCTTAGTGGTGAGTTACCTCACCTTGATCGCCGAATACTTTAGCGGTGAGCTACTTTGATTTAGTGCTAAACAAACGCTTCGGGATCGTGCTGGTCACCGCGCTGGCGCCCTCCCTGTGGGGGACCACGTACATCGTCACCACCGAACTGCTGCCGCCGGACCGCCCGCTGCTGGCCGCCCTGCTGCGCGCACTGCCCGCCGGGCTCCTGCTCGTCGCCCTCACCCGCCGCCTGCCGCGGGGCGACTGGTGGTGGCGCGCGCTCGTGCTCGGCACCCTCAACATCGGCGCGTTCCTCGCCCTGCTCTTCGTGGCCGCCTACCGGCTGCCCGGCGGGGTCGCGGCCACCGTCGGCGCGATCCAACCCCTGGTGGCCGCCGGGTTCGCCGTCGCCCTGCTCGGCGAGCGGCTGTCCCTGCGGACCACGCTCGCCGGCCTGGCCGGGGTGGTCGGCGTCAGCCTGCTCGTCCTGCGCGCCGACGCCCGGCTGGACGGTGTCGGGGTCGCCGCCGCGTTCGGCGGCGCGATCGTGATGGCGGCCGGGGTCGTCCTGGCCAAGCGCTGGCGGTCGCCCGCGCCGCTGCTGGCCACCACGGGTTGGCAGCTCGTCGCGGGCGGGCTCGTCCTGCTGCCCGTCGCCCTGATCATCGAAGGGCCCCCGCCCTCCACGTTGACCGCCGCGAACCTGGCCGGCTACGCCTACCTCGGCATCATCGGAGCGGCCCTGGCCTACGCCCTGTGGTTCCGTGGCATCGCCGCCCTGTCCCCTACCCAGGTCACCTTCCTCGGGTTGCTCAGCCCCCTGGTGGCCACCACGCTCGGCTGGCTCGTCCTGGGCCAGGGGCTCACCGTCGTGCAGGCCCTGGGCGGGCTCATCGTGCTGGGCGCGCTCGTCGCCGCGCAGGTGCACCAGCCCCGTCAGCGTCCCCCCGCCCCGGAACGGCCCATCGTGTCGGCCGCCCCGGCGCGCACCCACTGATCCTCGAAGGAGTCGAGAACTCATGCGCATCATCGTGTTCGGAGCGGCCGGAGGCGTCGGAGGCCGCGTGGTCGCCGAGGCGTTGTCACGGGGCCACAAGGTCACCGCCGTGGTCCGCGATCCGGCCCGGTTCCCCCTGCTGCCCGCCGGAGCCGAGCCCCGGGTGGGCGACGCCGCCGACCTCGACGACGTGGTCCGGTTGAGCGCCGGGCACGACGTCGTGGTCGGCGCGACGCGTCCGGCTCCCGGCAGGGAACGAGACCTGGTGACGGCCGCCGAGACGCTGCTGGCGGGCGCGGCCCGAACGGGCGTGAGACTGCTGCTGGTCGGCGGCGCGGGCAGCCTCGTCGTTCCCGGCACCGGCGGCACGACCGTCGTCGACGACCCGCGATACATGCCGCCCGCCCATCGGGACATCGCCCTGGCCTGCGTCGAGCAGCACGCCGTCTGCCTCACCGCGACCGGGGCCGACTGGTCCTACCTGAGCCCGCCCGCGCTGCTGCAACCGGGGGAACGCAGCGGCGTCTACCGGCTGGGCGCCGACGAACTGCTGGTCGACGCGGAGGGCGTCTCGGCCATCTCCATGGAGGACCTCGCGGTCGCCCTCCTGGACGAGGCCGAACGACCCGCCCATCGCCGTGCCCGGTTCACCGTCGCCCACTGACGACGCCTACAGGGTCACGGGCAGCGCCGTCACCCGCCAGGTGCCGGGATCGGGGGCCCGCAGCCCGTCCGGACCGGCGGCCGAGGCGAGTCCGGGATGGCGGCGCAGCAGTGCGGTGAGCGCGACCTGGGTCTGGACGCGGGCCAGGGACGCGCCGAGGCAGAAATGCGGTCCGTGGGCGAAGCCCAGATGGGCCGACCGGCCCTGGGGACGCGTGACGTCGAGCCGGTCGGGGTCGGCGAACGCCCGCGGATCCCGGTTGGCGGCGGCCACGATGGCGAGGACGGCCTCACCCTTGCGGATCGTGACGCCGCACAGCTCGACGTCCTCGCGGGCGTACCGGGGAATGGTCAACAGCGTCGGGCCGGCCCAGCGCAGCAGCTCCTCGACGGCGCCGGGCATCAGGGCCGGGTCCTCGCGCAGCGCGGCGAGCTGGTCGGGATGGGCGAGCAGGGCCGTGACGGCGTTGGCGATGAGATGGGCGGGGGTCTGCCCCGCGAGCACCAGGTGCCAGACGAGGGTGACCATCTCGGCGTCGGTCAGCCGGTCGCCGTCCTCGGCCTGCGCGGCGATCAGATCGGAGAGCAGGTCGTCGCCGGGCTCGGCGCGGCGGCGGGCGATCGCCGCCTTCGCGCCCTCCATGATGTGCGGGATGGCCTCGGCGAACTCCCGGCCCGCGTTCGCCGCGACGGTGGCGCCGTACCCGCGCCACCTCATCCGGTCGGCCTCGGGGACGCCGACCAGCTCGCAGATGACGTCCATCGGCAGCGGGCGGGTGAAGTGCGGCAGCAGGTCGACGACGCCGTCGGCGGCGGCCGCCCGCGCCTCGTCGAGCAGCCCCTCGACGATCGCCTCGATGCGCGGGCGGAACCCGGCCGCGCGGCGCGGGGTGAAGGCGGGCGCCACCAGCGCGCGCAGCCTGGCGTGCTCCGGCCCGTTCATCTCGGACATCGTCCGCATGTAGGGCAGGCAGTCGTCGGGCACGTCGGGGCGCAGGAAGCTGTCGGCGTTGATCTCGAATCGGGGGTCGGCGAGCATCGCCCGGGCGTCGGCCATCCTGGTCACCCCCCACAGCGATCCCATCCCGGGGATCAGGAGCCGCGCCAGGGCCGCGGTCTCCCGGGTGCGGCCGTAGACGGTGAAGGGGTCGCGGATCACCTCGGCGTCGCCGAGGTCGACCTCGGGGACGCCGCTCACGGCCGGTCCGTCGCCGTTCATCGAATGACCCTCCAATTCAAATGTTGAGGCCACATGTTCAGATCATCTGGATGGTGACGGTATCCTGGCCGGGCGCAGACGGCAATCGACGGACCGGAGGACGATGGGGCGGCTCACCAGAGCGGAGATGCAGGGGGAGAACCGCGCCAAGATCCTGGCCGCCGCCCGGGAGGAGTTCGCCGAGCGCGGGTTCCGCGAGGCCAAGATCGACCGCATCGCCGAGCGCGCCGGGCTGACCCGGGGCGCCGTCTACTCCAACTTCCCCGGCAAACGGGGCCTCTACTTCGCCGTGCTCCTCGACCTCGCGGAGCGCGCGCCGCGGAGGCCCCCGCCGGACGACGTCCACAGCGTGCGCGAGGCGCTGGGCGCGTTCGCGCGGGTCTGGGTCTCCCGGCTCCCCCTGTCCACCGACGAGCCGACCGGCGAGGCCAGGCTCGGTCGGGACCTGATACCGGAGATCGTCGCCGAGCCGCGGATCCAGCAGACGTACGCACAACTGTTGAAGCTGGACGCGCTCCTGCTCGCGCTGGCCATGGAGCGGATGCTCCCGGTCGACGCGCCGCCGACCCGCCTGACCCGCGTCGCCGAGGCCGTGCTGACGACCCTGCACGGCGTCGGTCAGATGGCCGCCGCCGCGCCGGGCTTCGTCGAGCCGTTCGACGCCGTCAGCGTCTGCGAGCGGTTGGCCGACCTCGACCTGAGCGGCGGGTGGCCGCCCCCGCACACGCCGTGGATCTCACCCGCCCGCCCGGCGGACGAGCCCTGGTCTCCGCCGTCCGCGCTCGACGCGGTGCGCGACGTTCCCGCGCCGCTCACCGGCGACGGGGTCGTGGCGATCCTCGGGCTGCACCGGCTCCAGGCCGTCGAGGAGGCCGTCCGGGGCGCGCCGCCCGGCTCCGAGGTGACCGCCGTCGTGGTCACGGGCGACCGTGACGAGTCGGGGCCGCTGGCGCGGCTGGTCGTCGTCGACCTCCTCAACCACCTGCGCGAGTCCTTTCCCCGGCCGGCGTGGCCCACGCTGCGGCTGGTGCACGACGAGACCGGCGACGTGGCCGCGGCGGCCGGGGTGACCGCCGTCAGCGACGCCACCGAGACCGCCGTGCGCATCGTGGACGGCCGCGTCGTCGCCCGCGCCGAGGGACGCGGGGCCTGCCACGCGGCGGCGACCGCCGATCAGCCCCGGGACGGGTGACTCACGGGGCGAGGTCGTCCCACCGCGAGGTCAGCAGCCGCTCCCCGTCCGGGGCGAGGTCGCCGAGCAGGCGCAGCCGGGCCAGGCCGCCGTCGGGATGGATGTCGAGGCGGACATGGGTCACCACCCGCTCGCCGGACACGCGGAACCGGTGCCTGCCGTCCGGCTGCACCCGGGTCCGCGGCAGCACCTCGTGCCAGGCGGCGGCCCCCAGCGCGATCGAACGGGTGTCGGCGCCCGTCAGCGAGACCGCGGCGGGCGCGTTGAACTTCAGGTGACCGGTGTCGACCTCGACGAGCCGGACCACCCCCGGGGCGGCGAGTCGGATGATCGCCCAGTCGTTGCCGGGCCCCCGACGGCGGGCGGTCTCCCACCCCTCGGCCTGGTTGCGGGCCTGCCCGGGGAAGAGCATGTTGTCGGGCGCCGAGTAGAACATGTCGGAGCACTCGACGACCCGGCCCCCGTTCTCCAGGGCCGCCAGGTCGACGGTCAGCCCGGTCAGCAGCCGCGGATCGGGCACCACCTCCCCGTGCACGCGCAGCCGCGCGACGCCGCCGTCCGGGAAGACGTTGAGCCGCACGTGCGTGCTGCGCCGTTCGAGGCCGACGTCGAACGAGTGCGCGGCGTCGCCCTTGAGCGTGCTCCTCGGCACGATCTCCGTCCACTCCGCGTCGACCAACTCCGCCGGTGAAGGGTGCCCGTCCACCGCACACGCCTCGACGGACGCGTACGGCGGGAAGTTGCCCTTGAACCAGGCGGTGTCGACGACGACGCCGCGGATCACGCCCGGCAGGCCCAGCCGCACGACGGCCCAGTCGTGGCCCAGCGCGCCGTCCGCGTCGGGTCGGCGGCGGGCGGTCTCCCACCCGTCGTACTCCTGGCCCTTGGCGCCGAACGTCTCGGGGCGGAAGGCCGGAGCCCACGGATTGACCAGGTTCTCCTTCGCGGCGAACGACTCGTCGCTCGCCGCCACGACCGAACCGCCCAGGGTCCGTACGGCCAGGTCCGGCAGGTTGGCGAAAGCGATCACGATGGGGTCCTACCCTCCCGGTCACGCATGGAGCAGCCCACCGCGAGGCGTCTGGCCGACGATCTCCCCGCGCAGCCACGTCGTCCGCACGACCCCGCTGAGCGCACGGCCCGCGTACGGGGTGACCGGGTGCCGGTGCCGCAGCGCGGCCGGGTCGACGGTGAACGAGTCGTCGGCGGCGAACGCGACCAGGTCGGCGTCGTTCCCCACCGCGATGCCGCCCTTGCGGGAGCCCAGACCGGCGAGCGCGGCGGGGCCCTCGGCCATCCAGCGCACCACCGCCTCCAGACCGTGCCCCCGGGCGCGGGCGGCGGTCCAGACGGCGGGCAGCCCGAGCTGCAACGACGAGATCCCGCCCCAGGCCGTGGCGAAGTCGCCGCGCTTCAACGCCGGGGTGCAGGGCGAGTGGTCGGACACGACGCAGGAGATCACCCCGTCGGTCAGCCCCCGCCACAGCTCCTCGCGGTTGCCCGCGTCACGGATCGGGGGGCAGCACTTGAACGCGGTGTCGTCCGGACCGGGGACGTCCTCCGCCGACAGGGTCAGGTAGTGCGGGCAGGTCTCGGCGGTGATCGGCAGCCCTCGCGCCCGCGCCTCCGCGAGCGGCTCCAGGCAGTCGGCGGCCGACAGGTGCAGGATGTGCGCCCGCACGCCCGTCCTCTCCGCCAGCCGGACGACCTGCTCGACGGCGGCCCGCTCCGCGCTCGCCGGTCGGGAGGCCAGGAACGCCGGATACCCGCCGTCCAACGGTTCCGACAGCCCGCCCGGATCCTCGGCGTGCACGATGACCAGCCCGCCGAACGACGCGATCTCGGTGAACGCCGCGTCCAGCCCCTCCTCGTTCAGCGGCGGGAACTCCGGCACTCCCGAGTCCGACGTGAAGCACTTGAAGCCGAAGACACCCCGCTCGTGCAGCCCCCGGAGCCGGGACACGTTGCCGGGGACCGCCCCGCCCCAGAAGCCCACGTCCACGAAGCACCGGCCGGCGGCGGCCTCCCGCTTGACGGCCAGGGCCGACGGCTCGGTCGTCGGCGGCACCGAGTTGAGCGGCATGTCGACGATGGTGGTGACGCCGCCCGCCGCGGCGGCACGGGTGGCGGTCGCGAACCCCTCCCACTCGGTGCGCCCGGGCTCGTTGACGTGGACATGCGTGTCCACCAGGCCCGGCAGCAGCGCGACGTCGCCGAGATCGACCGTCGCGGCGGCGGCCGGAGCCGTGTCGACGTCGTCGATCGCGGCGATCCGGCCATCCCGCACCGCGACGGCGGCCGGCCGCTCACCGTCGGGCAGCACCGCCCGACGGGACCTGATCACCAGGTCGAAGGGTGGGTTCACGCGGCTCCTCCCCCGGTCGGGAACGGCCTCATCGGGGGCCCGTGTACTCACTGAACCACCGCTGGGCGTCCTGCGGGCCGCCGACCCACCGCCACGTGCACCCGCCCGAGAAGACGAAGGCGGCGTAGAGGCCACCCTCCGTGTCTCCCTCGAACATGAAGTACTCGGGGCCGCGCGGTTCCGGCCCGGTGGCCACCGCGGAGAGCGCCACCGACCCGGCCTCGGCGCGGGCCGTCGGCTCCGGTCTGACGGAACAGCGATCGGGCCGGCCGGTCGTGGTCATGTAGACACCGGGCCGCAGCTCGGTGAGGGCGTACCTGCCGTCGTCGACGGCGGCCCCTCGGGCGCGGGATTCGAGGTCCGCGGGCAGCGCGGGGAACCAGTCGCGCCATGTCGGCGCGAGGCGTTCGGCCTGTGCCGGGCCCAGACCGACCAGGAGCGCCACCGTCGTGCCGCCGACCGCGACACCCCTGAACGATCTTCGCATCCGGGCATTGTAAGTTCCCGGCGGACGGGCGGCGCACGCCGCGGCCGCCCGCTCCATGACGATCTCGTCGTCCGACGGATGCGGCGCCCGCCCCGCCCCTATCTTCGTGACTGTCACCTTTCACGGACATGGAAGGCTCGGTCATGAAGGTTCGCATAGTTCTGGACATCACCTGTCCCTGGTCGTTCCTCGGCTACACGCACTTCCAGCAGGGGGCCGAACGGTTCCGCGCCGAGGGTGGGGCGGTGGACGTCGAGTTCCTGCCGTTCCAGCTCGCCCCCGACGCGTCGCCCGCCGGCGAACCGCTGCGCGAGGTGCACCGGCGCAAGTTCGGGCCGGCCTCGCAGGAGCGGACGGCACGGTTCACCGAGATCGCCGCGCAGAGCGGACTGCGGGTCGACTTCGACCGCGCGGTCTTCACCAACACCCTGGACGCGCACCGCCTCATCGCGCAGGCCGCCCGGCAGGGCCGGGGCGAGGAGATGGCGGCCCGGCTGTTCCGCGCCTACTTCACCGACGGGCTCAACGTCGGCGACCCCGAGGTGCTGGGACGGCTCGCCGCCGAGGTCGGTGTGACGTGGGACGAGAACGAGGGCGCGGCGGAGGTCGCGGCGCTGATCCACCAGGTGCGGCAGCAGGGCGTCAACGGCGTTCCGCTGTTCGTCATCGGCGACGCCGGCGCCGTGTCCGGGTCCCGGCCGGTGGAGGAGTTCCACGCGATCCTGCGCGAGGCGTCTCAGGAGCCCTCCGCCACGCCGGGCGGTTGACCGGGGCCGTACCACGGCCCGGCACCCAGAATATCAGCGCGTGACTATCTCGTGACTGTGCGTTACGATCCGGGGTGTCACAAGCCCTCGTCTGGAAGGACACCCCATGTCGCCACGCGCACGTCTCCGCGGCCTGGTCCTCAGCGGCATGGCCGCCACCGGGCTGCTGTCCCTGGCGGCTCCGGCCGGCGCCGCACCGACCAAACCCGGTCCCCTCGACGGGATCCTGCCGCCCATCGGCGACATCGGCGGCATCATCAGTGACCGCCGTGTCAAGCGGGACCTCACCCCCGTGCACTGGACCCGCTGACACCGCACCGCCGGTGGGGTCGGGGCGCCCCCGGCCGGGCGACCCGGTCCCACCGGTCATTCGCGTTGAAAGGACCGCCCATGCCGTCAGGGAAGCCGGCCCGATGGCCGCTCCGACGCCGCAGGCCCGCCGCGCCGTCGGAGCCCGTGATCACACGGGCCCCGGACCCGGTCGACGGCCACGACATCCTGGACAAGGTCGCCGCCCTGCCCATCAGCACCTGGCGATACCAGTGGGAGCCCGCGCACGTCCGTCACCTCGGCCCGATGGCCCAGGACTGGAAGGCCGCCTTCGGCCTCGGCGAGCACGACACCCGGATCAACACCGTCGACGCCAACGGCGTCGCCCTGGTCGCCATCCAGGCCCTGCACCGCCGCATCACCGAACTGGAACGGCGACTCGCCGACACAGGCCGACCGGGCGCGTCCGACGCGCCCTAAGCGTCGGACGGCGCGATCGCGTAGATCATGCCGATGTCCGACGACTCCACGACACCGGGCACGGCGGTCACGTCGTACTTCCGCGAGGTGAAGAACTCCTCCACCGCGGCGTGGTTCTCCCGCCACCCCTCGACCTCGACGACCGCCTGCCGGACCAGCGGCCAGTGGCGCTCCTCGATGCCCCGCAGCACGTCGGACTCGGCGCCCTCCACATCGATCTTGAGGAGGTCGATCCGGTCGATGCCGTGCTCGTCGATGACGTCCGACAGCGGCCGGACCCGTACGCGGTGGGTCTGCATCTCCTTCAGCCCGCGCACCCGCCATCCGACGATCAGGCGCAGGACGAACGCCGGGACGCGCTTGAGGCCCGCCCCCGCGTGCCCCTCCTTGACGAAGTCGACGATGCTCGAGGCGATGCGGCGCTGCTCGGACTCCACGTTGTCCTTGTCGCGGTACGTGGAGGAAAGGATCGTGGCCAGCGGGAAATAGGTGAACTCCAGCTCCTCGTCCCGCGAGGAGAACCCATAGGGCAGTGCGGTCACCTTGCCGCCGAGCCGTTCACGCGCGTTCTTCTCGAGCGTGGCGTAGATGGGCGGAAGGGGTTCGCCGGCGTAGACGCGGACGTCGCCGTTCAGGAGCTGGTAGACGTGCGCGGAGAACACGCCGATGTTGGCCCCGACGTCGACGACGGTGGCTCCGGGCTGCAGACCGATCCCGTGTGAGAAGTACTGCTCGACCTCCTGGGCGAGGTACGACGCCTCCCACGAGTTGATGTAGTGCAGGCCCAGCTCGCCGCCGGCCTTCGCCCGTCTGCCCTTCGCTGTCATGGGCAATACCTACCACCACGATCATCGCCCGGGCGAGAGTTAGGAGATTGGGACTTTCCACAGGTTTCCCGCCCGGGTCCGCGGCCCTCCCCCTCGCCGCCCGGGTCGGACGGCCCCGAAACCCGTGCCCGAAGGGCCCGGGATCGACGTGGGGCGGCGGCCGCAGGCCACTCCGGGGATCGCGGCGGTGCGCGCCTCGTGCCACGTCGCGTGATCGCGGAGGTCCGCTCCGGAGTCGGCGGGGGTCAGTTCTCGAGCCGGTCGAGGAAGACCCTGACATGGGACTCGATGGTGTTCCATAGTTCGGGCTGCCGGTAATAGACGTAGGCGCCGCCGGCCACCAGCAGGAGCGTCGAGAAACCGTAGCCGTTGGACTTTCCGGCCCGCCGCCGGGCCCGCTGGTGGTCGGCCACCTGGTCGTTGAATCGCCGCTGGGCCTCCTGGGCGGCGAAGTATCCGGGGTCGGGCATCGGGAGCCCCCTTCATTAGGGCGTTTATGTCACCGCCTTCTTTGATGCGGTAGGGCGTTGCTTTGTTGCCGCGGTCATCGTCACGGCCTCCGCCCCCGGATTCATCACCGGTCGGGCGGGCCTTTGGGCTTGGGGCGGGCACGGAGGTGCGCGCGTTCGCCCTGCCTGCCGAACAGGCTGAGGAACTCGACCGGTTCGGCGTCGGCCGCGCCGAACCAATGCGGCACGCGCGTGTCGAACTCGGCCGCCTCACCGGGCGCGAGCACCAGGTCGTGATCCCCGAGGACGAGCCGGAGCCGCCCGTTGAGGACGTAGAGCCACTCGTACCCCTCGTGGGTCTGCGGATCGGGCTCCTTCGGGGGGTCCTCGGGCATGATCACGAGCTTGTACGCCTGGATGCCCCCGGCTCGGCGGGTCAGCGGGACCATGGTCATGCCGAACCGGCTCACCGGACGCAGATGGACGCGCGGGTCTCCGGTGAGCGGCGCGCCGACGAGTTCGTCCAGCGTGACGCCGTGCGCCCTGGCCAGCGGGAGCAGCAGTTCGAGGGTGGGCCTGCGGGCGCCGGACTCCAGCCGGGACAGAGTGCTCACCGAGATGCCGGTCGTCGCCGACAGGTCGGCCAGCGTGGTCTCGCGTTCGCGACGCAGCGCACGGAGCCGGGAGCCCACCCCGGTGAGCGCCTGATCGAGGTCGTCGTCCATCCCCTCAGTTTGCCAGAACGGCAACAAGGTTTGCCCAATCGCCCCACGGGCTCGCATAGTCGTCGTGGAGGTGGTCAGGATGACCGATGAGCTGCGGAACGACTATGACGTGGTGGTGCTCGGCGGAGGAGCCGCCGGATTGAACGGGGCCCTGATGCTCGGCCGGTCCCGGCGGTCGGTGGTGGTGATCGACGCGGGCGCCCCGCGCAACGCCCCGGCCGCCGGCGTCCACGGGCTGCTGGCCAGGGAGGGCATGCCGCCGGCCGAGCTGCTGGAGCGCGGTCGCGCCGAGGTCCGTCTCTACGGCGGTCACGTGGTGTCCGGCGAGGCCACCACGGCCGTCCGGGACGCCGACGGCTTCACCGTGACGCTCACCGACGGCCGGTCCGTCAGGGCGCGTCGGCTGCTGGTGGCCACGGGGCTCGTCGACGAGCTGCCGGACGTGCAGGGACTCGACTCCCGATGGGGCCGCGACGTGCTCCACTGCCCGTACTGCCACGGTTGGGAGGTGCGCGACCAGGCCATCGGCGTCCTGGCCGGCGGGCCGATGTCGGTGCACCAGGCGATGCTGTTCCGGCAGTTGAGCGACGACGTCACGTACTTCTCCCACACCATGCCGCCCACCGACGAGCAGGCGGAGCAACTGGCGGCGCGCGGCATCCGCGTGGTCGACGGCGAGGTGACGTCCCTGGAGATCGTCGAGGACCGCCTCGTGGGGCTGCGGTTGAGCGACGGCACGGTGGTCGACCGCGAGGCGTTGGCCGTCGCGTCGCGGATGGTGGCGCGCGCCGGCTTCCTGTCGACGCTCGGACTGCGGCCGGCCGAGCATCCCTCGGGGTTCGGTGAGCACATCCCCGCCGACCCGACCGGTCGTACGGACGTGCCCGGGGTATGGGTCGCGGGCAACGTCACCGATCTGAGCGCGCAGGTCGGGGCCGCCGCCGCAGCGGGCGCCATGGCGGGGGCGCAGATCAACGCCGACCTCGTCGCCGAGGAGACCCGCCAGGCGGTCGCCGCCCACCGGGACGCGCACGCGACCGCATCGGCGGCGCCCGCGGGGAACGGTGTCGGGCGCTCGTCACAGCCCGTGAGCCGGTGAGGGAGGACATCGTGTCCGAAGAGTTCGGCGAGGCGTTCTGGGAGGAGCGCTACCGCGGCCATACCGCGACGAGCGGAACGCGGCCCAACCCGCAGCTCGTCGCGGAGGCCGGCGACCTCGCGCCCGGCAGGGCGCTGGACGCGGGCTGCGGCCGGGGAGGCGACGCCGTCTGGCTCGCCTCACGAGGTTGGCGGGTGATGGCGGTCGACATCTCGGCCACCGCACTGGGCCGGGCGCGGGAACACGCCGAATCCCTCGGCGCCGACATCGCCGGCCGGGTCGACTGGGTACGCGCCGATCTGACCGAATGGACGCCCGCCGAGGAACACTTCGACCTGGTCTCCACGCACTACGTGCACACGGCGGGGTCGCGTGAGGCGCTGTTCGGCCGGTTGGCGGCGGCGGTCGCCCCCGGGGGCACGCTGCTCGTCGTCGGCCACCAGCCCTCCGACCACGGACCCGGCACCTCGCACGCTCCTCCGCCGGAGGTGCACTTCACGGCCCGTGAGGTCGCGGCCGGCCTCGATCCCCACCTGTGGGACGTCGTGGTCGCCGAGGCCAGGTCTCGATCGACCACCGACCACGACGGTCACGAGATCACCCTCCACGATGCCGTGCTGCGGGCCCGCAGGCGTCGGTGACCCGCACGTACCTCACCACGGTCGGGGTGGCGGCTCTCGGCCTACCCGTTCTCGGTGGAGATGTCGGAACGGCCTGCTAGCGTGCGCGATCGCACGATGGAGGCCCCGATGACCGAGCCCACGAGTGACGCCACCCCGATCGCCGGCGATCCGAGCCGGTACCGCTATGCGAGGGCGGAACGGCTCGACGTCGCCCATCCGCCGGACCAGGTCGTCGAGCTGCGGCTCCGCTCGATCACCGGGGTGCACGAGGGGCCCATCCCCCAGCACTCCCTGGACGAGATCGAGGGCTTCTGGCTGCATCTGAGCCGGCCGGCGGACTTCACGGCCTTGGCCGGGCTGCGCCGCCTCCGCTGGCTGGCCGTCGAGGCCCCGACCGACATCGACGTCGCGGGGCTCTCGACGGCGCTCGCCGCCGCGACCTCCCTGCGGAACCTGCACATCGAGGCCCCCATCGCGGACCTCACATCCCTCTCCGCACTCGGCGGCCTCTCCGAGCTCTGGCTCGGGCACACCCGGGTCACCGACCTCACACCCCTGGCCGGGTTGACCGGCCTGCGCGACCTCGTGGTCGAGGACGGCCCCCTGACGGACCTGACGCCGCTGGCGGGCCTCCGGCTGAACCGGCTGTACGTCTATCGCACCCAGGTCACCGACCTGTCCCCGCTGGCGGGTATGGAGTTGCTGGAGGTCTTGGGCCTGAACGGCTGCCCGGTGAGCGACCTGTCGGTGACGGCGGAACTACCCGGCCTCCGTCATGTGAACCTGCGTCGAACGGGGGTCGTCGACCTCGGGGATCTGCCCGCCCGCCTGCCGTCGGTCACGTTCGAGGGGCTTGCCGACGGGGAACCGCCCCTGCTCGACGAGGACGGCGGTCTCCCCTCGGCCACCGACCCCCTCGCGCGGTTCCGCGAGACCGAGGACTTCACCGATCGGTGGCAGCTCCTGCCCGCGCTGATCGCCACCCGTGACCGTGAGGCGATCCAGGATGTCGTCGGCTTCGAAGGCCGTCCCGGATTGACGTTGCAGGGACTCTTCCTCCAGGGCGGCGTCGGGGACGTGCCGTTCCCGGCGAATCCCTGGGGCGTGCCGCCCGACGCCGGGCTCGCTCAGGCTCTGACCCATCTCTGGCAACCGATCGCCGCGCTCGCGCCCCGTTTCGTCGCCACCCTCCGCGTTCGGACCTTGGGCCTCGCCCTGCTCACCGACGACGCCGGCACCGCGACCCTGGGCTATCTCACCTGGGGCCGGGACGCGGACGCGCAAGCGCCTCGTGAGCAGAGGCTGCGGCAGGCCACCCGTGAACCGATCACCTTGGACGCGCTCGTCGGCCATGGTGGCGACGTCCACGTCCGTGTGGTGTTCGGCACCGCGCCCCGCCTCGTGGATCCTGCGGCCACCGTGCCTCTGCTGGGAGGTCCGGTACCGGCCCCCATCCGCGAGTTCTGGGCCGTCCACCACAGCTTCGGCTCGCACTTCGGCGGCATCGTCGGGGCGCTGCGCTGCAACACCCTCGGCTACTTCGACGGCGACGGATGGGAACAGGTGGCGGAACGCCTCGGCGGCCATCCCCCGGACCGCTTCGTACACGGCGTCGGGTCCGACCACTATGAGAGCTTCCTCCTCGACCTCGACCTTCTCGACGCGGCGGGATACCCGACGATCGCGCGCTGGGCCTTCAAGGAATGGACCATCGGCGACCACAAGCCGTTCTGGGACTGGCTCGACGGCGACGGCACCCGCTTGGCCCTCCTCTGACGTGCAGGCGCTTCGAGCCGTCTCTTGTAGGTCACCCCGCGCCTCGAGAGACCGCCGAGCGTCGCGGTGCCTCGCGAGGTGGGGGGCATGGGGCCTTGGACGATGACCGCGAACGCGAGCACACCGACCGCGACGCCGCCTTCCGGGCTGCGTGGCCCCGTAGGCGATTAGGCCCCAGGGGATCGCCACTGCCATCGCCTGTCGGGACGGCATCGCCGCTCGTTGAACGAGTGGCCGCACCACGGCGGTGTTTCAGTGCACGATGTTCGCCAGTGTCGCGCCCTCGCTCTCCAGGATGGTCGCGAGGTCGCGGAACGCTCGCCGACTGTGGGGGCCGATCGGCTTGCCATCGTGCCCGCCGATGTAGATCGGCTTTGCCGGTTGTTCGACGACGACGGCCTGGCTGAACGTCGGGCTGCAGTGCAGTCCGTCTGGATCGATGTGCCGAACGCTCATGATGTTCCCTGCGATGGAGACACCGGTCATACTGGTTTCATGCGAGCGAGCACAACCGGCCGGGTCCTGCACGACCCCAAAGGCGGATCGTTCCGCTTCGACGCCGGTGCGGTCTGCCTGGACTTCGCCCACACCGGCGGCGAAGGCCCCTACGCAGTCTTCGAAACCCTTCACGAGCCGTCCGACCTGGCCGTATGGCTCGCCGAGCCGCCCCTGTCCGCGATCATGACGGTGCCCGTGACCGTCGACGAATTGGCCGCCGCCAAGGTTGTGCGTCAGGCCATCTGGGACACGGCCCACACCCGGGCCGCAGGCCGCCCGCTCCCCGCCGAGGCGGTCGCCACCCTCAACCGGACCGCAGCCGCGGCGCCGCCGGTGCCCGAACTGGCCGCCGACGGCACGACCGCGAGGTGGGCGCCGCCGGTGCGGTCCACGCAGGTGCTGTCGACCCTGGCGCGGGAGATGATCGAGCTGCTGTCGGGCCCACTGTCCGAACGCATCCGTGAATGCGCCGGCGACAACTGCCCGCTGGTGTTCGTCGACTCGTCCCGTCCCGGCGCCCGGCGCTGGTGCGCCATGGAACGCTGCGGCAACCGCCACAAACTCCGGACCCACCGCGCCCGGCGAGCCACCGGCCCGTGAGGAGCGGCACTCGCGTCACCGCACCGGCTGATCGGCTGACCGGCTCCGAGGTCGGCGTGGGGCGGCGGTCACCGACCGATGACCGGAACGGCCGCCCAACACACGGACCGGTGCCCTGGCTCCCCGCCCGGCTTCGTGCACGGAGTGCCGCCGGCCGCCCGGCGGACGCGCGTCGGCGCTCGACCGCTCGGCGTGCTCCGAGTCGGCGCGCGGGGGCTGTTCGGCGAGGGCGGCGGTGACGGCTTCAGCGGTGACCTTCGTGCAGATCGCCAGAGAACGGATGTTGGCGAGCCCGCTGTGACCCATCAGCATGGGCGCGGACCAGCCGTTCTCGGCAGGTGGCTGGGCCGGTGAAGGGTGAGGCTGCCGGCGTGCGAACCGGTGCGGGCACCGGCCGGGAACAGCGGGCCGCCGGCGCGGTTGCCGATCGGCCCTGGAAGTGGTCGACCGCTGCGCTGACTCGGAGCAATGTGGGCTGCTTGCCTTGGCGCCGTGTCCTCGCGGGTGCGCAGGTGGGACAGGTTGGCCCTGAGCCCAGCGACCATGCCAACGGGTTGTCGGAGCAGGCGGTCGAACGGCCCGTCGACCCCTGCCGGGACCCCCAAGGCAACGGTTGTGTGGCCGGCTCCGCCTTCCTTCTGGGCCGACTCGTCCAGACCTTCCGGTGCATGCGGGACCGCCGCCGCAGTTCCCAGGCGTTCACGGTCGGGGCGGATGTGCGGGCATGAAGGTGAGCTCGTCCCGGAGGCTCGGCCGTGCGGTGTTCACCGCCGCAGCACCTGCACTGGCCGGGCCGTCGCGATCATCAGCGGCGCGGACGATCTCTTCCGTGTATCGCGGGCGTATCGAAAATCGCATACGCCACCGCAACAGTCTTCCGACTTGCATGGAGGCGTGGACCGCAGCGGTCCGTACCGAGGGCATGGCGCCCCGGCTTCGGAGGCCATCGCGGAGTCGGCACCGACTCCGGTTGTAGACCCGGGTCACAGCCGGGTCACAGCCCTGGGCACCGTGCTGTGACCGTCCGTCGGCTACAAAGTCGCGGGCGGAAGGGGATCACGAGAAGGAGCAGGCCATGGCCGATGACGGAGAAGGGGACCGGCGTACGCTGCTGCGGGCCGCCGCCGTGGTCGCCGGTGCCGCCGCGACCACGCCGCTCCTGGGCAAGGCGGCCACGGCACGAGCCGACGGCGGCGGCGCGGACGCTCTGTTCAAAGCCGGGAAGTTCGAGCAGGCAAGCTTGGGCAGCATCGCCGGCTCCGGTCCACGGGTCGTGGGCGTGAATTTCGGCGGAAAGGGCGGCGAGAGCGCCGCGGTCGTGTTCGGCGAAACGGCCGAGCAGTTGCAGATCCGTACCGATGAAGACCGCCCGATCGGGACATTCACCCAAGGCCATCCGGCCGTCACCTACCCCTGCTACCCGAAGGAGATCCGCCTCGGCGACGCCGTCGCCAAGGAGGTCTACTGCGAGACGAACCCGAACGCCGCGATCGCGCCCTTCGGGTTCGACGCGCCGGCCTCTTTCTTCCACTGCTTCCACAAGCCCTACAACGTCACCCTCGACTTCACCGACATGAACCTCTACATCGCCCGCGGCAAGGCCGCCTGATCGCCGCCTGCACGGCCGTCGTGGGGGCTGCCCGAAGCTGGCTCCCATGGCCGCGGGTAAGGGCGAACCAGACGCCCTTCGTCGCCCGTGCATGTACATCGACCCCAACCCAGGACCCGAGGATGCAGCAGTGACCGACAGTGAACGAGGACGGCCGATGGCGCAGGTGGACACGGCGGAGACCGCGCAGGACGCTGCCGGCGGCCGGGACACCGGTGCCGAGACCTGGCGCGCGGCCATCCGCCGGGCGATCCACAACGGCTCCCGGCCGGGGCCCTGGAAGCGCGGCCCGGTGCTCGCGGCGCTGGCGTTGCTGCTGGGCCTGTCCATGCTGCTGCACGCGAAGATCCCGAACTGGATCGGGAACCTCGGCAGCCTGGTGGAGACCTTCCTGCCGTGGTTCGGCCTGTTCATCCCGGTGCTGTTGGCCGGGGCGCTGTGGCGCCGCTCGGCCTCCGCGACGGTCGCCCTGCTGCTGCCGGTCATGGTGTGGCTGAACCTGTTCGGCGGGCTGCTCGGCGACAAGTCCCACCCGGGCGGCGACCTCACCGTGGCCGGCCACAACGTCGGCGCCGACAACCGCGACCCGGCCGGCACCGCCCGCGACCTGGCCGCCTCCGGCGCGGACGTGCTGGCCCTGCAGGAGCTGACCCCGCAGGCCCGGGGCACGTACGAGAAGGAGTTGGCCAAGGCGTACCCGTACCACACGGTGCAGGGCACGGTCGGGCTGTGGAGCAGGCTGCCGCTGTCGGACACCCGGCCGGTCGACACCCAGATGGACTACGGGCCGCTGGCGGCCACCAAGCCGGTGGACACCAAGCTGACCTACAACCGGGCGCTGCGCACCACGGTGGCCACGGCCCACGGGCCGATGGCGGTGTACGTGGCCCACCTGGGATCCGCGCGGGTGAATCCCAGGGACGGCTTTTCGACGGGCCACCGCGACAGGAACGCTCAGGCGCTCGCAGCGGCCATCGCCGCCGATCAGAATGAGCGGGTGGTGCTGCTCGGCGACCTGAACGGCACCATGGACGACCGCGCGTTCAACGACATCACCTCTCAGATGCGCTCGGTCCAGGAGGCGGCAGGGGACGGCTTCGGCTTCACCTGGCCGGCGGGGTTCCCGGTGGCGCGGATCGACCAGATCCTGGTCAGGGGCGTGAAGCCGCAAGGTTCGTGGGTGCTGCCGGCCACCGGCAGCGACCACCTGCCGGTGGCGGCCGGAATCAAGTGGTGAACACCTCCCCGCAATGGAAGCCCGCCCGGGCCTGCGCACGCGAGCGGCCACCGGTCGGCCCCTCCGTTTGACGGCACCCTCTACCTGCCACACGGAGCCGGTGGAGCCGCTGCACGGGAAGGCGTCTCGCATGGTGGACGCTCGTGAAAAGGCGATCGTCAGCACGTGCTCCGTCGGAGCCTGACGCGCGGGCGGCACACTTGGAGGAGTTGCGTACGAGGATCTCACCGCGGCGCGTCACCCGGTGCGGATGCCCCATCATGCAGAACGTGCGCCTTCCAGTCCGTCGCGCCCGCCTCGATGTGCGGAGCCCCCGACCAGCAGATCGGTATCGATCTCGCCTTGGGCGACCTTCCTGCGGCAACGCCCCGCCCTCGGGCATGGCGCCGAAGTGCACCACACATCCGCGACGACGACCTCCTGACCGTCCACGAGGTCGATCGCCCCGGCCGCAACCTGCTGGAAGGGCTGACCGCCCCCAACGCCTATTCCAGCGCGGCATCGGCGCCAAGGCCCCGGACATGCTCTCCATCAGTACGGTGAGGGCGTTGCATCCGTTCTCAGGCTTCGGCCCGCGCCGGGGTTTCGAGCGCGTCGAGGCAACGCTCCTCGTCGCAGTCGAGGGGGAAGTGTTGAACGCAGCAGGTCAACGCGGTCCGCGACCGGGCCGGCGGGATCCGCCTCATGGCGGAGCAATCGACATGGCCCCCGATGCTGGAAGTTGACGCTGCGTCTAGGTCGAACCGGCGGCGCGCCTCGTCGAGGGCAGGCACCGTCTGCATGGGGCTGGCCTTCGGATGAACGAGCGGCGAAAGCTCGGCCCCTCGCCGCGCAACGCCCTGAACGGCCAAGGCGCTAATTCCCCTGGCCGAACGGGACCGGTGTCGTCACCCTCGGCGGCAGCCACCGGCAACCACGCCTCCGGCCCGTCCCCCGTCGTCCACACCCGCGCCCGCCTACTCGCGCCCAATGCTCAGCGCACGATCTCGTACTGAAGGTGTGGGATGCGTCCACAGTGGGGAGCGACACCGGAGACGGTGCTCGAGGCGGTTGGAGGCGCGGCCGGGAGTCGAACCCGAAATCGGTCGGCTTTGCACGCCGCCGCCCGCCCGGCGAGACCCGCGCCGTGTTCCGTGTTCCGTTCGGCGGTCGGTGATTCGGTGCGGCACCCTCGGCAGGAGTCGAACCTGCACCCGCCGGCTTCGAAGGCCGGTGTCCTTTCCGTTGGACCACGAGGGCATGTTGGGATATTGCGGGTGCCGCCGTTCTCTACGGCGGCACGGTTGACCGGACAGGACTCGAACCTGCGACCCGCTACGTGTGAAATAGCCGCTCTGACCCTCTGAGCTACCGGTCATCGATGGATGTCATCGCGTACCCTCGGCCGGATTCGAACCGACGACCTCCCGCTTCGCAGACGGGTGCTCTGTCCTCTGAGCCACAAGGGTCTGGAGGCCCTCTCGGGCCCTGATCGTTCGCGCGCCCGCGACGGGATTCGAACCCGCATCCTCCGCCCTGACAAGGCGGTGCTCTGTCCGTTGAGCTACACGAGCCGGCACCTCTCGCGAGGTGGCTCCGGTGGCAGGGTTCGAACCTGCGCCGTACGGGGCAACAGCCCGCTGCCCTGCCGGTCGGGCGACACCGGATCGGTGGTGCGCACGTGGTGGCGCAGGCCGGATTCGAACCGGCGATCTCGGGTTTATGAGACCCGCGGGGACGACCGAACTCCCCTACCGCGCTCCGAGCAGCCCCGGCGGGACTCGAACCCGCTCCGCGAGGGTGAAAACCTCACAACCTAACCCATAATCGACGGGGCCTTGCTTTTCAGTAGCCCGTGTCGGATTCGAACCGACGTCCTTCCGGATGAGAACCGGATGTCCTTGACCTGACTAGACCAACGGGCCGTGACCATCGCGCACGCCGGAGCCCCGTCCCATCGGACGTGAACGGCGCGCGAAAGCGGAGGGAGCGAGGATCGAACTCGCACGGGACTCGACGTCCCCAACGGTTTTCGAGACCGCGGCCGTCGCCAACCGTCGGCTGGTCCCTCCGTGAGCGGAAAGCCAGGGATTCGAACCCTGCCGCGACGTCACCGCCGCGTACGCCGCTTCCAACGGCGCTCCTCGACCGACCGGACGCTTTCCATCGTTGCGTCGGCCCCTGGAGCCGACCTCACGGTCGCTGCCGTGAGCCGTTCGCCGTCCCGGTGGGGACCGCGAACAGTACCGCCCCGGGGACTCGAACCCCGCCACGCCGGATTAAGAGTCCGGTGCCCGTCCTGCCGGGCGCGAGCGGCATGAGAACGACCGGCGGGTACCGCCCCCGCTATTCCGCGTTGGAAGCGCGGTGTGTATCTGTCAACACCTCGGTCGCCTGCGTGGCTCCCCGGGGGATCGAACCCCGTCACTCGCGATTTTCAACCGCGCGCTCTACCGATTGAGCCAAAGAGCCGTGGACCGGCCGGGATTCGAACCCGGAACTTCTGCTTGCAAGGCAGACGTGATTCCCTTGTCACCACCAGCCCGGTGATGCCTGTGGCGAGCGCCGGAAGGGGCGCGCCCACAGGCTCCGCCCGAGAGCCATCAAGGCCCTCGAACGTGGTGTGCTCTCCACTGTGGATTTATCAATGCGAACCATACGGCTCGAATCAGGCCCGCCACCCATGGGTGGGGGAACGCATGGCGGAAGAATTGAATGTCGCTCATCGACTCGGTCGACTCGCCCCGGAATGAGAAAGACCGCCCGGGGCACTCCCCTGGGCGGCCTCTGTCAGAACCTGTCGGCCCTACCCAGAGGCACCCTCGGAAGCGACGGAGCCGCGACGTGAACGACGCTCGGCGACGTGCCGCCGCCCGGATTCCTCGATAAAGTTGATCACGTCCGTCACTCCCTTCCGGTGTTCGTGTTCGTCTTCGTACGCTCTCTATGGAAGAGCATCGCGCGACCGGGGTCAACCCTTTTACGACCTGCCGTGTCGGCCCCTCGGCGGAGGGGAACGGTGACCTCATGGACCACGTGGCGCAGTTCCATCGCGAGGTGTCGGCTTTCGAGACCGCGGTACGACGCGCGGCCGAGGCGGATTCGGCGGCGCTGGTCCCGTCCTGTCCCGGGTGGTCCGTCTCCGACCTGGTCGGGCATCTCGGCGGTGTGCACAGGTTCGTGGCGCACCTCGTTCGGGAGCGGATCGTGGAGCAGCCGGACGCGTTGGCGAATCTGGTCGACGACTCCCCCGCCGCCGGGACGGACCTGACGTTCCTGGGCCTTCCCGAGAACCTCGAAGGCTGGCCACGCCCGGAGCACGCCCCGAATCGCGGGCCGGTGCCGGTGGGCCTGGTCGACTGGTTCGGCGAGGGGGCTCGCGCGCTGGAGTCGCTGTTTCGCGGCCGCGACCCCGACGAGCGGGTGTGGACGTGGTCGTCGGACCACACCGTCGGCTTCTGGGTCCGGATGCAGACCATCGAGGCCGCGCTGCACCGTTGGGACGCCGAGAACGCGCTCGGGGCGGGCCGGCCGATCGATGCCGCACTCGCGCGGGACGCCATCGGCCAGAACTTCGAGGTCATGGCCCCGTACCGACGCGCCCGGCAGCACGCGCCGCCCGGAACCGGCGAGCGGTACCGCTTCACGGAGAGCGACGGAACGCACGTGTGGACGGTGACCTTCGCCGGCGACGACGTCCGGCTCGACGGCGGCACCGGCCCCTGCGACGTCGAATTGGCGGGCACGGCGGCGGATCTGCTGCTGTTCCTATGGCAGCGAATCCCCGCCGACCGACTTCGGGTACGCGGCGATCGGGGGGTCTTGGATCGCTACTTCACGCTCGTTCCCGCCGTTTGATACGGCGGTCATCGAGGGTTGGAGAAGGGGCCGTCGCCCGGCATCCGTCAGCCGGAAAGGGCCCGGCTAGGCGCGAACGCGATCGGGTGTCGGCGACCAGGAGTTGATCTGCCGCAGCGCGGTCTTGACCGCGACCACCGTGTCCACCGGATTGGACACCTCCCCGATCGGTATGCCTCCCGCCCACGTGAACCACAGCCGGTTCTGATCGTCCGGTCGGTGCCACACCCACACCTCGACCGGTCGGCCTCCGTCGCGGACGGACAGGTGGAGGCCCTCTCTCCGGACCGCGTACTGCTGGCTTCGCAGCAGCTCACCGAGCTCCTGCAGCGCCTCCCCACGGGTCCGGTGATCGGCGTCGACGCGGGGGGCGCGAGCGCCCGCCGATCCGGTCGGCGGTGTGGTGGAACGGACGCCGTCGGCCGTCCGTGAGGGCTCGTGGACGACGCGCTCCGCCGAGGTCTGCTCGGGCATTCGCCTCTCCGATCAAGGAATGCGACCAGTCTCCCCTGGACGATGAGAATGTTTCCATAATCGCCGGAGCCCCGCAATCCATAATTCCGTCATTGTTGCGGATGTGGCACCAGACGTGCGTCGGTCGCGTGCCAGTTTCAGATCAGCACTTATGCCGACACACCATGACATTACCGTGCGCAGGTAGATAATTGATCAAGGCGGGGTCCCGCAAGGGAAAATTCCGGCCGCCGGGATGCTCTCGGCGGCGCATCTCCGCCGACACCCGCCACGTCGTCCGTGAAGTCCTGAGCCCCCGAGGGCTGCGGTGGGCCGTCACGCGGAGGGGTCGTTCGCCTCGCCGTTCCGAGTCTCCTTGGGGCGGGTGTAGAGGATCTCGCGGGCCTGCTCGGCGGCGCGGCTGAACTGCTCGGCGACGAAGTCGAGGTAGCGGGCGATGCTCTCGAGACGGACCGCGGCCGGGGAGTCGGGGCCGAGCACGCCGATGCCCTGCCGGAGGACCTCGACGAGCTGAACGAGGGACCGGGCGCTGGCGATCGTCGACTGGTGCCAGAGGTCGTCGTCGACGACGTAGTGCTCGCGGCGGCGTTCGTCGCGTTCCCGGCGAACGAGGTCCTGGTCGGCCAGGAAGGCGATCGCCTTGGAGATGGACGCGGGGCTGACCTGGAGCCGCTGGACGAGTTCGGCGGCGGTGAGGCTGCCGGCGTCGTCGGTGTAGAGACAGGCCAGCACCCGCGACATCATCTTGGACAGGCCCGAGGCCATGAGGACGTCGGTGAGCATCTCCTCGTACTCGCGGACGGCCTCGGCGTCGCGTCCGTGCGGCTGCGGGACCGACTCCGCCTCTCGGGGCGAGGCGGGTCGGCGCCTGCGGGTGCGGCGTTCCGTGGCGCGGTGGGCCAGGTCGGCGCGGTAGCCGGTGGGGCCGCCGTTGCGCATCACCTCGCGCGTGACCGTCGACGTCGGCCGGTCGAGACCCCGGGCTATCTCCGCGTAGGCGAGCCCGTCGGCCAGCCCCAAGGCGATCTGCCGGCGTTCCTGCTGGGTGAGCCTGCCCCCTGGCATCGCGTCCTCCTCCGTGCGTCCCTGATGCCTCGAGCATAGCGTTCACCGGTCTCCATTGCAACGAACTGGCAGGGCGCGTTGCGTTAAGCGGGAAGGTGGTTGCAACGATTTCATGCGATCTACCTGCGGTGATGTGATGTAGACGCAATGAGATGGTTGAAGAATTCGTGAAGGCAACGTAGCTTTTCCAGTGTTCGAAACAACGAGCCGCAGGGAGAGCACGATGCAGAAGTTCGACACCCCCGCCCCGATCTCCGCCGTCCTGGACGTCCCCGCGGGGCGTGTGCAGGTCATCGCCGCCGACCGGGTCGACACCGCGGTCGAGGTCCTGCCCGCCGACCCCGCCAAGGGCCGCGATGTGAAGGCCGCGGAACAGACGAGGGTCGAGTACGTCGACGGTGTCCTGCGGATCGAGGTCCCGGTCAAGAATCGGCACCTCGGCCCCTCCGGAGCCATCGAGGTGACGGTCAAGCTGCCCGCCGGTTCCCGCGTCGAGGCGAAGGCGGCCGCCGCCGAACTGCGGGTCGTCGGCCGCCTCGGCGACCTCGCCTTCGACGGCGCCTACCACCAGATCAAGATCGACGAGGCCGCGAGCGTCCGCCTCACCGCGACCGACGGCGACGTCGAGGTCGGCCGGCTGGGCGGCCCGGCGGAGATCAGCACCCTCAGGGGCGACATCCGGATCGCCGAGGCGAGGCGCGGCACGGTCGTGCTGAAGACCCTGTCCGGCGACATCTCGGTCGTCGCCGCCGGCGGCGTCTCGGCCTCCCTGGACGCCGGCACCTCCCTGGGCCGCATCAGCAACTCTCTCAAGAACGACGGCGCCGCCGAACTCGACATCCGCGCCACCACCACCCAGGGCGACATCACCGCCCGCAGCCTCTGACCCGCAGCCTCTCAAGGAGCAGCATCATGACCGACCTGGCCATCGCGGCGAACGGGCTGCGCAAGTCCTACCCCGACAAGAACGGCGACAAGGTCGTCCTCGACGGCATCGACCTGACCGTCCCCGAAGGAACGGTCTTCTCCCTGCTCGGCCCGAACGGCGCCGGCAAGACCACCACCGTCCAGATCCTGTCCACCCTCATCCGCGCCGACGGCGGCGACGTTCAGGTCGCCGGCCACGACCTGGCCCGCCGGCCCGACGACGTGCGCGCCGCGATCGGCGTCACCGGCCAGTACTCGGCGGTCGACAAGCTCCTGACCGGCGAGGAGAACCTGCTCCTCATGGCCGACCTCAAGCACCTGTCCCGCGCCGACGGCAGGCGCAGGGCCGCCGAACTGCTGGAACGGTTCGACCTGGTCGACGCGGCCCGCAAGCCCGCCGCCACCTACTCCGGCGGCATGCAGCGCCGCCTGGACCTGGCGATGACCCTGGTCGGCGACCCTCGCCTGATCTTCCTGGACGAGCCCACCACCGGCCTGGACCCGCGCAGCCGACGCGGCATGTGGCAGATCGTCCGCGAACTCGTCGCGAGCGGCGTCACCATCTTCCTCACCACCCAGTACCTGGAGGAGGCCGACGAACTCGCCGACCGCATCGCCCTCCTGGACCACGGAAGACTCATCGCCGAGGGCACCGCCGAAGAACTCAAGCGCCTCATCCCCGGCGGCCACGTCCTGCTGAAGTTCGCCGACCCCACCCGCCTCGACACAGCCCACCGGAGCCTCGGCGTCGGCACCCCCGACCCGGACGCGCTCACCCTGCAGGTGCCCAGTGACGGCAGCGTCCGGGTGATCCGGCAGGTCCTCGCCGTCCTGGACGACCACTCGATCGAGGTCGACGAGATGAGCGTCCACACCCCCGACCTCGACGACGTCTTCCTCACCCTCACCGGCCGGCAGGCCGACCAGCACAAGGAGCCCCTCCGATGAGCACCCTCGCCCTCGCCGCCCGCGACTCCTCCACCATGATCCGGCGCCAGCTCAAGCGCCTGCTCCGCTACCCCTCCATGACCATCCAGCTCGTCGCCACCCCCGTCATCCTCCTGTTGGTGTTCGTCTACGTCTTCGGCGGCACCCTCGGCGCCGGCCTGGGCGGCGGACGCGACACCTACATCGACTACGTCGTCCCCGGCATCCTGCTCATGGCGGTGGCCACCGCCGCCACCGGAACGGCCGTCATGGTCGCCACCGACATGACCGAGGGCATCATCGCCCGCTTCCGCACCATGCGGATCTGGCGTCCCGCGGTCCTGACCGGTCACGTCGTCGGCGCCGTCATCCAACAGCTCCTCGGCATGGCCGTCCTGATCGGCGTCGCCCTGGCCATGGGCTTCGGCCCCAACGCCACCGCCATCGAGTGGCTGGCCGCCGCGGCCCTGCTCACTCTCTTCGTCGTGGCCATCACCTGGCTCTCGGTCGCCCTCGGCATGAAGGCCCAGACCCCCGAATCGGCCAGCAACGCCCCGATGCCCCTCATCCTCCTGCCCTTTCTCGGCAGCGGCTTCGTCCCCACCGACTCCATGCCCACCGCCCTGCGCTGGTTCGCCGAATACCAGCCCTTCACCCCGATCATGGAAACCCTCCGCGGCCTTCTCCTGGGCACCCCCATCGGCAACAGCGCCGCCACCGCCACCGCCTGGTGCGCCGCCATCGCCGCCCTCTCCTACCTCTGGGCCAAGAACACCTTCAACAAGGCCTGACCATGAACCGGCCGAACAGGGCCGCCAGCCCCCCAACGGGCCTGGCGGCCCGTTCGCATTTCGTGCGCCCGCCCCTGCCTCGTCGTGCCGATCGGGACAAGGGTGTTGCGGTGGGTGTAGGTGCCGGCGCTGGAGGTTCCGCCGTGGTTGCCGGTGTACATCTTGTCGGGGTCGGCTTCCGTCGGGGTGAGGTCGCGGCGGCCGGGGTAGCCGATGGTCGCGACGCAACCGCCGTAGGCCTGTACGTCCACCCGGGAGCCGTAGGTGGATCCCCACCAGGTGGTCGGTTTGGAGATCGCCGTCCGCGGTGCGGGGCGGTTGGAGCCGAGGCAGTCGGTCCCGTTGACACTCGGCGTGTTCACAGGCGAGTTCGGCCTGGGCGATCTCCGCCGAGGGGCGCCTCGCCGGCCCCGGGCGGTGCGCCCGGCGGCTCGCCGGATGATCGGAGAGCCGCCGGGCGTCGCGGGGCTAGGCGCGGGGGGTCGCGGCGGAGGCGATCTGGTAGACCGCTTCCTCTTGGGCGGCGAAGTGGGTGCCGGCCATGAAGGGGCGCGCGGGGTTCCACGCCTGGTCGAGGGCGAAGCCGCCGGTGCTGCTCGACACGAAATGGGACGTGACTCCGACGAGGGTGCCGGTGCCGGTGGCCGGGTCGAAGGAGTGGAACCACGGTCCGCCGCTGGAACCCTGGGCGTGGGCCGAACGCAGGATGTCGTCGAAGTTCTCGCCGGTGTCGGCGGTGGTGGGGCCACGCGAGGTGATCAGCGTTCGTCCGTCGTAGGTGCGCACCTGACCGGCGGGCACGCCGTTGGCCCCCGCCTGGCCGAACAGCGGCTGGTTGTCGCCGCCGTACTCGGGGGCGTACCACTGCGCGTTCCCGCCGGGCGTGCGGTTGGAGGTGGGGTAACCGAACACGGTCGTGAACTGCGCGCGCGGGCGGTCGAACGCGATGGCCTGCCCACCGGTGACGTCCTGGATCGGCGTGGGAGAGTCGGGGTGGTCGACCAGGAACGCGGCCATGTCGTTGCCGGTGAAGTTGTTCTTGTTGTACGACCAGGTGTTGGTGAGCCAGATCCGGGTGACGGGCCAGACGCCGTAGGGGGCGATGTCGGGACCGGGCAGCGGAGTGTTCTTGACGTACTCGCTGAGCTGGGCGTCGGTCACGTGGGCGGGGATGCGGGCCACGTTCGCCCCGTTGAAGCCGGGGATGAAGACCGCGTTCTCCGTGGTGTGGTTGGGCCCGCCCCAGACGCTGGCGAGCTGCTGCCGGAAGCAGTGCCCTGCGGTCACGACAACGCTGCGGTTGGCGCTCTGCACCACCGAGGCGCTGCACGTCGCGAGTCCGTCGAACGCGCCGGACCCGGCGTTCTTCTTCCTGATCAGCAGCTTGCCGGTGGTCTTGGTGACCTCGCCCTGACCCGTCCAGGGGGCGGCGAGATCGTTCCATCCGTCGGCGGGCGGCACGGAGTCCGAACCTCGCACGGCGGTCCCGTTGTCGTCGTCGTTGAGGCCCGCCACCGCGATGCGGCCGGTGGTCCAGTGGTTGATCACGGCGCGCAGGCCGTCCTGATATCCCGCACCGGCCGGAACCGTCCGGGCCATTTCGAAGGGGGTGGTGGCCGCGTGCGCGGCCGGGGCGATACCGCTGACAGCCGTCGCGGCCAGCAGTAGCGTCGCGGTGGAGGTGCCGATCCGCGCGAATGTCGATGCCATGGCAGAGGCTCCTGTCTTGACCGACCAGTCGGTCACTTATTGGCCGGTCATAGACTGATCGGGCACTGATCCACCGGTCAAGAGTGTGTGGTACGCATCACAGTGATGCGCGGTTACCGGGAAGGACGTGGCTCATGGCGCGGCCCGCAGGCCCAGGACGTGAAGCGCTGCTGCGGGCGGGGCTTCACGTCGCCCAGGAGCGCGGGTTGACGGGGATGTCGGTGAACGCCGTCGTCGAGGCGGCCGGCATGTCGAAGGGGAACTTCTACCAGCACTTCACCGACCGCAGGGACTTCCTGCGATCGATCCACCGGCTCTATCACGACGAAATGGAGGAGCGGCTCATCGCCGTGGTGGGGCATCTTCCCCCGGGGCGGGAACGGCTGATCCAGGGCATCATCGCCCACCTCGACCTGTGCCTGGAGACCCGCGCCACCCGTGCCCTCCTGGTGCAGGCCCGCACCGACGCCGACCTGTTCGACGAGATGCGCTCCCGCAACGACCACATCGCCACCCTGGTCGTCGACGACCTCGCCGCCGTCGGCTGGGACCCTCCGGAGCCGGTCGCCCGCATGATGGTCACCATGGTCGGCGACGTCAGCCTCGAGGAGCTCTTCGACGATCGCCGCCGCGACGATCTGCGCGACGCACTCCTCCGACTCCTCCTCCGCGAGGCGACGCATTAGTTCGCTATGCGAGTAACCACCTATCGGCTGCGTACCGGGTGCGGCCGTCGTGGTCGCTGCGGTACCGCTTGATCGGCTCCAGGGCCTGGAGCACCGGCCGATGCGCCGCGTTCGACACCGCCGCAGGCGTCGGGAGCCGCGCCCGAGGATGACGGGGCCCGGCCCGTTGACCCGTCCGTGACGATCCCCGGCCGCCCGCCCGCAGGAGACACCGAGGGCTCCTGCGGGCGGGCGGGCGGTCTCACTCCCGGGCCGCCGCGACCAGCGCCTTGGTCTCCATCGGCAGGTCGGCCATCCGCTCCAGGACCAGGCGCGACCGGGCGAACAAGGCGTGGTAGTCGTCCAGCGTGCGCTGACGGCCGCCGTTGGTCATCAGCAGGTGCAGGTCCCAGAGAGCGGCCAGCGCGTTCGGAGCGTCGTCGGTGAGAACGCGGTCCAGGATGAGCACCCGGCCGTTCGGCGGCATCGCGGTGCGGACCTTGCTCAGCACGCGGACGCATCCCTCGTCGTCCTGGCCGCCGAGCACCCGGGACAGCACGTACAGGTCGCCTCCGGCGGGCAGCGGCGGGCCGTACATGTCCTGACCGACCAGGTCGACCCGGTCCAGGCCGACCGTGCGGGCCAGGTGCTCGCGGGCGAGCGGGATGGTGTAGTCGAGGTCGACCAGCGCCCCTCGGGCCTCCGGGGCCGCGGCCAGCAGCGTGGCCAGCAGATGGCCCCTGCCGCCGCCGATGTCGACGAGCAACCGGCATCCGGACAGGTCGACGACCTCGGGCACCTTGGCGAGGGCGAAGTGCCCCACCTGCATGGTCCGCTGGAATCGGTCGGCGAACTCCTCGTGGTCGGCGAGGTAGGCGACCAGCGACGTGCCGTACGCCTTCTCGAATCCCGGGGTGTCGCTGATCAGCGCGTCGGCGGCGTTGCCCCACGCCTGGTAGAACTCCTCGCCGTAGAGCAGGCACATCTCGCGCAGGGAGCCGGGGCGGTCGCGCAGCAGATCGCTCACCGACGTGGTGCGGTAGCCGCCGAGGCCGTCGGAGGCGAACACGTCGAGTTGCACCAGGAGCCGCATCAGGCGGTGGACGAGGTCCTCCTTGATGCCGGTGGCCTCGGCGAGGTCCGCGTCGGTGGTCAGGCCGGCTTCGATCAGGTCGGGCAGCCGCAGCCGGGCGGCGGAGTAGGTCGCCTGGGTGCGCCAGGCTCCCGTGATGAGGTCCAGCGCGGTGCGCGAGGCGCGGTCGTCGATGCGGTCGGTCATGTCGATCTCCCCTCTCGTCAGGTGGTCACGGCTGCAGGCGGGTGGTGCGCCAGTGGTCGCCGGCGCGTTCGTAGCGCAGCCGTTCATGGAGTCGGTCGGTGCCGTCGGCCCAGAACTCCAGGCTGTGCGGCACGAGCTCGATGCCGACGTACGAGGCGGGGCGGGGTTGCGCCCCGGCCTCGGCGAGTCGTTCGGCGCGGGCCCTCAAGGCGTCCACGTCGTCGAGGGGTTCGCTCTGGCGCGAGGCCACCGTCATGGCGTGGGTGAACTCCGGCCGCGCGGTCCAGAGCGTGTCCGCTTCGGCGGAGGTGAGCCACAGCGTGGTCCCCGTGACGCTGATCTGACGGCTCATCTCGCGCCAGTACAGCAGGCCCGACGCCCACGGGTTGGCGCGCAGTTGCCGACCCTTCAGGCTGTCGTGGTGGGTGGTGAACACCAGGCCCGTGTCGGTGACCCGATTCAGGACGACGATCCGGGACGAGGGGCGGCCGGCGGTGTCGGCGGTCGCGAGCGCCAGGGCGCGAGGCTCGCGGACGCCCCTGCTCTCCGCCTCGTCCAGCCAGCGGCGCAGCAGCCCGAGCGGGTCGGCCGGGGGCGTGACGTACTCGGGGAACGGCAGACCGCTCATCCCCGTCAAGGTCTCCGAGCGTTCAGACATGGATCCTCCCCTCGGCCACGAGGACGCCACTGCCGCCGACCTCGACGGACGCGACGCCGCCTTCGCCTTCCCGGGCGGTGGCGAGCATCAGCGACGGCCGCCCCATCTCCACGCCCTGCACGATCTCGACACGCCGTCCGTACGGCGTCTGCCCGTGCCGCGCCACGTGGACCGCGATCGGGCCGGCCGCCGAACCGGTGGCGGCGTCCTCCACCACGCCGTACGCGGGCGAGAACATGCGGCTGCGCCATCGCGTACCGGAGCCGGCGATGCAATTGACCGCCATGTCCTCGAAGGAGGCCAGCGCCCGGTGGTCGGGCGTCAGCGCCGACAATGACGCCACATCGTCGAGACAGACCAGCACGTGGCGGGGTCCGTTGCGGTAGATCTCCACCGGCAGCACGGACTTCTCCGCGCCGAGGGCGTCGAGAAGCTCCCCCTCCCGGTCGAACGGCTCCCACGTGGGGACGGGCTGCAGCATGCGCACGGAGACCACCCGGCCGCCCTCGCGGGCGAGTTCTAAGGGGATGACGCCCATGGCGGTCTCCAGCCGCAGCCGGTCACCCGAGAAGCGCGCAGCGAGCGCGACCGCCGTGCCGAGCAGCGGGTGACCCGCGAACGGCAGCTCGTTCACCGGGGTGAAGACGCGGACGCGGGCGTCGCCGCCCCGCTCCGGGGGGAGCACGAAGGTGACCTCGGAGAGGTTCATCTCGCGGGCGATGCGCTGCATCCGCCCGGCGGGGATGTCGGCGCTGTCGAAGAAGACGGCCACGGGGTTGCCCTCCAACGGCTCCCGCGCGAAGGCGTCCACGACGGCGTAGAAATGCATGGGTCCTCCCAAGGTCAGGCGACACGGACGCCCAGCGCGTCCCGCACGGCGCGGGCGACGATGTCGGGGCCCCTCCGGGTCAGCACGGACTCGGCGTGGAACTGCATGGAGGCGAAGGCGGGGCCGCGCAGGGCGTGCACCTCGCCGGTCTCGGGGTCGCGGCAGATCTCCACGGCCCCCACGCCCTCGACGTCGGCCTCGTCGTCCCGGCTCCGCGCGGCGAACGTGTTGTAGAAGGCGACCCGCTCGCGGCGGCCGAACAGGTCGATCTCCTTCTGCACGCCCTGGTTGGGGACCGTTCGGCGCACCACGGACAGGCCCAGCTCCAGGCTGAGCACCTGATGGCTGAGGCACACCGCCAGGAACGGCCGGCCGCGGGCGAGGAGGTCGCGGATCGCGGACCTCAGATGCTCCATCTTGGGGTGGCCGCGCTCCCCCGGGTCGCCCGGTCCCGGGCCCAGCACCACCAGGTCGTGCCCGTCGAGGGTGTGCCTCTCGTCGAAGCGGCGGACCGTGACGTCGAGCCCGAGGGACCGCAACTGCTGGTCGATCATGGAGGTGAAGGTGTCCTCGGCGTCGACGATGAGCACGGTGCGGCCGAGAAGGTCGGGCGGGGGCCCGTCCCGCTCCGCGCCGCCGCCCTGCCAGAAGCCCGCGATGCCGGCGTTGCGCCGTTCCAGCGCCGCGCGCACGTCGGGATGGGCGGCGAACGGGGTGGGCCCCCCAGACTCCAGGGCGTTGAGGAGCCCGGCCGCCTTGGCCCTGGTCTCGGCGACCTCGGAACCCGGGTCCGAGTGCCGCACCAGGGTGGCGCCCACGCCGATCCGCGCCCGGCCGTCGCCGTCGATGTCGGCGGTGCGGATGAGGATCGTGGAGTCGAGGGTGCGCCCGCCCCGTTCGTCACGGCCGATGAGCGCCGCGACACCGCTGTAGTAGCCGCGCCCCTCCCCCTCGTACCGGGAGATGACCCGGCACGCGCTCTCCAGGGGGCTGCCGGTGACGGTGGGCGCGAACATCGTCTCGCGGAGGACGTCGCGCACATCCTGCGAGGTGCGGCCCTTGATGAGGTACTCGGTGTGGGCCAGGCGCGCCATCTCCTTGAGGTACGGGCCGACGACCCGGCCGCCCGTGTCGCAGATCCGCGCCATCATCTTGAGCTCCTCGTCGACGACCATGTAGAGCTCGTCGGCCTCCTTGCGGTCGGCGAGGAACCGCATCACCTCGGGGAGCGTGGGGCCGGTGGGCGGGTAGCGGTAGGTGCCGCTGATGGGGTTCATCACGGCGATGCCGTCGTTGACGCTGATGTGCCTCTCGGGCGATGCGCCGACGAAGGTGCGGGAGCCGGTGTGCACGACGAACGTCCAGTACGCGCCGGACTCGCCTTCGAGCAGCCGACGGAAGAACGCCAACGCGCTGTGCGGCCCGTAGTCGCCGATGTCGGCCACGAACGAGCGTCGGATGACGAAGTTGGCGCCGTCGCCCCGCCCGATGACCTCCTTGAGGACCCGCCGTACCGTCTGCGCGTACGTCTCGTCGTCCACGTCGAAGTGACCGTCCGACAGCGGGGTCGCCACCTGCGGCAGCCGGGGCAGCGCCTCGACGGTCGGCACGGTGCGCTGGCCCGTCACGGTCATCGCGATCAGCGGCGAACCGTCGTCGACGCAGGCGAAGCCGCGTTCGGTGATCTGCCGGTAGGGGACGACGACCAGGGTCTCGTGGTGGGCGCCGCGATCGGGCGGCGGTTCCTCCGACAAGGGGATGTCGGCCAGCGACTCGGGCAGCGACACCGTGCCGACCAGCACGTCCAGCCGGTCCGTGCCGGCCGCGTCCGGGCGGTGCAGCAGCGCGAACGGCGGCGGCCGTCGGCCGAGCACCTGGTCGAGAGGGTCGGTCGCGTTCACGCCAGGACCTCCTTGGTGGTGGTCACCACGGCGCAGCATTCCGCCGCGTACCGCAGCGCCAGGTCGTGGTGTTCGCGGGAGAAGTCCGCGACGGCGTCGGCCGCCAGGAACGTCTCGATGTCGTTGCTGTACGCCTCGACCGCCGTCATCAGCACGCCGACGTGGGCGTACACCCCGCACAGGACGAGCTGGTCGCGGCCGGCCGCGCGCATCCTCTCCAGGAGCGTGGAGCGGAAGAACGCGCTGTAGCGCCACTTGGTGAGCGTCCAGTCGTCGGGGCCCGGCGCCAGTTCGGGCACCACCTGCCGGTCCTGCGGGGTGGTCCGCATGCCGGGGCCCCAGAAGTCCTTGAGCAGGCCCCGTTCGTCCTCGGTCATGCCACCGGGTTGCGCGGTGTAGGCGACCTGGACGCCGCGGGCCGCGCACCGGTCGCGGAGCAGCGCCGCGTTGGTCAGGAAGCTGCGACGCACGGCGGTCGGAAAGGGCGCCAGGAAGTACTTCTGCATGTCGTGGACGAGCAGGACGGCCCGCTGCGGGTCGACCGTCCAGCGCGCGGTGTTCCTGGGAAGGTCGCGCGCGGACGGCAGGCGGTAGGGCCTGATGGTCGGTATTCCGGTCATGGTGAGTCGAACTCCTGTCGGTGGTCGGTCAGCCTCGCCAGGCCGCGACCACGGAGAGCGCCTGCTGCGGGTTGAGCCGCGGGTCGCACAGGCTCGTGTAGCCGTCGCCGACGCGGGCGAGATCGGACGGGTCGGTGGCGCACTCGGTGACCTCGTCCGGCGTGGTCTCCAGGTGCAGTCCGGCCGCCACGCCGCCCGCCGCCTCCACGGCCCGCCGGAACAGCACGACCTCGCGGCGGAGCGTGCCGACGATCCGGGTCTTCCTCCCGCCGGGCGCGACGACGGTGTTGCCGTGCATGGGGTCGCAGATCCAGCACACCGGATGACCGGCGTCGCGGACGGCCCGGACGAGCGGCGGAAGGCGGTCGGCGACCAGGTCCGCCCCCATGCGGGAGATCAGGGTCAGCCGGCCGGGCTCCCGTCCCGGGTCCAGCCGCTCGCACAGCGCGAGCAGGGCGGCCGGCGTCGTGTCCGGCCCGACCTTGCACGCCACCGGGTTGAGGACCTCGGCGAGCAGCGCCGCGTGGGCCCCGTCGGCCTGGCTCGTCCGCTTGCCGATCCATGGCCAGTGGGTGGAGCCGAGGAACGGTCGTCCCTCGTCGTCGCGGCGCAGCAGCGGCCTCTCGTAGTCGAGGAGCAGCGCCTCGTGGCTGGTCCAGACGGGCCGTTCGAGGCCGTGCGCCGGGTTCCCGTCCCGCCAGCCGAGGTGTTCCATGATGTCGGCGGCGGCCATGTAGCCGATGAGGAGGCGCAGCGGATCGGGCCGCCGGCCCAGCGGGCAGGGCTCGGGGCCGTTGACCAGGTGCCCCCGGTAGGCGGGGACCTCCAGTCCGTCGACGTGCTCGACGGGGCTCGACCTCGGCTTGGCGAACTGGCCCGCGATGCGCCCGGCGCGCAGCACCGGCTTCCCGGTGGTCAGGCCCAGGGTGCCCGCCAGCATGTCGAGCAGCGCGACCTTGCGGCCCACCGCGCCGGCGCCGCACTCCTCCGGGTCCTCCGCGCAGTCGCCCGCCTGGACGATCAGCGCGTGCCCGGAGGCGACCTCGGCCAGCAGGGAGCGGAGCTCGCGCAGGTCCTCGGACCTGACGAGGGCGGGCCGGGACGCCAGCGCCGCACGGGCCCGCAGCGCCTGCGGCGGGTCGGGCCATTCGGGCTGTTGCACGGCCGTTCCGGGGCTCACCCGGGTCATGTGGGAATCCCTTCGCGTTCGATCTCGGGCACCGGGATGCCGAGCGCCCGCAGTTGTTGAAAGGGGTTCATGAACTCGCGGTTCCGCCTGATCCGGCCGTTCTCGAGTTCGAACGAGTGCAGGAAGTGGTTCTGGTAATGGCCCTCGGGGTAGCCGGGGAAGCAGATCCTGCCCCGGCCTTGGCACTCGACCCAGAAGTGGTTCGGGTCCTGCGTCTCGAAGACCGTGATGTCGTACCACTCCCAGTCGGGGAAGCAGCGCAGCGACCAGACGGCGTGCTCGGCCAGCCGGTCCCGGCCCCTGATGACGATCGGGGCGCCGGTGTCGGTCGTCCACAGGCCGCCGCTGCCGTCCTCGGTGAACAGCTCGTGCCGGCGCAGCCGGTCCGGGCCTCGGGTGTGCATGTACTTCTCGACGGTCGCGCGGTTGCGTCGGCGCAGCTCGGCGGCGTCGGCGAAGCCGTGCGACGCGGTGGTGTCGGACATGGACGGTCGGCCTTCCTGAGAGTCGTGGCGTCGGCGGCGCGGTGCGGCCGTCATCGGGCCCCTCCCCGGCCTCGGTCACCGAGCCGGTGCCGGGGGCGCTCCGCCCCGGCCGTCGGCGGCTCCGGGAGGGGTCGGCTTTCGGCTTCGATGAGGTGTTCGTAGATGTCGAATTCGATGGAGTCCCACGTGGTGATGTCTCCGTGGGTCCGCCTGAACTGCGCGGGTGTCACGGTCTGCATGGTGATCCCTCGTGAATGCGTCATTCCGTGCTTCGAGCCTGCCTGCCGGGGCACGGATCGGTCTTGTCCGGATGCGTCATGGACTTGTCGATGGGCGCACACCGTCCGGTGCGGCCGTTGCGGGTCGAGGGGCGATGCCGTTGGAGGAACCACACGCTCTTGGCGGGAACGGCCGGATCGGCGTCCAGCGTGGTCAGGTAGCAGCCGTGGCCGTGCGACAGCGCTCGGACGAGGTGGAGCCCGCGCCCGTGGTCGGACAGCGCGGCGACGGCCTCGTCCAGCGCGTCGTCGTCCGAGGACGGCTGCCGCCGGTCGGCGGCCCCCGGCCAGCGGGGAAGGTGTTCGGTGTCGGAGTCCAGCACCTCGCACAGCAGCGCCTCGCCGGAGACGCGCAGGCGCAGCGCGCGGGGTCCCCGCCCGTAGGCGAAGGCGTTCGCGACCAGTTCGCTGCACATGAGCGCGGCGTCGTCGATGGCGTCGGCGTCGACCCCCATCGCCTCGAGGGTCTCGTGGACCAGTCTCCGGGCGCGGGCCGCGGGATCGTGGTGTCCGTCGCCCCACACGCACGTCACCACGCCGGCGGACTCCTCCGCCGATGCCGCAGGAGGCGTCGAGGGCATGGTCTCGGTCAGCGGGCTCAAGGTGATCTCCTGCCGTGTGGTCCTGGGTGGTGATGTACGTCCAGGATGGGCGGCGGCGGGGTCGGGCCTCTTGCACCAGCGCGCACGGTACTTTGCCTGCCGCGAACGCCCCTCGGACGGGGACGCGGCCTCTTTCACGGCGTCCCGGGCCGGGACGACATACGCTGATCGACATCGAACGCGTCGGGCTGAGGGGGGCGGATGTCGGCGATCCGGTTGCTGGTGCTGGGCGCCGTGCGGCGACACGGGCGGGCCCACGGCTACCAGGTGCGCAACGATCTGGAGTTCTGGGGCGCCGACGAGTGGTCCAACACCAAGCCCGGCTCGATCTACCACGCGCTGAAGCAGATGGCGAAGCAGGGATTGCTGCACGCCTACGAGACCGCGCCCAGCACGGCGGGCGGCCCTCCGCGGACCGAGTACGAGGTCACCGAGGAGGGCACCGCCGAGTACTTCAGGCTGCTGCGCGAGGCGCTGACCAACCCCGACGAGATGGACGTGCTCTCGGCCGGCCTCGGCTTCATGGTCGACCTGCCGAGGGAGGAGGCCACCGCCCTGCTGAGGCGGCGGATCGAGGGGCTCGAGACATGGCGGGAGGCCGTCACCCGGTACTACACGCCGGAGGACGGCCCCGAACCGCTCGGCCACATCGGCGAGATCATGCACCTGTGGGTGAACACGGCCGAGGTCGGCGTCGCGTGGACGCGCGCGCTGATCGAGCGGATCGAGGGCGGAGCGTACGCGTTCGCGGGCGAGGGCGGGGACCCTTTCGCCGGGGTGCTCGCCGAGGAGCATGAGGACGACGCCTGACCCACGCGGCGCGCCCCGTGCCGAGAGAGGCTCTCGACACGGGGTCGGCGTCGGGTTCAGCGGCTGAGGCCCCGAAAGCGCGCCGCCGCCATCGGAAAGACGACCGCGAGCAGGGCGAGGGGCCACACCACGGCCAGGAGCACGGCGTGTTCGGCCGCCCAGGACTCACCCGTCACGCCGGGGTTGCCGAACAGGTCGCGCACCGCGGTGGCGGAGGCCGTCATCGGGTTCCACTCGGCGAGCGCGCCCAGCCAGCCCGGCATGGACTCGGGCGAGGCGAAGACGCCGGAGCTGAACGCGATGGGCCAGACGAGGATCTGGACGGCCATGACCAACTCGGGCCGGCCGACGATCAGCCCCAGCCAGATGCCGCACCACAGCATCGCGAAGCGCAGCAGGAACAGCAGCCCGACCGCCGCCAGCGCCGAGGTGTACGACCCGTGCCAGCGCCAGCCGATGAGGAGGCCCGCCCCGATCATGAACAGCAGGGCGACGACCGACTCCAGCATGTCCGCGACGCTGCGTCCCACCAGGACCGTCGAGGGCGCCATGGGCATGGACCGGAACCGGTCCAGGACCCCCTTCTGGAGATCCTGCGTGACCGCGGTCATCGTGGCCTCCAGGCCGAAGGCCATGGTGAGCACGAGCATCCCGGGGACCAGGAACTCCTTGTAGTCGCCGCCCCCGGCGACCACCATGCCGCCGCCGATGAAGTACGCGAACATCACCAGCATCATCACCCCGAACCCCAACCCCAGCGCCACCTGCGCCGGTCGGCGGGCCAGACGTGCGAGTTCGCGCCTCGTCATGTTCCACGAGTCGGTCAGCCACCAGCGGAGTCGCCCTCCGGTGGGCGCGGTCGGTGCCGTGGTGGTCGTCATGCGGACTCCTCGCGGTCGGCGGTGAGCTGCAGGAACGCCTCGTCCAAGGTGGGGCGCCGCACGGTGAGGTCCTCGGCCTCGATGCCCGCGTCCTGAAGTCCTCGCACCAGGTGGGTGAGCGCGCTCATCCGGTCGGCGACCGGTGCGCTGATCCGGCGGCCGTCCGGGTCGGTGGCCACGGCCCCGCCGCCGGGGATCCCTGCCAGGACGGCCGCCGCGTCCTCCAGCCGATCGGCGTCCCGGACGACCACGTCGATCCGATCCCCGCCCACCTTCGCCTTGAGCTGGTCGGACGTGCCGTCGGCGATCACGCGGCCGCCGTCGATGACCGAGATCCGGTCGGCGAGCCGGTCGGCCTCCTCCAGGTACTGGGTGGTCAGCAGCACGGTGGTGCCGCCGCCGACCAGCGAGCGCACCGCGTTCCACACCTCGGTGCGGCCCCGCGGGTCGAGGCCCGTGGTCGGCTCGTCCAGGAACAGGACCCGCGGCTCGACGATGAACGACGCCGCCAGGTCGAGACGGCGTCGCATTCCGCCGCTGTACGCCCGGACCGGCTTGCGGCCGGTGTCGGCGAGGTCGAACCGTTCCAACAGCTCCCCCGCCCGCACGGCCGCCGTTCTCCCGCCGAGGCGGTGCAGTCGGCCGAACAGCTCCAGGTTCTGCCGGCCCGACAGTTCTTCGTCCAGCGCCGCGTTCTGCCCCAGCAGACCGATGCGTCGGCGGACCTCGACCGGGTCGCGGCCCACGTCGATCCCGGCGACCCACGCCCGCCCGTGCTCCACCCGGAGCAGGGTGGCCAGCATGCGGACGAAGGTCGTCTTGCCCGCGCCGTTGGGGCCGAGGACGCCGTGGACCGTTCCGCTCGCCACGGTCATGTCCAGTCCGTCCAGGGCCCTCTTCGCTCCGTAGGTCTTCCGCAGCCCTTCCGCGACGATCGCGAGATCGGGACCAGGCACATATCCCTCCAGGGACTAGGTATTCAAACTTGACTAGAAGGCCCACGATAACCGCGCCCCGACCCTCTGGTCAAACTTGAACAGTTCGACCCGGGGTCCCCGGCGGGGCGCGGTCAACGGATCATCGGTGCGACAGGTCGGCGATCGCCCGCCGCAGGCGGGCCTCGCGCCCGGCCGGGGTCCTGGCCTTCAGCAGGGGCAGGATCGTCAGGTACCGGGCGGTCTTGTCGAGCGCCTCGAAGCGGGCGGCGGCCTCCGGATGGGTCGCCAGCGCCTCGGCCAGATCGGGCGGAACGGTGGCGTTCCGCTGGGCCGCGTAGGCCGCCTCCCAGCGGCCGTCCGCCTGAGCGGCGGCGACCTCCGCCAGGCCGGGCGGACGCATGCGCCCGGCCGCGGTCAACTCCTCCACCCGCTCGACGTTCACCCTCGACCAAGGGCTCCCCTTGCGGCGTCGGGAGTAGCGCTGCAGGTAGAAGTGCTCGTCGAGGGGTTTGCGCTGGCTGTCGATCCAGCCGTAACACAGGGCGACTTCGAGCGCCTCCACGATCCTCAGCGACGCGACGGGCGCGCCCTTCTTGGCGATCTTCAGCCAGGCGCCGCCCTCGTCCTCGTGATGCTCGGCCAGCCACGCCTCCCACTGCCCGGCGTCCGCGAAGTGCATCATCGGCCCATGGTCTCCACGTAGTGCGGGTTGTACATGACACCCAGCACGTTGCCGAACGGGTCCACCACCGAGGCGGTGACGAAGCCCGCGTCGCCCTGCGCGGTGACCGGCATGTACTCCGTGGCCCCCATGGACAGCAGCCGTTCGAAGGCGGCCTGCACGTCGTCGACGTGCCAGTGCAGGACCGCTCCGCCCGGTGCGGTGGACGCGCCCGGCGGGGCGTAACGCCGGTCGATGAGACCCAGCTCGGTCTGGTGGTCGCCGATCCTGAACTCGTAGTAGGCCGCCGGCAGCCCGTTGCCCGGGCGCTCGAAGTACGGCTCGACCCCCAGCAGCTCGGCGTACCAGTCCTTGGCCGCTTCGAGATCGTCGGCCCAGATGTTGATGGTGGCGGGTCCTCGCAACATGTGCCGCTCCCTTCCTCTTCTGGAACTCTACGAACCTTTGAGGAACGGTTGATTCCTCAATTCCCGGGAGCCTCGAGGGAATGTCGGAGCCGTCGACCTGCGGGCCCGTGTCGCCCACGACGTCAGCGTCCGGTCACCGGGGCGCCCCTCCCCCGCCGACGGAACGACATCGGGCCGAACGACCATGGGACGCGCCTCGCCACCGGATCGACGGGATGAACGGGGCGGCCCGATGCATCGCCCCGGCCGGAATGATCGCAGTACGCTTACCGACACCGCGCCGGCGCCGGCGCCGCCTCCAGGGAGATCACCATGCTCGCCAAGTTCTGGCTCGGTCTCGTCAAGAGCCTCCTCGCCGTCGCCACGACGCTCATGCCCGCCTCCGTTCCCGCCATCGCCGGGATCGTGGCGGTCGGTTCCGTCGTCGCCGTCACGGCGGGCTGCGCCGCTCCGGACGACGATGACGACGGCGATGACGGTGACGACGGGGACAACGGCGACGACGACTGACCCGCCACGCCACCGCGACGGACCTCACGCATTGCGTGAGGTCTGTACGCGTCCGCCCCTGGCGCCGAGGATGTTGCCCAGGACGACACCCGCACCGATGGCGGTCGTGGTGAGGAGCGCCGCGAGCAGGTACCGCCCCGCTCCCGGCGCCCCCGCGCTGTACTGAGCGAGGCCGCGGTAGACGTCCGTGCTGGGCAGCAGCGTCCCCGCGATCCCCGGGAGGACGAACGCGGGCGACGGGATGTCGACCCTGGGGCTGAGGTATCCGCCGACCGTGCCGAGCACCGTCGCCGCCAGCAGCACCGCCATGGGGATCGGCAGTTCGAGCACCGTCACCCCGAACCTCCTGGCCACCGCCGCGAGCAGTCCCCCCAGCGCCGCGTACAGGATCAACCGTGCCGCGCCGCCCATGGAGATCGCGTTGGCGGCCGAGCCGATCACCGCGGTCAACAGGTACACGCCCACGGGAAGGGCCACGAACCGCAGTCCCTGCGATCCGCCCACGACCTGGACGTTGGGGGCCAGAACACCGACCGAGACGATTCCGGTGAAGAGCGCTCCGAGGGACAGCACCACGCTGATGAGCCGGACCGCCGCCGTGACGCCGAAGCCGGTGAGGGCGTCCTGGGCCAACGACACCACCGTGAGCGTGGGGAGCAGCAGAACGAGGTTGGCGGCGGTCATGCTCGCGGCGTTCTGCGCGCTCAGCAGCCCCATCTCCAGGGTCAGCAGCCCCAGACTCACGACGGTCGCGGACTGCACGATGACCACGTAGAAGCTCGGGATCCCGCTCCGGCCCAACAGCCATCCGGCGCGGTTGGCCACGACGAGCACCACCATCGCGGTCAGTGCGCCGAACAGGGTGCCGTTGGCCTGCAGGCTGATCGACGCCGCCAGCACCGCGCCCCCGGCCATCCTCACCCAGCCGGGCCACACCGGGACCATCCGCCGGATCCCCGCCAGCCGCCGCTCGCCCTCCTCACGGTCGACCCGCCCCGCGACGACGTCCTCCACAAGGGTGTGGAGCGCGGCCATCTCCACCAGATCGCGACTGTCGTCGGTGCGCGCCACCCTGATCATCACCAACGGCCACGTGCCCGGCGGCGCGTACTGGAGGGTGACCGTACGGCCGGCCACGATGGCCAGCTCCATGTGCGTCAGGCCGAGCGACGCGGCGGCCGCGATGATCGAGGTCTCGATCATCCGGGTCTCGGATCCGCCGACGAACATCTGCTCGCTGAGGTCGAGGAGGAACTCCATCACCTCCCGCGCCTCGGCCGGCGAGAGCGTCTCCCCCTCCGGGGTCACGTCCGCGAACTCGGTCCCTCGGAGCCGCGCCAGGAGCGGCATCCCCTTGCTGGGGCCGTGCTTGCGCTTGTGCCGGTGCGCCCAGTGCCGCAGGGCCGTGCGCGCGCGGCCCGCGGCCTCGGCCATCGTGTCGCCGTACGCCTTCAACGGCTCTCCCGCCCCGACCGCTCGGCCCGCTCTCCGGTCGCCCCCTCGTCCGCCGCGCCGCCGGCGTTCATCTCGACCAGTCTCCGTCCGCTCCCCGACACCTGATCTCACCTTGGCCGCGACCCGGGAAATCCCCGCTCTGCGACTTTCCAGACTTGGGCAAAGGAGCGACCCCCATGTCACACACGGCCGGGCTGTCTCGTCTCAGGTTGCGAAGACGGGCTCTGACATCGAGGAGGGTGATGGTCATGCGGGTGTTCGTGGCGGGTGGGACCGGGGTCCTGGGTCGGCGGCTGGTGCCGCAGTTGGTGGCGCGCGGCCACGAGGTGACGGCCACGACGACGAGCGCGGCCAAGCTGGGCCTGCCGGCGGGGATGGGCGCGGAGGGCGTCGTGATGGACGGGCTGGACGCGATGTCGGTCGGTGAGGCGGTGGCGGGCGCCCGGCCGGACGTGATCGTCCACCAGATGACCGCGATCTCCATGACGCACGCGGGCAAGCCCGACATGAAGCACATGGACCGGTGGTTCGCCCCCACCATCCGGCTGCGCACCGAGGGGACCGACCACCTGCTGGCCGCGGCCGAGGCCGTCGGCGTGCCCCATTTCATCGCCCAGGGCTACGCCAGTTGGAACGGGATCCGCGAGGGCGGATGGGTGAAGACCGAGGACGACCCGCTGGACCTGCACGAGGGAACGGTGGCGCAGGCGGGTCTGGAGGCGATCCGCCACGTCGAGGACGTGGTCGGCAGGGCGGGCGGCGCGGTCATGCGGTACGGGGGGCTCTACGGGCCGGGCGCCAGCGACGACCAGGTCGAGCTGTTGCGCAAGCGGCAGTTCCCGCTCGTCGGCGGCGGCGCCGGCCACAGCTCGTGGGTACATCTGGACGACGCGGCGAGCGCGACCGTCTTGGCCGTGGAGCAGAAGGCCAGGGGCGTATTCAACATCGTCGACGACGAGCCGGCCCCGGCGGGTGAGTGGCTCCCGCATCTGGCGGCGTGCGCGGGGGCGAGGAAGCCGATGCGGGTCCCCAAGTGGCTGGCCCGGATGCTGGCCGGGGACGTGCCGGTGGCGATGATGACCGAGGGACGCGGCTTCTCCAACGCCAAGGCCAAGCGGGAGCTCGGCTGGGAGCTGCGCTACCCCTCGTGGCGGCAGGGCTTCAAGGAGGGGCTGGCTTGACCCGGTCCGAGGAGTTCCAGGAGCTGCGGCCGCTGCTGTTCTCCATCGCGTACCGGATCCTCGGCAGCGTGGCCGAGGCCGAGGACGCGGTCCAGGAGACGTGGCTCCGCTTCGGGGCCTCGACGACGCGACCCACGTCGACCAAGGCCTACCTGTCGGCCACGGTGACCCGGATCTCCATCGACGTGCTGCGGTCGGCCCGCGTCCGGCGGGAGGCGTACGTGGGTCCGTGGTTCCCCGAGCCGCTGCTCGCCGACCCCTACGAGGACCCCGAGCGCTCGGCGGAGCTGGCCGACTCGGTGTCGATGGCGGCCCTGCTCCTGCTCGAACGGCTGAGCCCGCTCGAACGCGCGGTCTTCGTCCTGCGAGAGGTGTTCGGGTTCGGCTTCCAGGAGATCGCGTCGGCCGTGGAGCGGTCGGAGGGCGCGTGCCGCCAACTCGCCGTGCGGGCGCGCCGCCACATGGACGAGGGGCGGCCGAGGTTCGAGGCCGATCGGCGCGAGCGTGAGGAGCTCGCCGAACGCTTCTTCGACGCGTTCAAGGAAGGGGACCTCGACGGACTCCGGGAACTCCTCGCCGCCGACGTCCAGATGGTCGGCGACGGCGGCGGCAAGAGCCCGCAGTGGAAGCCCATCACCGGCGCCGGGAACGTGGCCCGGATCCTCGCCGCGATCGTCCCGCCGTTCGTCCGGATCGGCGGCGTGGTGGAGGCGCACCAGGTGAACGGCCAGCCGGGGGCGATCCTCCGCGACCGGGACGGCAAGATCCTCAACACGCTGGCGCTCGACATCCTCGACGGACGGGTCCAGACCATCCGCACGATCCTCAACCCCGACAAGCTCGCGCACATGGGCCCGGTGGCGGACGCCTGGGCGATCCTCCGCGAGGCGAACCGAGCCCGCCGCCGGCCGCTTTGATCCCGGCGCCCTCCGTGGACGGTCGAGCGCCGAGGCCGGCCCCCGCAGGTCCTCGATGCCCGGGGATCGGGGTGTATCGCGGGCGTATCGAAATTCGCATACGCCGCCGCAACAGTCCTCCGACTTGGGTGGGCGTGTGGACCACAGCACATCGGTGGTCGGTTCGTCGATCGGAAAAGGACCGTGATCATGGACTCGGATTCCGCACGTGGCATCGACCGGCGGCGGCTGGTCGGGTGGGGCGGGTTGGCCGCCGCCGGCGTGGTGGCGGCCGGCGCGCCGCTGGTGGGCGCCCGGCCCGGCCACGCCGCGCCCGAGCCGTCGGGGCGCGAACGGATCCCGTCGGACACCCGGCCCGGCGGAGCCTACGACCGGTACGTGGCGAAGCTGGCCGCCGACGGCAGGTTCTCCGGCGTCGTGCTGCTGTCGCATAGGGGCCGGACGGTGCTGTCGCGCAGCTACGGCATGGCCGACGAGGAGAAGGGGATCCCCAACGGGGACAACATCGCCTTCAGCCTCAGCTCGGCGGGCAAGCCGTTCCACGCGGTGGCCATCTTGCAACTGGCGCAGCGGGGCCAGGTGAACCTGTGGGACACGGTGGGCACCCACCTGACGGGCTACGCCAAGGAGATCGCCGAGAAGGTGACCATCCACCACCTGCTCACCGGCACCTCCGGGATGAAGACCCCGCAGGAGGACGTGCAACGCATCTTCCAGAGCCGGAAGGAAGTGCACGATTTCTACGAGCAGTGGGCCCGGCAGGCGACGCCGGAGGCCCCTCCCGGCACACCCAGCAGCCACTCCGGCGCCGAAGTCGCCATCCCCGCGCAGATCATCGAAGCCGTCACCGGCAAGACGTACTGGGACTACGTCCAAGAGAACATCTTCAAGCGCTGCGGCATGACCGGTTCGGGGTTCTACACCAGGCCGCAGTGGCTCACCGACGAGCACATCGCGCACCCGTACATGACGCAGGCCGACGGCAGCCGAGTGGACGCCGTCCGCAATCTGGACAAGGGCAGTCCCGACCCGTACGTCCTGGGCAAGAACCCGGGCCGCGCCTTCATCGACGCCCCCGGGGACGGCGGCTTCGCCACCGCGCCGGATCTGGTCCGGTTCGCGCGTGCGCTGGGCGACGGCACGGTGCTGGACCGGCACTACGCCGAACTGTTCACCGGGGCCAAGCTGCCCCTCGCCCCCCAGGTCGGTGGCCTGGCCCGCCGGGCGGCCCCCGCCGACGCGTCGTTCGCGGCGTACCAAATGCCGGTCAGCCTGGTCAACGGCCAGTGGGTGTGGAGCCGCGCGGGCGCCAACCCCGGTGTCGGCGCCAACTGGACCATCTACCCGGACACCGGCTGGGTCGGCGTCATCCTCACCAACCGCGACGGCGCGCCGCTGTGGGAGATCGTCGAGCAGGAGATCCAGGCCGTCACCGGGCGGAGCTGACACGCGGGCCCGGCGGGCCGGGCACGCTCCCCGAGGCCGGGCGCGGCCGTACGGACGCCGGACCACGCGGACTAGGGTCGTCAATCATGATCGAGTCCTCCTCCCTGGACGCCACCCGCGCGGCCTACGACGCCGTGGCCCCCCGTTACGCCGAGCTGTTCCGCGACTCGGTCGAGGGCCGGCCGCTGGATCTCGCCCTGGTCACCGCGTTCGCCGAGTTGGTACGAGCCGCGGGCGCCGGGCCGGTGGCCGACCTCGGATGCGGCCCCGGCGGCGTGACGGCGCGCCTGGCCTCCCTCGGGGTGACCGCCTTCGGCGTCGACGCGTCGCCCGCGATGATCGAGCTGGCCCGCCGGGAGTACCCGGACCTGCGGTTCGACGAGGGTTCGATGCTCGCGTTGGACATCGCGGACGGCACGCTGGGCGGCGTTCTCGCCTGGTACTCGATCATCCACACTCCTCCGGAGGACCTGCCGGTGATCTTCGCGGAGTTCGCGCGGGTGCTGGCGCCGGGCGGTCACCTGCTCCTCGGGTTCTTCGCGACCGACGACGACTCGCCGCACCGGGCCCAGCCGTTCGACCACAAGGTCTCCCTCGCCCACCGGCTCTCCATCGACCACGTCGCGGACCTGGCGTCCAAGGCCGGGCTCACCGAGGTCGCCCGGCTGCGCCGTGAGCCGGGCGACAACGAGAGGTTCCAGCACGGCCGCCTCCTCGCCCGCAAACCGACGGAACCGTAGGCCCGGCCGGCAGGTCGACGGAGGAGGACACGGACCTGGTCCGGCGGCATCGACGACTTGGAGAACGCGGCGCCCGGCGGTGCGGCGGGCGGCTGAGCGGCGTCATCGCCACGTGGCCCGTGCCCGGGACGTGCGCCGGCCCGGCCCGGATCGAACGATGCCGGGCCGGGACGCGTTCGCACCGTCGACCGCCGATCAGCTCGACAGGTCGGCGAACATGCCGGGCTCGTAGGAACCGCCCTGCTTGCGCGGGATCACGCCGAGCCGGTTGGCCGCGTTGATCATGGCGACCAGGTAGATCAGCGCCGCGACCTGATCGTCGTCGTAGTGCTCCCGCACCCGCGCCCAGGTCTCGTCGGACACGCCCTGATGGGCGTCGGCGAGCCGGGTGCTCTCCTCCGTGAGCGCCAGCGCGGCCCGCTCGGCCTCGGTGAACACGGTGGACTCGCGCCAGGCGGCGACCAGGTGGAGTCGGACGGCGGCCTCCCCGGCGACCGTGGCCTCCTTGGTGTGGACGTCGACGCAGAAACCGCAGCCGTTGATCTGGCTGGCGCGCAGCATGAGCAGTTCCTGCAGGTCCCTGGGCAGCGTCGACCCCTGGATCAGCAGGCTGACGGCGGCGAACCGCTTGCCGATCTTGGCGCCGAGCCCGTTGGTCATCAGGTCGAAACGGGGTTCCATGTTCTCGTCCTCACTCGTGGAGTCGCGCACCGGGCGATCGTTCGCGCGGCGTCCTGACGACCATGGAGATGCCGGCCACCCGCTTCCTGTGACGGCGACGGCGATGTGGCGTGCGCCACCGGTCGCGGATGTCACAGGGCGGCGGGGGCCGGCGTCTTGTGTGTGCACGGTCGAGTTCGAACAGGTGGGAGCAGACGATGAGCGATCGAGCAGGGGACACCGCCACCGAGGCGTTCATCGCCCACCGCAACCTGCTGTTCACCGTCGCCTACGAGATGCTCGGCTCGGCCGCCGACGCCGAGGACGCCCTGCAGGAGACCTGGCTGCGATGGGCGGACGTCGATCACGACACGGTGCGGGATCAGCGCGCGTACCTGGTCCGGATCACCACCCGCCAGGCGCTGAGCCGGCTGCGCACGCTCCGCCGTCGCAAGGAGTCCTACGTCGGCCCCTGGCTGCCCGAGCCGCTGCTGACCGCGCCCGACGTGGCCGAGGACGCCGAGCTGGCCGACAGCGTCTCCATGGCGATGCTGCTGGTGATGGAGACGCTCACGCCGACCGAACGGGCGGTGTTCGTGCTCCGCGAGGTGTTCGAGCTGGAGTACGACGAGATCGCCGAGGCCGTCGACAAGAACCTGGCCGCGGTCCGCCAGATCGCCCACCGGGCACGGGCGCACGTCGCCGCACGCCGACCACGCGGGATGGTCTCACCGGCCGAGAACCGCGGCGCCCTCGAGGCGTTCCAACGGGCGATCGAAACGGGAGATCTGCAACGCCTGCTCGACATCCTCGCGCCGGACGTCGTCCTCCTCGGTGACGGTGGCGGAGTCGTGCGGGCCGCGCTCGAACCCGTCGTGGGAGCCGACACGGTGGCCCACGTGCTGGGCAGGATCGCCCCCGCGGCCTCGCTGCACCCGGCCCAGGTCAACGGCCACCCCGCGCTGATCCTCCGGCTCGACGGCGAGATCGACACCGTCATGGCGGTGCGCTTCGACGACGGCCTCATCACCGGGCTCTACGCCGTTCGCAATCCCGAGAAGCTGTCCCACATGGCGCGGGAGACCGCCCTGCGTCGGTGAGGTCGAAGCTACCGTTCCCGCGCCCTCAGTCGTGCGAACGTGCGCAGGCTCTCGTCCTCGACCACGGTCCGGCCGTACTGGTAGACGAGGGCGAGGAAGAACACGGCCGGAGCGGTGGCGGCCCACAGGGTCCGGCGTTCCTCGCAGAACATGAACTCCACGATGTCGGCCACTTCGAAGGGGACCAGTGCGTGCTCGTCGTGTTCGTACTTGTCCGCCACCCCCCGGCTCCGCCGCGCGAGGAACTGGTCGCTCGTCAGTGAGGTGAGTCTGGCGGTGAAGAGCGCGCCCCACTGGTTCCTGCGGTCCACGGTGATTGCGAGCAGGGACAGCCTGTACTCGTGACGTTCGAGGCCCAGTTCCTCCCTGAGGCCGCGCCGCGCGACGTCGTAGAGATTCGGGGCGTTGCGCGCCTGTGAGTCGATGTCCCGCGACAGCGCCTCGTTCGCGGAGGAATTCCAGTGGCCGGGGTGCGAACCGACGTTCTGGCTGCGCCGCGAGAAGATCATCTTGTTGTCGGCGGTCACCACCGCGATATTGGTGCCCAGGCTCGAGGACATGAAGGCCGGGACGTCCACCGGGCGGTACGGGTCCAGGTAGCGGCTGCGAGGCGTCGTTCCGTCGGCGAACTCGCGATCGTGCTGCTGTACGGCCAGGAACGAGTAGTAGTCGGACGGCTTCAGGCGCAGCGACACCTCGGGGCTTTCGGTGGTCGGATGGCGGCTCACCGAGACCTTGTCGATCGCGTAGCGGTTGCCGTTCCAGAAGAAGTCGTCCCCCCGCTCGCGACGTTCCCGCTGGTCGCGCTCGATCTCGGCGCGCCACTCGGCCAGCTCGTCGGGCAGCTCGATGGGGTCGTCCTGCACGATCAGGCGAACGGAGTCCTCCCCGATGACGCTGGTGCCGTCGCCCTCCACGATGATCAGCGGCGCGCGGAACGGCCCCCACCGGAACGCGTCGGCCTGCCACTTCCAGCCTTCGGCCGGGTCGGGGACGCCCCAGCCGTTCAGATCGGCCGAGGAGGCGTCGAGGGCGGTGTCCGCACGAGCCGGGGCGCCGTGCCACCGGTTGCGGAAGATGATGCTGGATCCGCCCATGTCTTGATTGCCCTGCTGGGGAATGGGGTGGTTGTCGGCCACCAGCCGTCCGCGCACCGCCGCGAAGACGGTCGCCATGTCCAGCAGCGGCGGCCCGTTCGGGATCCCGTTGTCCAGGACCGAGAGGAGGGCGCCGGTGAACACGGTCGGGCGGTCGCGGAAGGGAGCGCCGGCCAACGCGTCCTGGGCGGCCGACGTCATGACGAACGACCCTCTGACCTGCGCCCAGTCGGCGAACTCCGACGGGCCCAGGGTGTTGCCGGCGAACGCCTGCCCGCTATAACAGCAGTCCAGGATCACCGTCTTCCACTTAGCGTGACTGTTCCGCAGAACATCGGCGATCCAGTCATAGTGGAGCACGGTGGCGTGCTTGCGCGCACGTGAATGCGGGAGGGTGAGCCAGAGTTGACCTTCGCGCGTTCCCATCAGGCCGTGACCGGCGTAGTAGACCAGAAGCGTGTCGGTGGCCTGCTCCCCGGCGCGCTGGATGATGTCCAGGATCTCGGCGGCGTCTTTCTTCTGCGACACAACGGCGCAGTTTTGGGCCGGAAGTCCCCAGATGGCCGGATCCGTGAGCGCACGTTGGAGTTCGAGGAGGTTGTGTTCCACGGCGGGCAGGGCGGGGAGCGATTCGTGCTCGTAGGTGTGCGTGCCGATCAGGACGGCCCGTGACCTGACCGGATCCGCCTGCCGGGGGCGCATGTCATGCAGGCTCATCCCGTTCTTCCTCCCCTCCTTCGTTCTCGGCGGGTTCGGCCGGAAGGCCCGTGAGGAGCTCGTTGAGGACGGAGCGCAGGCGTTCCTCCGACACGTCGGCGAGCGTGACGACGACGCCGTCACGCTCGACGCGCAGCGCGGGTCTGCGACGGAGAGTGCCGAACCACGCCGCCACGGCCGTGGCGAGCGCGGCGATGGCCTCGCCATGGTCGAGCACCACATGGATCAGGTCCGCGGCCCCCATGGTCCCCTCAGGGACCGCCTCGGAACGAAGTTCGGGTTTGAGGCCGTATTGGACCCGAAGGTCGGACCGCAGCCAGCGGAAGAGAGCGCCGACATTTCCGCTTCCGTCACCGCTGGTGACCGCGAGCGTGACTTCCGGCATGAGAATTCCACATCCATCTCGGCGTGTACCGGAAGGAAAAATATCACCAACCATCCCGCAGTCGCAGTCATTGCGTTCAGGGCATTCCACAATCCGGATTGAGGGCCACCCGATCGGTGTTCCGGTGGTCAGTGGAACGACCACCTGGCCAAGGCCCGCAAGAGCGGCGACGACACCGCGTTCCGGCACTGCTGGGAGGCACCTACGAGGATCACCCTCCAACAGTGGCGAGGAGTTCTGCCATCTGGTCCGCGAACCGGCGGGTGCGGCCGAACTGGAGGAGACCTTGGCGGGCACCTCACCCAACGACATCGGCGCCGTCCGTGTGGACGACGACGGACGGCTGGTCATCCCGCCGGCGTGCGCCCGGTCATCAGCGGGGGGCGATGGCGGGCCAGAGCCGCAGGTGCGGCACCAACAGCTCGGCGAGCTCGCTGGGGGCCTGGTCGGGGATCCAGTGGCTCACTCCGGCCAACGTCACGAAGGTGTAGGGCCCCTGGACGTGGCGAGCGCAGCGCTGCGCCGCCTGCCGGGAGATGGCCACGTCGCCATCGGACCACACGAACAACGTCGGGCGGCGTACCGGCGTGCGGGCGGCGCGCGGGTTGACCAGCGGCATGGCCCGGTACCAGTTGATCGCGGTGCGCAGCGACGTCGGGCCGGTGAACCGGGCCGCGTCCCGCCGGGCCTGCTCCGGGGACAGACCGAACCGGATCAGCGTCCGGACCGGGTTGACGAGCAGCAGCCGTTCGGGCAGCCACGGTAGCTGGAAGAAGTACATGTACCAGGACTTCAACCCCTGCACGCTGGTGAACATCGCCGTCAGGAACGCGAAGGGGTGCGGCACCGACAGGGCGGTCAGGCTGGCCACCCGCTCGGGGTGGGCGGCGGTCAGTGCCCAGGCCACCGCCGCGCCCCAGTCGTGGCCGACCAGATGCACCGGGCCACCGCCGGCCCGGGCGTCGATCAGGGCGATGACGTCGGCGACGAGCTCCTCAATGCGGTAGGCGAGGCGTCCGCGCGGGGTGGCGTTCGGGCTGTAGCCGCGCTGGTTCATCGCCAGGACGCGGTAGCCGTGCGCGGTGAGCATCGGGGTCAGCGCGTCCCACATGTCGGCGTGCTGAGGGAACCCGTGCAGCAACACCACCGGCTCACCGTCGGCGGGCCCGTTCTCGGTGATGTCGAACTCCAGCCCGGCTCGGTCGATCGTGATCACCGGCTCACTCGCTCTCGGAGTCGGGGTGGGTGGCGAGTCCGCGCAACAGGGTCCGGACGAGCGCGGCGTAGTGGGTGTCGTAGTCGGTGATGAACGCGATCCCGCGCAGCTCCAGACTGGTCGCGCCGTGGCAGCCGGCCCAGACCCGTTGGGCGATCTCTTCGGGATCCCCGGGCCGCAGGTGCCCGGTCGCGATGCCCACCTGGACCGCGTCGATCAGTCGCTCGAACGCCGCGAGCGCCATCATGCGCACCTCTGGAGACGGCTCGAACCCCGCGATCGGCAGGTCGAACATCAACCGGTACATCGCGGGGTTGGCCAGCGCGAAGGCGCGGTAGTTGCCCATTCCGGTGGTGATCGCGCCGAGGGGGTCGGCGACATCGGGTCGGACGGTGACCGCAGCCGCGAGCTCGGCGAAACCCTCTTCGAGCAGCGCGTTGAGGATGCCGTCCTTGGAGCCGAACCGGTTGTACACCCCCATCGGGGCCACCCCGGCGCGCGCGGCGATGTCGCGGATCGCCAGCCCTGCGGGGCCGCGCTCGTCGAGCAGCTCACGGGCCGCCCGCAGCAGCGCCTCGCGGACCACCAGCGCCGACGTCCGGCCCCGGCTCACCTCTGCCCCCGGGGGCGGCGGGTCGGTGTCCGGAACGAGTCGGGCGACGGCGCTGATGGCATGCGGCCATGCAACCACGCCACCGTCGGTCGACGCGCGCGGACATGGCGCCGGCCCCGGCGAGGCCGACCATGGCAGCGATGTCATGTGACGGCCCCTTGGTGCCCCGGCGCCGCCGACCCGCCGCCGGCCACGGGGTGAGCGTCGGGCAGGGCGCGGACGGTCGCCAGCGAGGCGTCCGTCAGGCCGAACTCCCGGCTGGGGACGCCGAGACCTCCCGTGATCGCGGCCCGGGCGACGTGCGCCAGCACCCGGGGGCCGAACATCGTGGCCGGCGACGCCATCATCATGATCAGGTTGAAGTACCGCTCGGAGAGGTACGGGTCGGCCACCGCCGCGCGCAGCACCAGGTCGATCCAGCGCCGCGCGGCCTTCCCGCCGCGCCGTGGTCGCGCCCCGTGCAGGGCGATCCCCGGCCAGCGCAGGTCCTCGCTGCTCGCCACCATCCACGCGGTCGCGACGTTCTTGGCCAGCCGGCGCTGGAACTCCCGCTCGAAGCCCGGCCGGGTACGGACGCCGCCGCGCGGCGGGTCGGTGTGGTCGCGCAGGCACTCGCCCAGGACCAGCGCGTCGGTGGCGGCCACGGTCATGCCCTGGCCGTAGATCGGGTTGAACGCGCACACCGCGTCGGCGGTGACCACGAAACCCGGCGGCCACCTGGTCAGCCGCTCGAAGTGGCGCAGCCGGTTGGTCAGCGTGCGATGGCCCCGGATCGGGGTCAGCGGGCGGGCGATCCGGATGCACTCGTAGACCGTCGGATCAGGCAGATCGCGGGCCCACTGCAGGAACCCCGCCTCGTCGGTGGGCGGCGCGGCGCCGGCGAACCCGCCGAGGGTGACGTGCCACTGATCCTTCTCGATGCCCAGCACCAGCCCGCTTCGGGGGTTGTCCGGGGCCCGGCCGTTGACGACGATCCCGGACCAGTCGCCGGGGAACCCGTCGGGTTTGGCGTAGAAACGCGACGCGTAGCCGATGCCGGAGGTGATGGTCTCCTCGGCCACCTCACCGTAGCCCAGCTCGCGCAACCAGTCCGGCGCCTTGGAACGGCGCCCGCTCGCGTCGACCACCAGGTCGGCGGCGAGCACGGACGTGGCGCCGATGTCCGCGCCGCGATGACGCACCCGCACGCCGGTGACCCGCGCGGAGCCCGGCCGAGCCGCCGGGCCGCCGGTGTCCAGGCCCACCACCTCCGTTCCCCCCAGCAACCGCAGCCGGGAGTGGGCGACCAACCGCTCGCGGACCTGCCATTCCAACAGGAACCGGCTGTAGACCCCGAACTCGTCGTTGATGGGCGTGAGCGGCAGTGGCCCGAACGGCGACACCACTTGGAACGGCACGCGGTCGCGTTCGACGGTCGCCCCGGCCGCCCTCAGGTCCTCCTCGATCCCCGGGAACAGCTCCTCGATGATCTCCCGGCCGCGGAGCAGCAGGCCATGTGCGTGATGCGACTGCGGCACCCCGGACCGGTGCGTCGGCGACTCCGGGAAACGGTCCCGGTCGAGCAGGGTGACCCGATCGAAGTGATCAAGCAATACCCGGGCCGCGAGCAGGCCGCCCATGCCGCTTCCGATCACCACCGCGGTCCCGCGCGCCGACGACGGCGCACGGCGCGGATCCCGGCGGAATCCGGGTGTCGTCCTGGTCATCACGACCTCCAGTGGAACGATGCCCCTGAGTTGTAGATCGAAGTAATGTGACTATAGAACGCTGTTACATAACTGGCAAGCCTGGTGCGACGGCGGTCGATGCCGGTGAGCGAGAACGCGCACCTTCCGAGGTCCGGTACGTCTCGGGGCGGCCAGGATCCGACGGTGGCCGGGACCGGCCGGGCCGCCGGTTTCGCCCGCAACCGTGGGGGTCCGTCCGAGGTCGTGATCAGGCGGCCGGAAAAGGGTTGGACGGGATGATGCTCGGGCTTATAGCTTGCAGTCGACCGTGACACCGCCCGAGGAGGTGAGACCCATGAACGCTGTAGCGATGTGGGTGCTCCCCTTCCTGTCACGGTCGGGCGATTGACGTAGGTGTCGCCGGGAGCGCCTCGACAACAAGGCCCTCCCGAAAGGCAACACCCATGCACTCTTCGCAGTTCACCGCCGAGCCGTCCCCGCACGAGCGCGCCGCTGTGGGCGACGCCCGTGGGCTCCGGTCGTCGGCCTCCGGAGCCGACCGCGCGCCCCTCAGGTACGACGTGATCATCGCCGGGTGCGGGCCGACCGGTGCGATGCTGGCCGCCGAATTGCGGTTGCACGATGTGCGGGTCCTCGTTCTGGAGAAGGAAACCGAGCCCGTGTCGTTCGTCCGCATAGTGGGTCTGCATATTCGCAGTCTCGAGCTGATGGCGATGCGCGGACTGCTGGATCGCATTCTCGAACACGGAAGGCGGCGTCCGGCCGGTGGTTTCTTCGCCGCCATCGCCAAACCCGCGCCCGAGGGCCTGGATTCCGCGTACGCCTATCTGCTGGGCATCCCGCAGCCGATCATCGTTCGCCTGCTGGAAGAACATGCGATCGCACTCGGTGCGCAGGTCCGGCGCGGTTGTGCGGTGGCGGGTCTCGAGCAGGACGATGAGGGTGTGACCGTCGAGTTGTCGGACGGGGAACGGCTTCGTTCGCGCTATCTCGTCGGCTGTGACGGCGGGCGCAGTACGGTGCGCAAACTGCTCGGCGTCGGCTTCCCCGGCGAGCCATCGCGGACCGAGACGCTGATGGGCGAGATGGAAGTGGGCGTACCGCAGGAGGAGATCGCCGCCAAGGTGACCGAACTCCACGAGAGCGATAGGCGATTCTGGCTCAGGCCCTTCGGCGGAGGGGTCTATAGCGTCGTGGTCCCCGCCGCGGGCGTCGGCGATCGCGCGCAGCCGCCCACCCTCGAGGATTTCAAACAACAGTTGCGCACCATCGCCGGAACCGATTTCGGCGTGCACTCCCCGCGCCGGCTGTCCCGCTTCGGCGATGCCACCCGGCTGGCGGAACGTTATCGGATCGGCCGGGTGCTGCTGGCCGGCGATGCGGCGCACATCCATCCGCCCATCGGCGGGCAGGGCCTCAACCTGGGTGTTCAGGACGCGTTCAACCTCGGTTGGAAACTGGCCGCGCAGATCCGCGGCTGGGCGCCGGAAACACTGCTGGACACCTACGAGGCCGAACGTCATCCGGTCGCCGAGGACGTGCTGGACAACACCCGCGCCCAGATGGAACTGCTGTCCCCCGAACCGGGCCCGCAGGCCGTGCGCAGGCTGCTCACCGAACTGATGGACTTCGACGAGGTGAACCGCCGTCTGATCGAGAAGATCACCGCGATCGGCATCCGCTACGACTTCGGCGAAGGCCCCGACCTGCTCGGCCGCCGCCTGCGCGACATCGACGTGAAACAGGGCCACCTCTACGGTCTGCTGCATCGCGGCCGCGGCATGCTGCTGGACCGCACCGAACGCCTGACCGTCGGCGGCTGGTCGGACCGGGTCGATCACCTCGCCGATCCCACTGCGGCACTGGACGTTCCCTGCGTCCTGCTACGCCCCGACGGCCACGTCGCCTGGATCGGCGACGATCAGCACGACCTGGACGACCACCTCTCCCGCTGGTTCGGCAAGCCCGCCGGCTGATTTCGCCTGAGCGACCGAAAAGGCCCGTGAGAAGGATCGGAACGGTCAGTGGCGACTGACCGTCGGAAGGGTGGAGGCGTGGTGCTCTGACGCCGGGATCGGCCTGCGAGGAGGGTGAGACTCCGAGTCACGACCGAAGACAGCGAAAGAGCACCACGGGTGAATGTCCACGCGTTTCCCATAAGGGTATCCATATCGGCCACCTGGCGGCTGGAGTCGCGTTCGGGAGTGAAGGGCCGTCGGCATTCATGCCGACATCGCACTTGACGGGAAGTCAATGCCGACGATCCGAATGTCGAACGGCTGCTTGGCCGCCGCTTCCCTTGAGGTGAGGGGGTTTCCAAAAGTATACAAGCGTTGCGTTTCACCCAAGCCCCACTTACCGTCGGGATCATGAAGACGAAGACCCTCGCGGTCATCTCCTCGGCGGCGCTCATCCCGGCGTCCCTCACCGCAGGCACGGGCACCGCCCACGCCCGCACTCAGACCCAGCCGGTCGGGGCGTGGAACCTCTCGGTCACGGTCAACGGCGAGAGCCACAGTTCCCGGATCTCGTTCACCTCGGCCGGCAAGGTGTGCCTGGCCACCGAGGTGAGCAGCGGCCGGGGCTACTGGTGGAAGACCGGCTCCGACACGTTCCGTTGGGTGGTCAAGGAGGTGTTCCAGCCCCTCCCCGGCCTGCCGGGCCACATCCTGATCGACCAGCAGGCCACCCAGTCGGGCGCCGCCTTCACCAGCACCGGCACCACGTACGTGTACGACACCGAGGGCGAGCTGATCGGCACCTCGAATCCCAGCGTCGTCGGGACCCGGGTCTCCACCACCCCCGACGCGAGCTGCACCTGACGGTCCCGCGCCGCCGGCGGCCGAGCGCCTGGAACGGGTCGGCCGCCGCGTGGAGCCGTGACCTGCGGCATCGAGAGTCCGTACTCCACTGAAGCGCTCGGGCGGCGGCGGTCGCAGCCGGCCTCACCGCCGCCTGACGCGACCACCGGAGCAACCGGCACCGCCGCCACCGAGGGCGAGCCGAACCGGTGGGACCTCAGCCCTCGACGGGTGAACGCCGGGATCCCACCGGGCTTGAGGACGACCCGAGCGCGGGCACCGGCCACGGGCGTCGGCCAAGGCGGCGTCCACCGATCGGGAGCGCCGGGCACCGACGGCTCGCGAGAGACACCGATCGCCACCGAGTCCAGGCACGAACGGAACCGACGTCAGGAGCTCGTGAGGATCACGAGCCGCTGGGTCGCTCGGGTCATCGCGACATACCGATCGACCGCTCCCTCGATGCCCTCGCCGAACGCCTCCGGGTCGACCAGGACGACCAGGTCGAACTCGAGCCCCTTCGCCAGCTCCGGGGTCAGCGACCGGACGCGGGACGTCCCCCGGAACGTCGGATCGCCGATGACGCACGCGATCCCGTCGGCGTTCTCGGCGAGCCAGGCGTCGAGGACCGAGCCCAGCTCCGAGACGGATCCATGGACGACGGGGACTCCGCCGCTGCGGATGGAGGTCGGCACGTTGGCATCCGGGAGCACGGCCCGGATGACCGGCTCCGCCTCCGCCATGACCTCTTCCGGCGTCCGGTAGTTGATGCTCAAGGACGCCAGGTTGATCTGGTCGAACCCGACGCGTTCGAGCCGTTCCCGCCACGACTCCGTGAACCCGTGCCTGGCCTGGGCGCGGTCCCCGACGATGGTGAAGCTCCGCGACGGGCAGCGGAGCAGCAGCATCTGCCACTCCGCGTCGGTCAGTTCCTGGGCCTCGTCCACGACGACGTGCGCGAACGGGCCGGCGAGCAGATCCGGGTCGGCGCCCGACAGTGCGGCCTCGTCGATCAGGCTCACCTTCGCGTCCTGCCCGCGCAGCATCGTCACCAGCCCTTCGCCGTCGTCGCCGTCCGCGCCGGAGGCGGCTGCGGCCTCGATCAGGTTGTCGACGACCTGCTCCATGCGCTCGCGTTGAGCGGCGATGGCGGCCTCGTGCCGGCGCTTGCGTCGTGACGCCTCCGGGTCGCCGAGCCGCTGCCGCGCCGCGTCCAAGAGGGGCAGGTCGGACACCGTCCATGCCTGGGAGTCCGTGCGCTGCAGCCTTCGAACGTCGTCGGTGTCGAGCCAGGGAGCGCACAGGCGCAGGTAGGCGGGCACCGACCACAGGTCGCCGACGATGTCGGACGCTCTGATCAGCGGCCACGCCCTGTTGAGGGCCATGAGCAGTTCCCTGTTCTGTAGCAGGGACTCCCGCAGCAGCCCGGCCGGCGCCTCGCCGTCGTACCTGTCCATCAGGATCGTGACCAGCTCCTCCAGGATCTGGTCACGGGCCTCGTTGTGCGGCGTCCCGGGGTCCGGCGCTTCGAACGCCTCGGCCCAGTCGGCGGCGCTCAACGGGATGTCGGTCCAGTCGGTCGTGACCGTCATCCCCTTGGCCGGCGGATTCTCGTAGAACCGGACGGCCTTCTCGATCGCCTTCACCATGTCCGCGGACGACTTCAGGCGGGCCACGTTCGGGTCGGCCTCGGTCGCCGCCTCGGTTCCCTCGGTGACGAGGTCCCGCAGCGTACAGGTCTGCACGCCCTCCTCTCCGAGACTGGGGAGGACGTCGGCGACGTAGCCCAGGTAGGGCTGGTGCGGACCGACGAACAGCACCCCGCCCCGGCGGTGCCCGAGCCGAGGGTCGGAGTAGAGCAGGTAGGCGGAGCGGTGCAGGGCGACGACGGTCTTCCCCGTCCCCGGACCGCCGTCCACGACGAGGGCGCCCTGGGATCCCGCGCGGATGATGGCGTCCTGGTCGGCCTGGATGGTGCCGAGCACGTCCCGCATGCGCGACGACCGGTGGCCGCCCAGGCTGGCGATGAAGGCGGACTGGTCGTCGAGCGCGGCGTGCCCTTCGAACCCGTCCTCGGTGAACACCTCGTCCCAGTAGTCGCTGACCCGTCCGCGGGTCCAGCGGTACCTGCGGCGGCTCACCAGCCCCATCGGGTTGGCGTGGGTCGCTCCGAAGAACGGCTCCGCCGCCGGGGAACGCCAGTCGAGCAGCAGCCGACGACCATCGCCGTCCGTGAGACCGAGCCGTCCGACGTACACGGGCTCCGTGTCGTCCGCGGCGACGATGCGCCCCAGGCACAGGTCCAGCCCGAAGCGGCGCAGGGTGCGCAGGCGCGCGGTCAGCCGGTGGATCTCCATGTCGCGGTCCATCGCCGCCTGACCGATGCCGCCGGGTGCCCTTCGCTGGGCGTCGAGACGCTCGGACAGGGCGGCGATCGACTGCTCGAGGCTCCCCGCGATGGCCGCGAAGTGCTTCTCGTCGTCGGCGATCAGCGCCGGGTCGGCCTTGGGAGCGAGGTTCTCGGGCAGGTCGAACGCGCTGGTGGTCACGGGGTTCACGTCATCGGCTCCGATCTGGGGTTCGTGGATTGCGGCGCTCGTGAGCGCGGCCGGGGTCTGCTGTGGATGTGAGGGGGTCGCTTGAAGGGCGGACGAACATGGGCCGTGACGAGCCGTTCCCGGAGGGCCGGCGCGCGTTGCGACGCCGCTGCCGCAAGGTGCCCGGGAGTCGGCCCGCGCTGCCGTGCCGGCCGACCGTGGCCAGCAGTGACCTTCGGGAGGGCCTTCTCGGCACCCACGCTCGACCGGGCACCTCCCGTGGTGGCTCGCCGGCGAGATCAGGACCTGACGAGTGCCCGGCGTCTACAACGGCGGAAGCACTCCGGTCGCACTCATCGGGCTCAGACGAACGTCGGCGCGCCGGCCGTCCGACTCGAGACGAGCCTCGACCTCGCTGAGGAACTCACCGACCCGGAACGAGACACCTGTCCTTCGCCGGGGCTGGTCCACCGCCCACCTCGCCGCCATGACCGTCATCGCGCCCACCGTCCAGCCGACTGCGAGTCCCGCCATCGGTGCGACTCCCCCGCGCAACTCGTACGTCGACAACACGCGCATCTCTTGCCCCCCGTTACTGCAGCTTCCGGCCTCGGCCGACGATTCTGCGGCACGACCGGGGTCTTGCCGCAAGCCCCCTGGTGCGCTATACGTTGAGAGTGGAAAGGGGTGAGTATCCCCCTCTCCCCTCCTTGCTCGCCTGTCGGCGGACCAGCTCCTCGCGAAGCGGCGTATCCCCGGTGGTCCTCAGGATGCGGCCACGGATGCAGAGCCTCAGTCTCCCTTCCGCAAGACCGGCTCGTACATCGTCGAGTACGCAGCCATCCTCTTGAAGTCCATCGCCCCAGCCGTCGCGCGGTCAGTGGGCCGGTCAACCCTTGAGAAGCGGTGGCCGCTGGAAGACCGTTCGGGAGGTCGCGCCGCCGGTGCCGCCCTCGACGCCTCGGCCGAGGTGCTGAGGCGGGGCCGAGTGTTCGCCCTTCATCCCGAGGGCACCCGTTCGCCGGACGGACGTCTCTCTCAGGGACGCACGGGAGTCGGACGGCTCGCCCTCCGGACGGGCGCACCCGTCGTTCCGGTGGCTTTGCGCGACACCGACCGCGTTCAGCCGCGCGGCCAAGTGATCCCCAAGCCGGCCCGGTTCCGGTCAGCCGCTCGAATTCACGGGCACGGAGCAGGATGTCGTGGACGGCAGCGACGAACTGGACGTGCCCGCGATGCTGCTGCGTCCGGACGGCCACGTGGCGTGGGTCGGCGAAGAGCAGCAGGATCTGCTCGAACGGCTGCCCACCTGGTTCGGCGCCGCCACCGAATGATCCCCTCGGGAACGCGTGCGGACATCTCTCGACGCCGTCGGCCGAACCGGTGACGTTCGCCGAGGAGTACCGGCCCCACGTTCTGGACGGAGAGGTGCGCACCGCGAGCCGCAGGGTGGCGAGGCCGGGTTTCAGGCCAGATCGTTGTCAGGTTCCTGGTTCATCCACCGGTTGAGCCTGTCGAGGCCGACGCGCATGTCCAAGGGTGCCTGCTCTGCGGCCGTCTGCTGCCGGGCCTGCCGGTACACCTCCGCCGGCGAGACCGGAGTGTCCTGCGGGCTCGGCGGTCGGCTCTCTCCCGGGGGTGGCTCGGCGGAGCCTGCCGCGCGGCGCAGCGCGACCGCCGGCGGACCCGCCTGTGGGGGGCCTGGACGGACGCCGAGCGCACGGTCGATCTCCGCGGCGGTCATCGGCCCGTCGGCTGCGGCCGCCGCTGTGAGGAGGTCGGCGTAGAGTTCGATCTCATCGAGTGCGACTCGATCGTGAACGCGGAGTTCACGGTCCTCTTCCCTCATGGCGCCTCCTCCCCGAGTTCGTCTCCGGTGTCTTCAGGATCGTTCAGGAAGGGGACGGCGGAACCCACCTGGACGACCAGTTCGTCTCGCGCGACCTTGAGATGTCCTCGCACCGTGGCCGATGCGATGCCCAGCCAGTCGGCTATCTCAGCGGTGCTCCATTCCTCGTTCCACCGCAGGAAGGCGACGCGCTGCCGGATCGGCGGCATCCGCTCGATGGCCGACCAGCATCTCTGCAACACCAGCGCGGACAGGACCTGGGTGAACGGCTCCGCCGCCGGATGGCCGCCGTACGCGGCGGGATCGGCGTGGGGCCGCACACGCCCGTTCCGACGCCACTCATCGATCGCCTTGTTCCGCAGCACCGTGAACAGCCACCGACGTCGACCCTCGACATCCAGTGCGGCGAGCCTGACCCAGCACACCGCAGCCTCCTGGAACGCCATCTGCACCAGGTCCTCGGCACGCGCACGGTCCACCTGCGGAAGCGTGCAGGCGTACCCGAACAACGCCGGAGCGACCTGCAGGTACAGCTTCCCCACTTCGTCGGCGTGCTCCGGGGGAATGCGGGCGGTCACCCACTGTCCCGTGCTCGTGGGCCACGCGGCCGCCCGCCCAGTGTGACCCTCATCGTCTGCTCCCCCGGCCGATCCTGTTGCACGATCACCGTGCCCTGCGGCGCGCCGGCCACCAAGGCGACGAACGTCCGACGCCGCTGCCACTCGAGGATGATCCGAAAAGCCCCGCTCAAGGCCAGGATCGCCAGCGCCATCGCGGCGGCCCGCCAGGAGATCAACCCCGCCATCACACCGCCCGCCACCGTTGTCCCCCATGCTCCGCCGCCGGGGGTCCGCATCGCCGTCACACCCCTACGTCGAACGAGACCACGGAACCGTTCGGCCCGATGACGAAACCGCCCGAGCGTTACTCCCACGACCCCACGCCGGGCACCGTCTCCCCGGCGCGCCGGCGCCCGAGTTCGGCGTGCGGAATCGGCGTACCCGGACCCGCAGGAGGTCGGAGTCGGCGCGCCCGAACGTCTGCCGATTCATTGAACGGTGCCGCTGCCGTGGGGCAGGGTGAGTCCGGCCTCCACGGCGGTACGGCCGGTGGCGCAGCCGGCCGGCCGTGGTGATCCAGCCCGTTGCGGTTGGTCATCATCGTGGCGAGGTCGCGGACGTGCAGGGCGGCGTCGGTGAGTTCGGGACCGTGGACCGGGCCCTGTCGGCGGGGTGCGAACGGTCGGGGTGGGGCATGACCCGGCGGGGTGCAGGATGCTCGAGCCGGACCCGTCGGTGCCCGCGCGGCGGCTCGCCTTGAACGGTGCGGCCCGGCCCCGGTCCACATACCGGCGACGATCGCGTACCGCTGACCGGACCCGCTCCGGCCTCCGCTCCCCCGAGCGCCGGGAGAGCGGAGCGGCTTCGTCGGTGCGCCGACGTTCGGTCGCGGGTCAGGCCGTGGCCAGGAGGTTGTCGCAGGCGGTGGAGCCGGTGCGGCCCGTCATGAAGGCGAGGAACTCGGCGACGAACGCGCCCGAGGTGATGTCGCCGGTGGCGGTGGTCTCGACGTCGCGGCGGAAGCCGGAGCGGAACAGGAGTCGGTACTCCTCCGGGGAGATGGTGCCGCTGCCGTCCTTGTCGGCCGTCTCGAACAAGACCTCGGCGACGTGGGCCAGCGCCGGGCCGGACAGGGAGGTGGCGCCCGCCGCGAACTCCTCACGGGTGATGACCTCGTCGCCGTCGGCGTCCATGGCGGCGAGCAGCTCCTTCCACCACGCCGAGAAGGCGCCGAACAGGCGGGTCTCGGCCGGCTCGTCGAGGTCGAGCCGGGTGGCGATCTCCCGGGCCATGGCCGCGAGGTCGGGCCAGGTCAGGCGTCCGTCGCCGGTCTGGTCGAGGACCTCGTGGAACAAGCGGTCGGCGCCCTTGGCCACGGGACCGGACCGCCGCTGCCCGGCCGGGCGCCTCAGCAGGTCCTGGGCCTTGCCGGCCTGTTCCATCAGCAGGCCCATCATCTTGATCGGGCCGAGGGTGGACTCGCGGGACGGGTCGAGGATGTCGATGATCACGGGGGTGCGGCCCAGCGACGGCGGCAGCATCAGGGTGATCACGCCCACGGCGAAGTAGCCGCCGCGCATGAGCGCGTCCGCGCCGGGCGGGGCCGTGTAGCCGTACTTGGAGCGGTAGGCCTCGGGGAGCGTGGCGAGCGTGACGGCCGAGGCGACCGGGCTGATCGCGGCGCGGGCGACGGCCCAGAGCGTGGGGTGGCCCTTGAGGAGGGGCGGAGCCGGGATCGTGGAGAACAGCCCGTTGATGATCGACTGGACCGCTTCGTTGTCCTCCAGGCGCTCGGAGACCATCGAGGCGAAGTACTCGCGGAACGCCTTGAGCGTCGGCGGCAGCAGGTCGTCGCGGCCCTGCAGAAGGGTGAGGAGGGCCTTGTACTCCTCATACAGTTGCCCCTCCTCCTTGGCGGTGAGAGGTGTGCCGGTGAGCCTGCAGACCTCCACCGTCGAGTCGTACAGGGTGGCGATCACCCAGGCACGGGCGTCGGCGTCGAGGGCGCTGTAGGGGCGGCCCCGTTCGTCCGTCCCGGTGATGCGGGCGTGCAGCCGGTTGAGCCGGTCGACCTCGCGCAGTTGGACGGCGACGTCCTCGTCGACGAGGCGGTCGATGCTGGTGATCGTGTTGAACAGCCGCCGCCACGGATGCACGACGAACGTCGAGTGATCCAGGAGCGCACCTCCCACCTGCGGGTGCGCGGCCTCCAGGACGGTGGCCCGCACGGCGGCCAGGCCCCAGCGCAGCTCACAGGTCAGCCTTTTCAGCAGTGACCCGGCGCCGAACCTTCGCGCGAGTTCGATACGCCGCTCATGGTCGAGGGTGTCCGTCACGTCAGATCATCTCCATCTCGTCGATGCGGTCGAGTCCTCCGTACCGGCGTTTCCGCCGCCGGTACTCCTCCAGGCAGGCGCGGTACTCCTCGGCCCTGAAATCGGGCCACAGGGTCGGTGGGAACATCCATTCGGCGTAGGCGACCTGCCACAGCATGAAGTTGGAGACGCGCTGCTCGCCCGACGTCCGGATCACCAGGTCGATGTCCGGGGTGTCCGGGTACTGGAACCTCGCGGCCAGCGCCTCCTCGGTGACGGCGTCCTCGGGGACCCCTTCCCGCACCAACGCCCGCGCCGCGTGCACGATCGCGTCACGTCCGCCGTGATCGAACGCAACGGTCAGCGTCATCCGGGTGTTGCCGCTGGTCAACTCGACGATGTCGGCGATGTCCCGCGCCAGCGACGGCGGGATCCGCCCATCCTCGCCTCCCAGGAACCGACACCGGATCCCGCGCAGATGCAGCGAGGCCGCGTGCTTGCGCAGGGCCCGCTGCACCAGCCCCATGAGGAACGCGACCTCCTCGTCGGGCCGCGTCCAGTTCTCGGTCGAGAACGCGTACAGCGTCAGCCACTTCACCCCGCACGCATACGACGTCTCGATCACGTCGACGACCGAACCCTCCCCGACGCGATGCCCCTCCGTCCGCTCCCTCCCCCTCTGCTCGGCCCACCGCCCGTTCCCGTCCATCACGCACGCCACATGCCGTGGCAGCCCAGCAGCCATTGGCCCTCCTGTATTCAGAGGATTACACAACGCAACCGCCCATGAGCGGCCTTTCGGCGAACTTCGACCCCAAGCTGTCGGGGCGGACACAGTACGATCCGGGCCCCGAACCGGCATGTTCATCGACAGCCCGAAAAATCGAAGTCCGGGCCGCGACCCCGTCCGTTGGGTGCGTGACCACATGGCGGAGGTGGCGGCCTCGGCCCAGGAGACCTCGGGGCTGGTGATCTGGATGCGGTCGGGGTCGGGGAAGTGCCGCCGGATCCAGGCCGGGTGGGGGGAGCCGTGTGGTCAGGAGGCGGTGAGGGTGATGGCCCGGTTGGGGCATGCGGCGACGGCTCGGCGGGCGGAGGGGAGCCGGTCGTCTGCGGGTTCGTCGTGGAGCAGGACCACCAGCCCCTCCTCCTCGTCCTGGTCGAACAGGTCGGGGGCGTGGAACGCGCACTGGCCGGCGCCTCGGCAGGCGTCCCGGTCGGCGCTCAGTCGGATCACCACCGGATCGGCAAAGCGTTGACGCCGTAGACGAACATGTCGTCCTTGTAGCGGAGTTCCGACGGGTCCACGGCGAGGTCCAGGGTGGGCAAGCGCGCGAACAGCTCGACGAGGGCGATCTCCAGCTCGACCCGGGCCAGCGTCTGGCCGATGCACTGGTGCGCCCCGTACCCGAAGGCGACGTGGTGGCCCCGATCTCGGGCGATGTCCAGCGTGTCGGCGTCCGGGAAGTGGTCGGGGTCCCGGTTGGCCGACGGCAGGGCCAGGATGACGCCCTCCCCCGCCGCCACCAGCGTGCCGCCGACCTCGACCGGCTCCAGCGCGACCCGTGGAGCGCCCGCCTGGACCACCGTGAGGAAGCGCAGCAGCTCCTCCACGGCGCGCCCGATCAGGGACGGGTCGGTGCGCAGCGCGGCGAGTTGGTCGGGATGCCGCAGCAGGGTCAGCACGCCGAGGCCCAGCATGTTGGCGGTGGTCTCGTGACCGGCGATCAGCAGCAGCCGGGCCATCGCGACGAGTTCCTCGTGGCGCAGCTCGCCCTTGCCGACCCGGAGGGCCATCCGGCCGAGCAGGTCGTCGGTGGGCTCTCGCTCCCGCCGGGCGGCCAGATCGTCCAGGTAGGCCGCGAGGTCCGCCATCGCGATCTCACCCGCGCCGCGGTCGTCGGTCATCCGCAGCGCCGCCGTGCTGCGGGACTGGAAGAAGTCATGGTCCTCGTACGGCACGCCGAGCAGCCGGCAGATCACGATGGACGGCAGCGGCAGCGCGAACGACTCCACCAGATCGGCGGGCGGGCCCTGCTCCGCCATCCGGTCGAGCAGCGCGGTGACGTCGCGGAGAAGGGCGGGCCGCATCGCGTTGGTGCGCCGGACGGTGAACTCGGCGGTCAACATCCGCCGCAGCCGTCCGTGCTCGGGGTCGTCCATCCGCAGGAACGACAGCCCGCCGGGCGTCGGCCGCCGTGGGATCAGGCGGGGGAAGGCGGGGTGCGTGTCGTCGGAGCTGAACCGAGGGTCGGCCAGCACCGTGCGCACGTCGGCATGCCTGCTGACCAGCCAGTGCTCCCCGCCGTGCGTCCCCAGGACCCGGATCGGCGGGCCCTCTCGCAGGGCGGCGAACTCGCGCGGAGGATGCAGCGGATCCGAGCGCCGGACCGGTATCGACACGGGGCACTGCGCGGAATCGCCCATGAGATCCTCCACGGTGTTCGGACCTTGGCTCCCCCGCACGATAAAACAGCTTTGCGCTCCGGTAAACCCCATCGTCAATGGCCTTTACGGCGGCCCATATTCGACATTTCTGCGGCTGAATTTTCGCCGCCGTCCGCACCGCCGATCCGGTGGGCGACGGTCCGCGGGGGCTGTGCGCGTCACGTCTGTTCGGGTGTGCCGAACCTTTCGTACAGGCCGTCGGTGTAGTTGCGCATGATCTGGAGGTAGTCCACGTTGTCGGGGTCCATCAGCCACTGGATCTCGAGCCCCATCATCATGGAGATGACCTCATATCCGACCTGCTCGGCGTCCACGTCCGGCCTGATCCGTCCGGCCTCCTTGTCGGTCATGACGGCCGTCATGATCCGTTGCCGGGCGCGGCGGTACCGATGGACGAAGAACTCGTGGAGGCCGTCCTCCGGGTCGAGGCTCTCGGCGGCGAGGACGACGTACAGCCGGGTGAAGAGCGCGTTCTCCTTGATGAGCTCGGCGGCGTCGGGAAGCTCCGACAGGCTCACCATCTCGTCGGGGATCTTGTAGAACCATCGCTCGCGCTTCTCGCGCTCCTCGACCGCCTCGCTGAGCAGGCGTTCCCTGCTGCCGAAGTAGTAGATCAGGTTGGAGTGCTTGAGGCCGAGCCCCTCGGCCAGCTCGGTGAGCCGCAGGCCGCGTTGTCCCTTGCGGGCGAGGGTCTCGATGGCGGCGTCCAGGATGGCCTGGCGGCGGGCCTCACCGCGGGGCTGGCGTTTGGCGCCGTCCGCCGGTGCGGGCTTTCGGCGCTTGGGCGTCGTCGCCGTGTCGTCCGCCGGCCGTTCTGTCGCGCTCCCCGCCAACGATGTTCCTCCAGTCTCGGGCCGCCTCGACCTGCCGCGCCGCGCCGTGCCGCGAGGGACGTCGAGCGGCGGCCGGCCCTCACACCCTAGGCCATTGCAGTTTTTTTACAAGTCTGTACAGTCTCGGCATTCCAGCAGGCCCCGTGGCCGGGAGGCCGGCCATCGGACGGAGGAGTGACGCCATGGCCGTTCAGGAAGATGTCCCGGCGATGGGCGCGCCCGGGCGCGCCGAGGTTCGGGGGGAGGCCGCGTGAGCGACGGAACGAGCGGGGTCCGCGGACACGTGGCGCCCGGGTATGAGGCGGTGCGGGACGCGCTGGTCGCGATGGCCGAGGCGGACCCGACCCACTGTGCCCAGTTCGCCGCCTTCCGTGGGGCGGAGCCGGTCGTCGACCTGGTGTGCGGCCCGTGGGATCGGGATGCGCTGCTGCCGGTGTTCTCCTGCGGCAAGGGCGCGATCGGCGTCACGGTCGCGCTGTTGGTCCAGCGCGGTCTGCTCGATCTGGACGCGCGGGTCGCGCGGTACTGGCCCGAGTTCGCGGCGGCCGGCAAGCGGGAGGTCACGGTACGGCAGTTGCTGTCGCACCAGGCGGGAGTCCCGACGGTGGACGGGGGCTTCACGGCGGGGGAACTGCTCGCCCACGACGGCCTCGCCCACCGCCTGGCCGCGCAACGGCCCTTCTGGCACCCGGGCTCCGCGTTCGCGTACCACGCGGTGACGATCGGGACGCTCGCCGACGAGCTGGTCCGCCGCATCACGGGGCGAACGCTGTCCGAGGTCTTCGGTGAGGACATCGCCGCACCACGTGGCATCGATGTGCATCTGGGCGCGGGGCCGGAGCTCGACCCCCGCGTGGTGTCGGTCGACCTGCCGACCGACGAGGAGCTGGAGAAGGGCCTGGCCACCGTTCCGCTGACCGAACCCGACTCGCTGGGCGCGATGCTCGCCCCGACGGATGTCGGACCCGTGTGGACCTGGATCAACACCGAGGAGCCGCGACGCGGAGGCCCCGCCGCGCTCGCCGGGCTGGCGTCGGCGCACGGTCTGGCGCGGATGTACGCGGCCCTCGGGAACGATGTCGGCGCGCCCCGCGTCGCCGACGCCGACGTCATCGCCCAGATCTCACAGGTGCAGGTCGAGGGCCACGACCTTCTCTCCGGCCTTCCGTTCCGGTACGGCGTCCTCTTCCAGCGCCCGTTGGCGCCCCGCCTGGCGTACGGCAGTTCGTGGGCCTTCGGGCACGACGGGCTCGGCGGCTCGGTGGGGGTCGGCGACCCGTTCCACGATCTGGCGTTCGGGTACACGGTCAAGCGCATCACCCTGCCACCCTGCTGCGACGCTCGCGCGCTCCGGCTCATGGACGCCGTTCGAGCGGCCGCCGCGGGCTGACGGCCGACCGACGGCCGCGATCAGCCGAGGGCCTCCGCCGCGAGGACGGCGGCGCTGGGGCGAACCGTCCGGTCCCGGGTGATGAGACCGAACGGCACGTCGTAGCCGCGCATCCATTCGTAGTTGTCGACGCCGGTCCAGTGGAAGAAGCCCCGGATGTCGGCCCCCTCGGCGATCGCCGTGCGCACGATGGCCAGGCCCTCGCGCAGGTACCGCGCCCGGAGGTCGTCGTCGTGGACGCCGACGCCGTACTCGGCGACCAGGAGGGGCGTGTCCTCGAGCTCTTCGCGGAGCTTGGACAGGACGAGCCGAAGCCCGGCGGACGAGACGGCGTACCCCATGGCCGACAGCGGGGCACCCGACGGGTGGGGAACGGGCTCGCCGCGGCGCACGCCCGTCGTCCGGTAGTAGGAGAACCCGATCATGTCGAAGACGTTCGCCAGGTGGGGGACGTCGATCGGCGGACGGTCGCGAATGCGCAGGACGCCGTCGCGGACCAGGCCGATCCACGAGGTCCAGTTGTCGGCCAGATGGTTCCGCACCCTCACGGTCGTCTCCGCCGAGTCGTCCAGGGCCACCGGCACGGACAGGCCGTAGATCGAGGACACGGGCCGGCCCGTCGAGCGGAGACGTAGCGCCGCCTCCGCGGTGGCGAGATGGATGCCCTCGGCGACGCGGCCGAACGTGTCGGCGTCGTCGACGGCAGGGGGGAACGGCCCGCCGCCGAAGGCGATGCGGGGGTAGTAGTTCGGCTCGTTGACGGGCTGCCATCCGCCGACGAGATCGGAGAACGCGTCGGCGACGAAGTCGACATGGCGCATCCAGTGCCCGCGCCGGTTCTCCTCGTTCGCGAAGCCCCCCGAACGCGCGAACCAGCGCGGCAGCGTGAAGTGGTGCAGGCACAGCCACGGCGTGATCCCCGCATCGGCCGCGGCGAGGAGGATCTCCCGGTACCGCGCCACCTGCGAGCGGTCGCGCCGCCCCTCCTCGGGCTCCAGCCTCGCCCAGTCCACCGACATCCGGTGATGGCGCAGCCCCAGGCCGGAGTAGAGCCCGAAGTCGGTGGCGAACGAACGGGCGAACCCGTTCCCGTCCCCCGAGACGGGCGCCCGCCCCTGTTGCTCCCACTCCCACCAGTCGGAGGCCGGCGCGGCGCCCTCCGCCTGGGTCGCCGACGCTCCCGTACCCCACATGAATCCCTCTGGCCAACGCATGCGAGGCACCCTGGCACGCCCCGAAAAATTTTTCAAGGCTGACAAGAATCTATTGACAGTCGCCACCGCACGAGCCGATAGTCGTTCGCACAGACCCCCGGTGAGCTGCGTCACAGGCTCTCGACCAGGGGGTTCCACCGAGGGGATCACCGGACTCGGGAAGGGAGCGGCAGTGAATCCACACACGCACGACACGGGGACACGCCGGCGTCGAACGGCACGGCCGAGATCGAGATGGGCCGCCGGTGCGGTCGCCCTGACGTCCCTGGCGGCGCTCACGACCGCCTGCGACTCGTCCGGCGGCGCGCAGAACGCGACGGGCGGCTCCGGACTGAAGATCATCTACGTGCGGAACGTGCCCCAGCCGACGCCGTTCGACGCGCCGATCGTCAAGGGCTACCAGGACGCGGGCCGGAACCTGGGCGCGAACGTGATCTTCCAGGGCGCCCCGGGCAACACCAAGGCGGGCGACCCCGCGCAGGGCAAACGTCTCGTCCAGAACGCGGTGGCCGCGAAGCCCTCGTGCCTCATCGTCACCTTCGACACCCCGTCCGCGCAGGGGCCCGAGGTGCGCAAGGCGCAGGCCGCGGGCATCCCCGTCGTCTTCGCCAACGCGGGCTACCAGGAGGCGGAGAAGTACGGCGCGCTGACCTACATCGGCTCGGACGAGACCCTGCAGGGCAGGTCCGGGGCGCAGGAGCTCGCCAGGCTCGGCGTCAAGCACCCCCTGATGGTCTCTCTCGCGCCGGGGTCGCTGCCGCTCACCGACCAGCGGAACGCCGGGTTCGAGTCCGGGTTCTCCGGGCGGACCACCTGGCTGTACCTGTCGCTCAAGGAGGCGGGCGGCACCACCGCGTCGATCGCGGGAACGATCCAGGCGAAGCTGGCCAGAGACCCCTCGATCGACGCCGTGTTCACCGCCGGGGTGGTCTTCGCCCCGGCGGCCCTCGCGGCGCACACCGCCACGGGCTCCCGGGCCTCCGAGCTCACCTGGGCGACCATCGACACCAACGAGCAGATCCTCGGGGCCGTCAAGGCCGGAAAACTGGCCTTCGCCCTCGACCAGCAGCAGTACCTGCAGGGGTACTGGGCGGCGCTCGTCTGCGACCAGTACGTCCGGTACGGGCTCAAGCCCGTCGACCCCGTCATGGCGACCGGCCCGGTCACCGTGACCCGGCGGAACATCGCCGACTACCTGAAGGCGGCCTCGGAAGGGATCCACTGACGTGGCGATTCAGCACATGCCGGCGCCGAGGAGAACGGCGCGCGAACCTCGCGCCGACGGCCGGCGCAGGCTGCAGAGGGCGCTGTTGCGCCCGGAGTTCACCGCGGTCGCCAGCACCGTCGTCGTCTTCGTGATCTTCGCGATCGCCGGCGGCGACGACGGGTTCCTGTCCTCGCCGGGGATTCGGAACGTGTTCCAGGTCTCGGCCACCATCGGCATCGTGGCCGCCCCGATGACCCTGCTGATGGTGTGCGGCGAGTTCGACCTGTCCGTCGGGGCGATGGTCGGCGCCGCGGAGATCATGTTCGCCTACCCGGTCATCCACGGCTGGCCGCTGTGGGCCGCGCTCCTGCTGACCCTCGCCGGAGCCGCGGTCGTCGGGCTGGTCAACGGGATCCTCGTCATCCGCACCTCGATACCGTCGTTCCTGGTCTCGCTGGCGATGATGTTCATCGTGGCCGGCGCGGCCGCCGCCGTCGCCAACGGCAGCCTCGGCGGCACCACGATCGCCGGCGTCACCGACGCGCTGCAGGGCGACCCCCTGCTGCGGCTGTTCTCCGGGAACATCGGCGACTGGATCCCGGTCGCCGCGGTGTGGTGGATCGCCATCAGCCTCCTGGCCGCCTGGGTCCTGATCGGCACCCGCTTCGGCAACTGGATCTCGGTGACCGGCGGGGCCCGCGAATCCGCCCAACGCGCCGGCATCCCGGTGGCCAGGGTGAAGGTGCTGATGTTCGTCATCACCTCGGCCGGGGCCGCCCTTGCCGGCGTCCTGGCGGCGCTCTACGCCAACACCGCCAGCGTGTCCGACGGGAGCAGCCTGCAGTTCGAGGTCATCGTGGCGGCGGTCATCGGCGGGACGTTCGTCTTCGGGGGGATCGGCACGCCGATCGGCACCGTCTTCGGCGCGCTGTTCTTCGGGCTCGTCTACCAGGGCTTCTACTTCACCGACATCGACACCAACTGGTTCCTGGCGCTGCTCGGGACGCTCCTGCTGGTCGCCGTCATGAGCAACAACACGGCCCGGCGGCTCACGATGAGGCGGTTGCGCGATGACCGATGAACCGATCTTCGAGGCCCGGGAGGTCAGCAAGTCCTACGGCACCGTCCGGGCGCTGACGTCGGTGAGCCTCCGGGTGGAGGCCGGACGGGTCACCTGCCTGCTCGGCGACAACGGCGCCGGGAAGTCCTCCCTGATCAAGATCCTCTCGGGGGTGGCGTCGCCGGACGCGGGCACGCTCGCGGTCGACGGCTCACCGGTGCGGTTCGCCGACCCCAAGGACGCCCTCACCCGAGGGATCGCCACCGTCTACCAGGACCTCGCCGTGGTCCCCGACCTGCCCGTGTACCGCAACTTCTTCATGGGACGCGAGCCCGTGCTGGGCCGGGGCCCATTGGCGAGGTTCGACAAGCGCCGGGCCCGCAGGGTCACGCAGGAGCAGTTGGAATCGATCGGGATCAGCCTCGCCGACCCCGAACGCCCGATCTCCACGCTCTCCGGCGGTGAACGGCAGTCCGTCGCCGTGGCGCGGGCCGTGTACTTCGGCGCGAAGGTCCTCCTCCTGGACGAACCCACCTCCGCCCTGGGCGTGCGGCAGGCCGAGACGGTGCTGCGCTACGCGGTGCGCGCCAAGCAACAGGGTGTCGGGGTCGTCCTCATCACGCACAACGCGCACCACGCGTGGGCGGTCGGCGACCGTTTCGTCGTGCTCCAGCGAGGCGAGGTCTCGGTCGACGCCGATGCCGGGGAGATCTCCCTCGACGAGCTCATCAGGCACATGGCGGGCGGCGCGGACATCGCCGAGCTGCAGCGGGAACTGCGGGCCGACCGGGTCCCCGCTCCGGGCGCGGGGATCTGAGCGGTGGGCGAGATACCCGCGCTGGAGATCGGCGGGACCCATGTCAGCGCCGCGGTGGTGGACGACTCCACCTGGCGGCCGATCGGTCCGGCGACGCGACGGCCGCTGCGGGCCGACGCGTCCCCGGAGGAGTTCCTGACGGCCGTGGTGGCCGCCGCCGCGCGCCTGGCGCGGGGCCCCTCCCCCATCTGGGGCGTGGCGATCCCCGACCCGTTCGACTACTCGCGCGGCACCGCCCTGTACGAGGGTGTCGGCAAGTTCGGGGCCCTGTACGGCCTGGACGTCGGTGCGGCACTGGGGCCACGGCTCGGAGCCGGTGGACTGATCTTCGTCAACGATGCCGACGCGTTCGCCCTCGGCGAGTGGGTGCGGCTCGCGCGCACCGCAGGAGGAGACGGGCCGCGCCGGTGCGTGGGCATCACGCTGGGAACGGGGATCGGGTCCGGATGGATCATCGATGGGAGGCCCGTGCACCACGGATCGGGCCTCCCGCCGGGTGGTCGCGCGCACCGCCTCGTGGTGGACGGGGTGCCGCTGGAGGACGTGATGTCGCGTCGTGCGATCCGCGCGGCGTACCGGATGTCCGGGGGCGACGCCGATGCCGACGTGGCCGCCATCGCCGCCGCCGCGCGCGCCGGCGACGCCGCGGCGACGTCCGTGCTGCGGCCCGCGCTGAGCGCGCTCGGCACCGCCCTCGGCCCCTGCCTGCGAGCCTTCGGCCCGGACGTCGTGATCGTCGGCGGCTCCATGGCCGGCTCCTGGGATCTGTTCGAGCCGTGGTTCCGAGCGGGCGCCGGGGACCTGCCACCCATACGCGTCACCCCGGACACGACCGCCTCGGCCCTGGTCGGGGCCGCGCGCCATGCGTCGTCCGCGCCCGGAGGCCGGTGACCCGCCCGGAGTGCACACGCCGGGCATGCGACGCGCGCCGGTCACGATGCCGGTGAACGGGGCGCGCGTCCCTTGGACCTGCGGGACCGCCCTCGAGCCGTGTCGGCGCGGGGCGAGCCCGGGTACCTCGGCACGGCCGGCACGCTCCTCGGCGGATTCCGCATCGTCAAGATCCGGCGCGCGCTGACGCCGCCGGCCACGGAAGGAAATCCCATGCACACCGCCCTGCGGCTGGACCGCTTCGAGCTGGCCGCCTGCGACGCCGAGACGCCCGACGCGCTCGCCGCCGCGGACCCCACGTGGATCCCCGCCCGCGTTCCCGGCGGCGTCCACGAGAGCCTGGTCGACGCCGGGATCATCGGGCACCCGTACTTCGGGGACAACGAGCACGCCGCCCGCTGGGTCGAGGACGCCGCCTGGTGGTACAGGGCCGAGTTCACCGCCGACCCCGTCGACCTCGCGTCCGGCGAGCGGGCGCGCCTGATCTGCGACGGCCTCGACACGGTCGCGGTGCTGTGGCTCAACGGCGAACGCGTCGGCGCGCACGAGTCCCAGTTCCGACCCGGCGTGTTCGACGTCACCGGCTCCGTGCGTGCGCACAACGTCCTGCTCATCCGGTTCGCGCCTCCGCTGGCGGGGCTGACGGCGCCGCCCGGGGTGACCGACACCGTCGCCCGGCTGCGAAAGCTGTTCGCCGCGCTCGCGCCCGACCGCGAGGCCGACGTGGAGGGCGAACGGCCGCCCGGCGTGCTGTCGGCCGATCCGGCGTTCACCCTGCGCCGCAAGGCGACGTTCTCCTGGGGCTGGGACTTCGCGCCCCGCCTCCCGTCCGTCGGCCTCGCCCGGCCGGTCGAGCTGCGGCGCGAGCGCGGCGCGATCTTGGCCGGGCACCATGTGCGGGCCGTGTCGGTGGACGTCGCGGCGCGCACGGCGCGGGTGGCGATCGACGTGGAGGCCGAGGCGTTCGCCCACACCGGCGGGTTGTCGGCGCACGTCACGCTCACCGCCCCAGGCGGACGCGTCCATTCGGTACGGATTCCGCTCCTCGGCGGCCGTGGCGGCGCGCTGTTGCGTGTTGAGGACGCGGATCTGTGGTGGACGCACGATCTCGGGGAGCAGCCGCTCTACACGGTGTCGGTCGAGCTGGCCACGCCGGAGGGCACGGTCGTGGACCGTGTGCGGGATCGCATCGGTCTCCGCACGATCGCGTTGGATCGTTCGCCCGACGATGAGGGCGGCCGGCTGTTCCGGTTCGTGCTCAACGGCGTCCCCGTCTTCGCGCGCGGCGCGAACTGGGTCCCACCGAGCATGTTGCCCGGCTCGGTGACCCCGCAGACGGTGCGGTCGCTGGTGGAGACGGCGCGGCTCGGTGAGATGACCATGCTGCGGGTGTGGGGCGGCGGCCTGTACGAGCAGGACGCCTTCTATCGTGCCTGCGACGAACTCGGCATCCTCGTATGGCAGGACTTCATGTTCTCCTGCGCCGACTACCCCAGCGAGGACGCCGGTCTGCGCGCCGAGGTCGCCCGCGAAGCCGAATACCAGGTCGCGAGGCTGCGCAACCGTGCCTGCCTGGCGCTGTGGGCGGGCAACAACGAGGTCCACGCCATCCACGGGCTCGTGCACGGCGACCTGGAGCCCGGCAACTGGGGCTGGGCGTTCTTCCACGACCTGCTGCCGGCGACCGTCGCCCGGCTGAGCCCCGAGGTGCCGTACTGGCCCGGCAGCCCGTGGGCCGACTCCGATCCGACCGGAGGCGTGAACGGTGTCGCCGACGGGGACCGGCATGCCTGGGAGGTCTGGCATGGTGTGGACGTCGGTGCGGGCGGCCCCACCGACTTCCCCGGGCGGGGTGCCGCCGTCCACTTCGACCGTTATCGGTACGACCGGGGCAGGTTCATCAGCGAATTCGGCATCCACGCCGCCCCGGAACTCGGCACGTTGCGCCGCTGGACGCCGCCCGGCGCGCTCGCCCTGCGCAGCCCGGCGTTCGACCACCGCAACAAGGACGTTCCCAAGACCAAGGGCGACGACCTGATGTTCGCCGAGACCGGCCTGCCCGCCGACCTGGCTCAGTACGTGGACTTCTCCATGGCCTGTCAGGCCGAGGGCCTGAAGTTCGGGATCGAGCATTATCGCCGCCGCCAGCCGCATTGCTCGGGGACCCTGCTGTGGCAGTACGACGATCCGTGGCCCGGCCTGTCCTGGTCGATCGTGGATCACGACCGCGTGCCCAAGGCCGGGTTCCACTTCGCCCAGCGCGCGTACCGACCGGTGCTGACGAGCTTCGTCCGTACCGAGGACGGTGGCCTGGAACTGTGGGTCACCAACAGCGGCGTCCGCGATGTATCCCTCGACCTGCGCGTCGAGGTGGCCACGTTCACGGGGCGGCGGGTCGTGGACGAGCGGGTGTCCGTCGTCGCGCGCGCCTACGACTCGCGGTCCGTGTGGTCGGTGGCGTCGGACGTTTATGAGCCGGGGCCCGACCGTTACGCCTGGGTGTCGGAGGCGATCGGGACCACCGAGCCGAACCGGTTGTTCTTCGCCCCGATCAAGGATCTTCTCGTCACCGGCGGCACGGTCGAACTCGTCGCCGGGCCGAACGAAGGCGGCTGCGCCGACATCACCCTCATCTCCCACGGCTACAGCTACCTGGCCCGCGTTCTGACACCCGCCCCAGGGATCACGTTCGACCGCAACTACCTCGACCTGCGCGACGGCGATCGGGCGGAGATCACCGTTCGGGGCCTGCCCGACGGCTTCGACCCGGCGACCTTGCGCGTTGCCGCCTACGGAGGAGGCTCATGCGGACTTGTGGGAGTCGAGCCGGGCAACCCGGAAATGGCGCGCACCCGGCCCGGACCGCGATGTCCCTGCGGTCGGGCCGGGTGCCGGTGTTTCATCACCGGGTGAATGCCGTCAGGTGCAGTTCATCGAGGCATCGGTCCCTTCCCCGAACCTTTCACAGGTGTGCTGCGCGCCCTTCAGGTCCCCGATCTCGGTCTGCCCGACGCGGCCCAACCAGTGGACCTCGGGCGCGTCGGACGTCGCCTTCAGGGCCGGGTAGCGCAGGAACTCCCACGAGGGGAACTTGTCCTTGGTCGTCTTGACATCGAAGGTCGCGGTGTTCTGAATGATCGGGCCCCCCGGAACGTACTTGTGCGGGGTCAGCCAAATGGTCGCGTTGATGCGCCCGAAGTTGGACAGTTCCGGGTAGCCCGAGTCGGAGAACCCGTTGACCAGCGACACATCGATGCGGGCGCCTCCGTTGCCGTACGGCTCGACCCAGTACTCGTTCTGCTCGAGGTCGTTGCTGTCGGTGATCACCTTGGCGTGCGGTGTACGAACCAGCGGCTTGGCATCCCAGCAATGGACCCACTGGAAGCACGAGTGCTCGACATAGACGCCCACTCGCCCGGTGGCCGTGTCCCAGGCGATGGTGCCCTTGGCCCCGGCCTCCGGGTTGGTGCTGAACGAACGGTGCTCGCCGATCTGGTCGTAGAACGAGGTGGTGTTGGCGATGAAGCCGCGCACCAGAACGATCCCGCGATCGGGCCCCTTGGGCAGCAGGGTCGCGCTCTCCGCCCTGTCGCCGGGGTTGGCGCCTCCGTCGAGGTGCTTCGACTTCGCCTGCTGCCACTGCGGGTTCGTGGACTCGTTCGGCGCCCAGCCGATCGGCCCGTGCTCGAAATTCTGCCCGAACCCGTGCTCCGGGCTCGTGCTGGGGGCCTCATCGGTGACCGGATAGCCGTACGGGCCGTTCTCCCAGCCCGAGGCGGCCCATTTCTTCCCGATCTCGCCCCATACCGGGTGCGCTCCATTGGAACGACTCGGATGCCAGTAGATCGTGCCGCCCTCGTACTCTTGGCGTTTGCCGGCACCGTCCGGGTTGGTGAATTCGTCGCTCTTCGGGAACCCGAGTTTGCCGCCCTCCCAGCCGAGGCTCCCCCACTTCTGCCCGATCGTGCCCCACACCGGGTGAGCCCCCGTGTCGGCGGTCCAGTAGATCGATCCACCGTCGAAGGTCGTGAACTTGCCGCGCCCGTTCGGGGTGGTCTGCTCGCCGGACTGCGGGCACCCGAGCGGACTGCCGGGACCGCCGATCTCGTCGTACTTGGCCTGGATCGCACCCATGACCCAGTGCGGACGACCGCAGTACTGGCCATCGGCCTTCGCGGCCGTCGGCGAAGCGACCGTCGCGGTCACGGCTGCCGTGGCCAGGAGGGCGCACCGACGCAGCGCCTTGAGACCCATCAGGGACCACCTAACTCTCGGGATCCGGCCATTCAGAAAGAACGGCCTGGTCAAAGCTGAGACGAGCGTGCCCGCCCGGAGAGGACCCGACGTTCGCCTCGGGCCCAAGGGACGGACGGTGCGGGAAAGGAGCACCGGGTGATCAGGCTAGATCAAAAGAACAGTGTCGTCTCTATGAAATGCTCATGACCTAAATCACTGCACACCGTGGTTTAAGAGCGACGCGCCGGGGCCCGTTTCGGGTGGTCGAGAACGCGGTGGTCAGGATCTCATCGGTCCGACGATCAGCGGGTCCCCGTCCGCGACCGTCGCCTCCCGGAAGCCCGCGCCGATCACCCCGCGTGACCTCGGCGATCGCGGCCCCCAACGGCGTCCTCTATCGTGCGCTGCGCAGTTCGAGAATGTATGTCGCGGTGAGCGCGACGGCACGGTCCTCGTCATGTGACAGGTCTGCGAGGGCGCGTGACGCGGTGTTCCCCGGAATGTCGGCGAGCGCCTGTGTCAGCCGTCGACGTGCGGAAGACTCCGACGTGCCGGAGGCCAGGCGGCCTACGAGCCTGGCGGCGATCTGATCTCCCAGCGCGGGATCGGTCGCCAGCGCGCTCAGGGCATCGGCCGCATCGGTGTCGTTCGCCTCATCGACGATCATGTCGATGAGCGTCGGGACCGCGTCGGCTCCTCCACGTGCCCCGAGCGCCAGAGCCGCACGCCTGCGGACCACGATGTCGGGGTTGGCGAGGGCGTCCCGCAGCAGTGCGATCGCCTCATCGCCCGGGATCTCGGCGATGGACCGGACGGCGCGTTCCCGCACTTCGGCCAGTGGCGAGCCGAGGGCCTCCGCCAGCGGCGGCAACGCGACATCGCCCGATTGCGCCAAAGCCCACCGAAGGGCTCCGGCGACGTTCGGGTCCGTCTCGCTCAACACCGCCTCGACCAGTGCCTCCACCGGCACGGGAACCCTTTCGGCCGAGGTCAGGGCCGCGAGTTGGCGCCTGCCGGCGCTCTCCGACCCCAAGGCGTGCAGGAGCGCGACGGTCTGGAGCACGTCCTCCCATCCGGCGGGTTCGGCGGCATCGATCCGACGGAGTCGGGTGAGCAGTTCCGTCTCGGCCGCGATGCGTTCTCGGGTCCGGTGGATGATGTCGTCGACGAGCTCCGAGGGCCTGAAATCGGGATCGTCGAGCGCACGCCCGACCTCACGCAGCGACAGCCCCAAGGACCGCAGGCTCTCGATATGGAAGATCCGCCGGATGTCCTCGCCGGAGTACTCGCGATAGCCGGCACCGGTCCGACCCGTCGGCCGCACCAGGCCGAGCGAGTCGTAATGCCTGAGCATGCGGGCGCTGACCCCGGACCGTCGTGCCACCTCACCGATCAACACGTTCCCGTCACCCCTCCCGGCGGGTCCTGCCGAGGGCCATGATGCGCTTCGCCTCCTCGATCGCGAACTCGAACCCGGCGTCCGGATCGCGCCACAGCCGTTCCGTGGCGATCGCGTGCCGGCGCACGCCGGGGTCGGGATCCGTCATCGCGGCGTGCAGGGTCGGCGTGATCTGCTCACCGAGCGCGATCAGCGCCCGGCTGAGGCTCAGATGCGTCTCGCGTTCGCCGCGCCCGAGCTGTGTCGCCAACACCGCGGCCAACTCGGGTCCTTCCCCTTCGGGAACGAGCACGACCGCCGCTCGCCAGGCGCTCCGCGCCACCTCGTCGTCGGCATCGGTCAGCAGCGCCCGTGTGATCGCCGGCCACGCTCGGCGATCCCCGATCTTGGACAGCGTGTGCAACGCCTGGCTGCGTGCCTGCGCACGCTCGGAGCGGAGTTCATCGACGAGCCTCGGGATCGTCACGGACGACGAGTGGCGGGTGAGCGCCCACGTCAGCATGTCGCGCACGGAGAACTCGGGTTCGATCGCGCATCGTTCGATGAGCCTGTCGATGGACCGAGGGTCAGGGGTCGTGCCGATCGCCAGCGCCGCCCGCAGCCGCACCGACGCGTTGCTCGCCTCCAGCCCCTGGAGGGCTCGGATCGTGTCCGTCTCCTGCTTCGCCATGGTCTTCTGAACACCTCCTCGGCCACAGTGAAGACCTTGTCACCGTGTCAAGGTCAAGCTCCCCACCTCGGCGAACGAAGCCGGTGTACGGGCCAGGGCTCGTACACCGGCTGGTGTTCCGCCTCAGGGTCAGTTCACGTTCACCGCGGACCAGGCCGCGGCGACCGCCGCGGACTGCGCGCTGCCCGCGCCGAACAGGTCGTTCGCCGCGTTCAGTGTCGCGGTCCGGGCGCCGGCGTAGTTGGTGCTCGAGGTCATGTAGGCCGTCAGCGCCTTGTACCAGATCCGGGTGGCCGCATCGATGCCGATGCCGTTGAGGGACGAGCCGTTGGCGGTGGGGCTGTCGTACTCGACGCCGTGGAGGGTCTTCTTCCCGCTTCCCTCGGCCAGCAGGTAGAAGAAGTGGTTGGCCACGCCCGAGGAGTAGTGGACATCGAGCTTGCCGGTCTCGGCGGACCAGGAGTCGGCCGACTTGCCGTCCCGGCTGGGCCTGTCCATGTAACGCAGCGCGCTCCGACCCGCACCCGGCAGCATGATCTTCTCGCCCACCAGGTAGTCGGGCACGTCCGTGCCGTTCTTGGCGTAGAACTCCACGGCCGCGGCGAAGATGTCGGAGGTGGCCTCGTTGAGGCCGCCGGACTCGCCGCTGTAGACCAGCTTGGCGGTCTTGGACGTCACTCCGTGGCTCATCTCGTGCGCCGCCACGTCCAGGCTGGTCAGCGGGCCCATCTTGGTGCCGTCGCCGTCGCCGTACGTCATGCAGAAGCAGGAGTCGTCCCAGAAGGCGTTGGCGTACTTGTTGCCGTAGTGGGCCCGGTTGTAGGAGCCCTTGCCGTCGTTGCCGATGCCGTTGCGGCCGAAGGTGTTCTTGAAGAAGTCCCAGGTCATGTTGGTGCCGTACTGCGCGTCCACGGCGACCGTCGCCCGGTCCCCCGCCGTGCCGTCGCCCCAGGCGTTGTCGGCGTCGGTGAGCGCCGTCGACGGCGCCCGCCACAGGCAGAAGATCAGGAAGCAGAAGTCCGACTGGTTCTTGGAGTCGGCCGTGTGGGTGTTGCCCCGCGTCGGGTCGCTGAGCTGGAACGTGCCGCCCGATCTGGTGGTCTCCAGCGGCACGGTGCCGCCGTACAGGCCCCGGCCCTGCCCCGCGTCGGTGTGAACGGTCTCCTCGCGCATCAGCACCTTGCCGGTCTTGGCGTCCACCGACACGTACACCCGGCTCGGGGTGCCGTCGGGCTGCCGGCCCTCGGTCCGGAACCGCCATGCCAGCCGGGGTACGCGGTCGGCCGTGCGGGCCTCGTACACGAGCTGCCCGCCGCCGACCACGTCGCGCCGGCTGTCGTCGGCCGTCTCCTCCGCGTCGTCCGCGCGGACCTTCGGCGTGCCGGCGGCCGGGGCCTCGGCCAGGCCCAGGCTGGCACCCTTCCACCCGCCCGTACGGGTCTGGTGCACCACCAGATCACCGCCCAGCACCGGGAGCCTGCGGTACGTGCGCGTCATCCGGGTGTGCGTGGTGCCGTCCCGGTCGACGATCACGTCGGTCACCGCGAAGGAGGTGTCCGGGCCGGCCTTGAGCTCGTCGCCGCGCGGCGCGGCGGCGGCCAGCGCACGGGCGGCCACGGCCGGGGCGCTCGCCGAGGGGGTGGGAGGGGACGGTGGCCGGGGGTCCGCAAGGGCGGCCTGTGTGGTGGCGGCGACCGCGACCAGGGCGGTGGTTGCCGCGAGACCTGCACGCTTCATGAACGCCTCTCTCGAAGGAGCACCACGGCAGCAAGGAGGGGGGGGTGCCGTGGTGTTTGGCATTGTTTGTCTCACATGTGCGTGATGTTGCCTGTGAAGCGAAACACGAAGAAAGTTCGCGATATTCGCCATCGCCGCTAACCGGGTGTTCTGCCGAGGCGGGGGCGGTCGGCCTGCGGGCCCGGCCCATCGCGGCAACGGCCCCCGCCGCGCCCTCGGCCGGCAACCGTCCGCGTCACCGGCTCACCGGAACGATCTGCGGCGGCGGCGGCGGAGAGATGTGTCAGGTCTACCGGGAGGGGGGCCAGCCGCCGCGCTCGGTCTGGTCGTCAACACAGCGGAGCTGTGGAACTCGCGATCGCCGACCGCCTGCGCGACCAGGGCGGGACCTCCGGCGAAGGCATCGGCGTGACCGACCAGGACGTGGCCCGGCCGTCCCCCCTCGGACTCGCCCACCTCAACGGCCTGGGGCCGCTACGTCATCACCTCCTTCGGCCTCGGACTCTTTGCCCACCGGCCGGCGGCGAAGCCGACGAACGAGACGGCTGAAGCGGCCGGTCCCGCCGCCCGGCCCGTCCGCGAGTACGCCGAGGAGTCGTCCCTCCTCGTCGGCCTCCGTGGCCTGGACGTGTCGGCGTACGCCTGGAAGCGCAGAGCCGAGTACGGGTGAACGTGCCGAGCCGGTGAGCTGTCAAGCTGAGCACGTTGAGATCCTCGTCCCTTGGAGGTTTCGATGCGTGCAGGCGTCGTGGTCACCGCACAGCCGGGTGTGGAGGACCTCGCCGTGCAGGCCGAGGAGTTGGGCCTGCACAGTTTCTGGGTCAACGACACCCCGATGGTCCACGGCGATGCCTTCGTCGCCTTGAGCCTGTGTGCGAAGGCCACCAGCCGCATCAGGCTCGGCATCGGCGTGACCTCACCGGCGCTGCGTTCGGCGCCGGCCGCCGCGGGTGGACTCACCAGCCTCAACGCGCTGGCGCCGGGCCGGATCATCTGCGGGGTCGGGACTGGGAATACCGCCCGGCGCACGCTGGGCATGCGACCGACCACGGCAGGCGCGATGGAGACGTTCACCGCCGCGTTGCAGGGCCTGTGCGCCGGACGCACCATCGAGTACCGCGAAGGTGACCGGGTTCTCGACGTCCGTTTCCTGCACGCCGGGGGGCAGGTGAACACGGCCGACCCGATCGAGTTCGTCGTGGCCGCGCTGGGGCCGAAGGCCGCCGCCGTCGCCGGCCGCCGCGGCACGGGCCTGATCTCCTTCGGCCTGCTGGACCCCGCCGCCTGGCACGCGCTGCACGACGCCCGCCGTGACGCCGCCCGCGACCCCGATTCCCGCATGGACCCTCGGGCGGACTCCTATGTGGTCACCGCGCTGCACATCCTCGACGAGGATGAGGACCCCCACGGCGACGCGGCCCGGGACGCGACCGGCCACCTCGTCATGTCGCTGCTGGCCTACGCCGCCGACACCGCCGCCGACACGCCCTCGTTCGCCGATCAGCTCGGCCCCGCCGAACGCGAGGCGGTGCGGCGACTGCTGGACCGGCGCCGCACCGGCGCCACCGCACCCGACCGGCACACCAAGCTCTACCCCAACTACCTCGGACGCATCGCACCGCAGGACCGCGACCTGATCCTGCCCTCGCTGATGAACACCCTGGCCCTGGTCGGCACCCGCGACGACCTCCGCGCCCGCATCACCACCCTGCAACAAGCCGGGATCGACGAACTGCTCATCCAGCCGGTGATCGACCCACCCGCTGAAATGGCCCGGCTGGCGGAACTCCTTACCTGAGCGCGCCCGAATCCGTTCCTCCGAACGAGACAGAACGGCAGTGGGGTCTCGCTGATCAGCTCTGCTCGTCTCTTCGCACTTGGCACTGCACGCGAGGCCGTACGCCGACAATCCCGACCGGATCCACTTCGGCAATCCGACAAACACACCGACGCCCGCCGGCGGCACGCCTGGCCGCACTGCTCGCCGCCGGCGCCCCCGCCTATGGGGACCCCGCTACACCTCCAGCCGCCGGCTCTCACTGGACCGCGCGGGATTCACCCGGCTCCTGCATGAGGCCGCCGTCGGCGACACCCATCCGCATCGCCGACGCCGCCCGCCTGTTCCACTCGGTCCGCCCTGCGCCCGGTGCCGGCCCGCCGGGGCCTGCAACTACGGGCCCAATCCGGGACCCCTGTCGGGGAGCGGCCTGGCCAGCGACGACCCCGGCGCCAAGATGATGGTCTCGGTCCTGGCGGCCGTGCTGGAGTCCCAGCGCGACATGATCAGCGAGAACACCCACGAAGGCGTCGACCCAAGGGGCGGTCCACCGCCCTGGCCCTGGCCTGAGGAACGACCGGGCTGGCCGCGCAGCGCGGCGGCGGGTCAGGTGTTGCGGCGGTAGCGGATGTGGGTGCTCAGCGGGGAGTGAAGGACCTCGGCGGGCTCGAAGTCGAAGTCGACCCCGTCGAAGAGCCGCTCGCCCGAACCGAGCAGAACCGGCGCGATGTCGAGGGTGAGTTCGTCGATCACCCCGGCTGCCAGCGCCTGCCGGACGGTCGAGGCACCGCCGGCGATGTCCACGCCCTTGTCGCCTGCGGCCTGGCACGCCGCGGAGTATGCCGCGTCGAAGCCGTCGGTGACGAAGGAGAACGTCGTCCCCCCGTCCATCGGGATCGGATCATGAGGGTGGTGGGTCAGGACGAACACCGGCGCGTGATAGGGCGGTTCGGGGCCCCACCAGCCCGACCAGTCCTCATCCCAGTCCCCGCGGATCGGGCCGAACATGTTGCGGCCCATGACGTATGCGCCCCTGGGGCGCATCAGCCACTCGTTCGCGATCCTGTCAGCATCGTTGGCCCGCGGGTCGCCGATGTGCCAGCCGTGCAACTCCCGCCCCCGCTTTCCCAGGGGGGCCTCACGGCTCTGGTCGGGTCCGGCGACGAAGCCGTCCAGTGAGATCGACATATGGCAGGTGGTATTCGTCATCATGAACTCCATCCAGTGGTTGCGCCTGGGAAACCGGTCGTGCGGACGCTGGTCGGATGCGATCGCCGGTTTCGCCAGGTCATCGTTGGCGACCGGCCGAGATGCGACTCGGGCTCGAGGTCCAACGGGTCGACTCCGTACCGCCTACCCGCCGGCCGGGAACACCCTTGGTTCGGAGTAGACCGGCCGCCGATCGATGTGTCGCGGGACTCACCTGCCGGCCGGCTCTGCCACGTCGACCCAACACCCACGAGGCCGAGATCGTTCTCACCGCCGACCATTGTTCCGATGTTCCTCAACCCCGAACCCCCTTCCCGGCGCTCCCTTCCGAACGGTCTCGGTAACGTAGGCGGCCAGGTTGCTCAGGGTCTGCCGGCCGCCCTCGATCGCGTGGTACTTCTCGACCGCCTCGTCGCGCAATTCCTTGGTGGGGAACACCGTGCGCATCTCGATCCGGGTCGCCGCGCCGTCGGGCGCGAACGTCAGGACCGACTCGAAGGCGTTCGGGTCGCCGCGGGACTCACCGTGCAGCAGCGCGATCCGCTCCGGCGGGGCGATCTCCCGCCATGTGATCCACTCCTGGTGGTCCGTCCCGTCCGGTCCGTGCATCACGAAGTCCCACTCCCCGCCGACGCGGAACTCGAACGCCCGCGTGGTGGTGGTGAACCCCTCCGGTCCCCACCACCGCGACAGGTGCCGGACTTCGGTGAACGCCTCGAACACCAACTCTCGTGGGGCGTCGATGACCCGGGAGATCACCACCTCGCGGTCGGCCGTCGCGGACTGCGCGGGCGCTCCTCGTCCCCTCTCGCTCATCGGCTACTCCCCCTGCCTTGCCTGCTTCAGGTCCTGCACGTACGCGTCCAGCCGGTCGAAGCTCTCGTTCCAGAACCGCTCGAACCCGCCGGTCCACTCATGGACCGGTCGCAGCCCGCGGGCGTCAAGGCCGTACAGGCGTTGCTTGCCCGCCTTGCGGTCCCGCACCAGCCCCACCTCCCGGAGCACCCGCAGGTGCTTGGACGCCCCCGGCTGGGTCATCCCCAACTCCCGGGCCACCTCGGTCACCGGCTGCTCACCCGACCGCAGCAGCACCAGGATCGCCCGGCGCTGCGGCTCGGCGATCGCGTTGAAGACGTCCGACGTCGTCGCTGCTCGTGCCATGGTCGCCATCATATGCCCATATCGGCATGCGACAGGCCGGAGGAATCATGCGGGGCTCGTCAGATGACGATCGCCACCGACCCGGCCGCCCGCAAAGCCCACCCGGTGTACGCCACCCGCGTCGCGGCATCCGAGATGCCAAATGGGCCCGTCACGTTTCTTACCGGCACCCATGTGGGTTCCGGAGCCGTCCGGCCGTGGGGGCGTCAGCGCCGGGCTACGCGTGACCGGTCAGCCGATGAAGCCGGATCCGCGTCGCGGCCGTGGGCGACGTGCATCTGGGTGAGTCGCCGTGCTCGTGGCACCGCACCAGTTCGGCATCCGCGGCCGTGCGTGCTCGGTCTCGAGCCGGGCGGCGGTGATTTCGAGGTCAGTCGTCGGTCGGTCGATCCCCGGGGAGTCGCTGCTCGGGGTTGCGGTGTTTGGCGAGGATGCGGGTGAGGTCGGTGACGGGTGACGCGGCGAGTTTGTGGTTGGTGTCGTCGTAGCGGCGGGTGGTGCGGGGGTCGGCGTGTCCGGCGAGGTCCTGGACCTTGGCGAGCGGTACGTCGTTGCCGAGCAGCGTGGTGATCACGGTTCGGCGTCCGCTGTGCGGTGTGAGCCTGGCCGCGGCGGGCAGGCCCGCGCGGTGGGCGTGCCTGCGCAGGATGTTGGTGACGTCGCGTTGAGTGAGGCGTTTGTCGCCGGGCTTGCCGGGGTCATGGGGATGCGGGGTCGTCACCACCAGCGGCCCCGCCGGGCGGACTCCGTCCGGGTGCCGCCGGCTCCGCGCCTCGAGGTAAAGGTCGAGGACCCGGGTGAGCTCGCCGTCCAGGCGAACGTAGCCGCGCCCCGCCGGGCCCCTTCCCTTGAGGCCGTGCCGCAGGATGCGGTAACCGGCCTCGGTGGTGAGGTCGGCGATGTCGGCTCCGGTGATCGCGGAGACGCGCAGTGCGGTGTAGAAGAGCAGCGCGATCACCGCCGCGTCGCGCCAGGCCGCCTCGGTGTCCTCCCGGTGGGCGCGGGACTCGGCGGCGTCGAGCAGCGCGGCGGTCTCCTGAACGCCGAGCGTGGGCGCCCTGCGGGAGGCGGCCTCGATCTCGGCCGAGGTGGGGCGCTTGACCAGCAGCGTCGGGTTGCGTTCGGCGGCGTCGTTCGACTGTAGGTAGCGGTACCAGGACGACACGGCGGCGAGTCTCCGGGCCTTGGTCGCGGCCCCGGCCGGGCGGCTGCCGCCGCCGCGGACGGCGGCGGTCATCGTCACCGTCCAGTCGTCGACGTCGGCGCGTCGGGCGGTGAGCGGGTCCAGACCGGCGTGTGCGCAGTGGGCCAGCCAGCCCGCCAGGTCCTGGTAGTAGGCGCGGCGGGTCGCGTCACTGTTCTGGCCGCGCAGCCAGGCCGCGGTCAGCGTCCGCAGCCCGTAGCGGCCGCCGTCCTCGTCGATGGGCAGAGCCGGCAGCATCGCCACGGCCTCGACGAACGGGTCCGACCGCTCGGGCCGGGTGGATGCGGCGACCGGTGAGGGAACGTGATGGGCCGCGGCCGGCGGACGGGTGCGTTCGGTGAGATGCCCGTACGAGCCGGGGTTCTCAGAGTCGCTCAAAGCGGGCCTTCCTGTCGGAGGTCTGTGGTCGCGCCGTCCTCATCGGCTGCGGAGGGCGGATGATCGCCGGCCTCGGCGATGCCGTCCGTTCGATGGAACCCGCCGACTCGGCCTTGCACCGGACCGCCTCCCTCCATCGCCTCGCCTTCACCGTACGGGGTCCAGGATAAGGGTCATTATCACGGAGCCTCTGGCAAGTCTTATTTTCGCGTTTCGCGTGACGCTTTAGGCATTTCACGTATGTAGAAGCGAAATTACGCTAGCCTTGGGTCGTGATCGACGAGCCGACCTCGACCGCAGAGGCTGAAGAGTCCCCACCCGCCGCGCCGAACGGTCAGGGAGGGCGGGCCGGGGTGTGCGCCCTGGCCGGTTGTGATCTGCCGGTGCCGTCCGGGAGGCGTGGCCGTCCCGCCAAGTACTGCGGCAAGGCGCACGCGGATCAGGCCAGCAGAGATCGGCGCGCCGCCGACGTCGCCGAGGTGGAGGAGCCGTTGCGGCAGGCCGAGGCCCTGGCACAGACGGTCCCCGCCGCGATCACCACGCTCCAGGAGAGGCTGGGGCAACTCCAGGAGCTGCTCTCTAAAGCACAGAACGGTGCGCTGAATCGGGTCAACCGCGCCGACGCCGAAGCCCGCGCCGCACGCCAGGACTCCGCCGACGCCGAAGCCCGCGCCGACGCCGCGGACGCCGCTCGCATCGCGGCCGAGCAGGCGGCGGTGGCGGCCCGACGCGCCCAGCGGGCCGCCGAGGACGACGCCGCCGCAGCACGAGCCGCCGCCGAACAGACCCGCGCCGACGCCGCCGAGGCGATCGAGGCCCACCGACAGGCCCGCGAAACCGCCGAGCGGGCCCAAGCGACCGCCGAAGCCGCCCGAGACGCCAAGACCACCGAACTGCGTCGGGCGGAACGCGCCCACGAGGACGAACGGACCCGCCTCCACGCCGCCGCCCGAACGCAGGCCGAGCTGACCGAGTCGCTCCGCAGTGACCTCACCCGTGCATGGGACGCGCTGGCCGGCGCGCGCGAAGCACTCGCCACGGCCAACGGCGAGATTCGCGCCCAGCGGACCCGCGCAGAGGCCGCCGAACGCGCCGCACGAACGGCACAGGAAGCCGAACGCGCCGCCGCCACCCGCGTCGAAGAACTCACCGAACAGATGACGGCCCTGCAGGCCGACAACAAGAAGACCGCCCGCGACCTCGCCGCCGAACACGCCGCCCTCGGCGCCGCCCAGGCCGTCCAGGCCAAACTCGAGGCCGACCTGGCCGCCGTCCGAATCGAGGCCTCCACCCAACGCGAACGCGCCGCACGAGCCGAGGCGGACCTGGCCGCCGCGTTCGCCGCCTCGGGCTTCCCTGACGACCGACCACCATCGCCGCCTCGGGATCAAGAGCAGTCCGCCACATGATCAGGCGGCGGGCCCCCGCCAGTGCGATTCCAAGGCGTACGCGCAGAACAACCAGATCGGACAGTCCTGCGCCTAACTCGCCCGCATCGCCGAAACCTCCCGGCCGCAACCGCTCCCGGCGCCCGGTCGCTGTCGCCGCCGAGGCCCGCCGGGCGCCGTCGCCGTGAGACCGCATTGACCCGATCGTCAAACTCGACGGCCGCCTGCGGTCGGCCCCGACCGTAAGCGGGTCCACGCCTTCACCGAGGCCGCCGACACGTTTCTGCGAACCGCACATGGCCACCGACATCACGCACAGCTACTTGCAGCCCGTGGCAAGCAACCCGAGCCCGAGGCTGTCCTCAGTGCCGCTCATCACACCGAATTGACTTACATACGTGCATGTACGTATGTTCCTGCCATGGAGAACAACGTCGCTGATGGGAAGAGTGTTCGCCTGAGCAAAGCCGCCGGCTGGATTGCCGTCGGCATGGGTGTCGTGCACGTCGTCGTCGCGGGGTGGGAGCGCCGTGACCTGTGGTCGCAAGTCGTCGAGGACGGGGTGTGGAACACCTTCACCCTCGACAAGTCCGTCACACTCAGCCAGTTCGAGCGCGCGGAGGGGTTCTGGACGACCTTCGGTAGTTTCGGCGTTCCGGTTCTGGTGTTCGGTTGCTACGTCGTGTGGTCGACGCGCCGGCATCAACGCGTGCCAGGGTGGCTGGGGTGGATCTTCCTTGCCTGGGGAGTGCCCCTCGTCATCCTGTGCCCGGCCTCGCCGGGCTGGGCGTTCCCCATCATCGGCGGACTCCTGATCGCCGGGGACAAGAGCCAAAGCCTCGCCGGCCAACGGCCGAGCGCAATGGCTGCGACAGGAACGACCGCAGGCGACCTGCCAAGGAATCCGCCGAGCACCCGGCCGCCGCGAAGGAAGTGACGTACAGGCATGCACGCAGGTGAGAAGCGATGACGGAAGTAAAGCCCAGGCGCAAGCAGGCCGACCGGCGCGCGCGGACCAGAAGCGCACTACTGGAAGCCGCGGCTCGGCAACTGTCCACCCGCGGGTACGCCAACCTGGCGCTAGAGCGCGTGGCGAGCGAGGCGGGATACACCCGCGGCGCCGTATACCACCTGTTCGCCAACAAGGAAGAGCTGGCACTGGCGGTCGTGGCGTGGGTCGAGGAGACCTGGGAGGCCGAGGTGGGCCACCTCGGCACCGACGAGGCCGACCCCGTCAACGCGCTGATGACGATGGCCCGCGGGCACGCCGTCTTCTGCCGCCGGGACGTGGCACGGGTCCTGTTGACCTTGAGGGTCGAGTTCACCGGACAGGATCATCCGGTGGGCCAGGCGATCGCCGAGATCATCGACCGGCTCGACGCGAACTGCGCCGACCTGATCGCCGCCGGCAGGGCGAGCGGCGCGATCCCTCCCGGGCCGCCGGCCCGGCAGACCGCAGCGGCATACACCGCCATCGTCGAGGCGGTCGGGATCGAACTGGCCGGGCAGGCCCCCTACGACATCGAGCTCATCGACCGGGCAGTGCGAGGGGTACTCGGCCTGGCACCCGCCCCGGCCGGCGTCGCCGGATCCTCGACGCCACCGGCACACCCCTGAGGCGTAGGCCGCTGACGGACGGGTCACCCGCCGCGGACCACACCTTTGATGGAAGGAAAGCGATCATGCCCCTCGCCAAGCTCGCAGGAGGCGCGGCCATGCTCGGCCTCGGTGCCGCCGCGGCCATGCACACCGTCTGGATCTTTTCCCCATGGCCGTTCGAAGACCTCGCCGAGTTCACCCGCACGATCGCGGGCGTGCCCGAGGCAGAGGCCCCCAGTGCCGCGGCCACCGGCTCGGTGGCCGTGGCCCTCGGAACGGCGGCCTACCTGGTCGCCGCCCAGGCGAACCTGGCACCGCGCCTGCTGCCTACCCGGCTCGAACGCCTGGGCACCGCGACCGTCGCGGGCGTACTCCTGCTCCGCGGCTGCGCAGGCCTGGCCTCCTCCGGATTCGCCGACGAATCCACCACCTTTACGCGCTGGGACCTGGCCCTGTACTCCCCGCTCTGCCTGACCCTCGGCGCACTGGCCGCCTACGTCGCCAAGACCGAAGAGACGACCAGAGCCGGCCAGAAGGACGCCCGCGCGGCCGACGGATGACCATCGGTGCGGCACCCATACGGTCGCCGGCGATCCGGGTTGCGACGGTGGCGTGAGCCAACCCGAGCAGGCCCACCATGATCGTCCAGTGGGCACTGAACCACGTTGATCAAGCGAGGTTGTCGACCAGTTCGATTTCGATGGCCAGGACGCCAGTGCCTGCTTCTCGGGGCCGTAGACGCGGCGGACGTCGGCCGGTTGCCGCTCGCGGGGGCTGGTCGGATTGACCTCGGCAGGGCCCTCGGCGTCGAGCATCTCCTCGAAAGAGGCGTAGCGGTGTCCTCCTCCCGCGCCGCCCGCGCGGGGGTACCACTGAGCTGCGCGGGCGTCGTTCTTCCTCACGGTGCCGTTGTGCCGGACCGGAAACCTGCCGGTGACCGGCGGCCATGTAGGCCTCGGGCTCGGGTTGCTTGCCACGAGCTGCAAGTAGCTGTGCGTGGTGTCGGTGGCCATGTGCGGTTCGCAGAAATGACCCGTTGTGCGAGGTCGACGCGATACCCGCCGCGGACGTGTTCCCACGGGTCGCCGTTCGCCGAAGTCCTGTCACAACCGCGACCTTCTGCGAGGCGGTGCTGCGCCGGGTGCCCGGGACCAGCGCGAACGATCTGGTCGGGGGCTGGTGACACGGACCCGAGCGCCGGGGCGACCCGGTGCTCACGCCTTGGCGTTACCACCGGTCGGTAGAGTCCCAAGGCACCATCCAGACGGCCCGCTGGTGAGGCCGCTCCCACCAACTGCCACCTGCGGCATCGCCGCAGGCGTGGGCCGGCGGCTCTATCGCTGTTCGGCAAGCCACTGGTCGAAGGTGGTTGGCGTGATGCGGGCGCCTGGGGCAGGCAGCAGCACGTTGCCGGCCATCGCCGGACCGAACATCGTCGACCACGTCGGCACGAGCTTCACCGTGCGGCCGCGCGCCTGGTTGGTGCGCCGGGCCATGTCCACCAGGTCCTGCGGTTCGGGTCCGGCGACGTCGGCGTAACGGCCCTGCGGCCGACCCGTCGCGATCTCGGCGAGGACGTCGGCCACGTCCGCGGGCGCGACCGGCTGCACCAGTAGCGGCGCGATCGTGGCGACGCCGTCCTGCTCGGTCCAGGTGGTCACCATCGCGGCGAAGTCGTGGAACTGCGTGGCCGGGACGATCGTCCATGGCACCGGGCCGGCGGCCACCAGGCGCTCCTGCTCTCGTTTGCCGGCGTAGTGCGCGTTGCCTTCGACGCGGTCGACCCCTGCGATCGACAGCAGCACATGGTGGCCGACACCGGCCCGCTCCTCGGCGGCGAGCAGGTTCCGCGTGACAGTGCTGAAGTAGGCCACCGTCTCGGCGGGGTCGGTCGCGGTGCTGTTGGTGACGTCGACGACCGCTTCGACGTCGGCCAACGCGGCGCTGAGCCCTTCGCCGGTCATCAGGTTCACGCCGAGCGAGCGGCTGATGCGCACCACCCGGTGTCCGCCCCGTTCCAGGGCGGCGACGGTGAGGGTTCCGATGTTCCCGGTCGCGCCGGCAACGGCAATCCGCATGATGATCTCTCCTGTTCTGGTAACCGGCACGAAACCTATCATGGACTAAATGGATCCGTAATATCTGCGGTAGGCTCGGGGCTGTGAAGCTGCCTGTGAGCACCGAATGGGCTCTGCACTGCGCCACCACGCTGGCTCAGTTGGATCCGGGGGCCAGCGCGTCGACGACACAGTTGGCGCAGTACTACGACCTGCCGGCGCCCTATCTCGCCAAGCAACTGAAGGCACTCGTCAAGGCCGGTCTGCTCGCCGCGACCACGGGCCCGCGCGGAGGGTTCCGGCTCGCACGACCCGCCTCTGAGATCACGCTCCTGCAGATCGTCCAGGCCATCGACGGCACGTCCTCACCGTATGAGTGCCGCGAGATCCGCCGGCAAGGCCGGGGAGCACTGCCTCCCGACGAGTGCCGGCACACCTGTGTCCTTGCTGCGAAAATGGCCGAAGCCCACCAGGCATGGCGAGACAGCCTCTCCGGAGTCACCCTTGCCGACATCCTCACCACACTGCCCCCGTCGGCACCGGCCCGCACCCGATCACGCCTGACGGAGATGGCGTAGCCCAATGGCACGGCTCATGCGAGTTCACCTGGGTCAACAGCTCCCGATGACGAACGGGCCTTCTCCGGCAGAGCGGCGGTCGGCACCAGACCGAGGTGCCCCTGGACGGCCCACTCACGTGCCTCGTCCGCGACGGAGATCAAGGGATCCGAGACAGTCGGCTCCTAAGCCTCGGCATGCCGTTCGGCCCCGGTCTCGGCCCGCTCCGTCGGGAAGGTCGGGGATCTGCCCGAGGTTCCGTAGCCCTGGATGGGAGCGGAGGCGGTGATGGCGCAGCGGCCCAGGAAGTTGACGTGAGCGTGGCCGAGTGGACTGAGTCGGGCGACGTCCTCATTTTTGACCTGGACGCGCTGGGCGCGGAGCCGGTCGACGGCGGCTGACAGGTAGCGGGTGTTCCACAGCGCGACCGCGTTGGCGACCAGGCCGAGCACGGCCGGCTGGTCCGCCTAGCCCTCGCGAAAGGGTCGGCGGATCTGCCCGCCTCCGCCGTGAGAGACCTTCCGGGCGAGCCGGTGCCGGGACTCCTGTAACGGTGAGCTGCTTGTTCAGGCGCCGATGGTAGGTGTCGTCGATCGGGTCAAGGATGCCGAGCAGGTGCAGCGTCTGGTCGATGCGGCCGTACTCGGCGAACGCCTGCCCGAGCGGGGTCGGGTTGCCGCCTCGGGAGAACATGCGCAACAGGTCGTAGGCGCGGACCTGGTTGGTCACCGGCGACCCGGCGACCCGCACCATGTCCGACCACTGCGTGTGAATCTCCTTCCGGTTGATCTCGTTGCGGGCGATCGCTTCCAGCGGCCCGCAGCCGTTCGGGGTGTCGCTTCCGGGGACGTCGGCTCGCCAGAACCGCTGGTCGCCCAGGTCGGCGAAGCGAGGCGCGAACCGGTAGCCGAGCATGGAGAAGATCCCGAACACCATGTCCGAGTCCGACGCTTGGTCTGTGGTGACGACCTCTGGCTTGGGGCCGGCGTCGATGTTGATCAGACAGTCGAGGATGTAGAGCGAATTGCGCGGGGTGCCGGGACGACCATCTGCCCGATGCCCATCACCTGGTCATTCACCGCGTTGAGCAGGGTGGGGCCCCGCCTGTACCCGAAGTACTTCGGCGAGGGCCCGGCGTTGATCGTCTGGACAGGGACGACAAACCGCAGCCCGTGGACCGAGGCCGGCAGCCCGCCGCCCCATGAGGCGACGATCGGGATGGACCGCTGGACTTCGATCAGGACCGCGTTGGCCGCCACGTGGGTGTCGGCCCGCACATAGCTCTTGGTCGAGGTGCGACAGCCGCCCGCGAGTGAGAGCCTCGTCCCCGTCCTTGATCACCGGGACCAGCCCGACGTTGCAGGCCTCGGCCACCAGCAGCGCCACCAGCGAACGCGGCAGGTCGTGCATCCGGGTGGAGAGTCGGCCAGATGCACATAGGCGTCCAGGAACCCCGTCCAGGAGTGCACTTCCAGGAGCAGCTCGGGAAGGTCGATCCGTGGCGGCATCGCCTGGCAGGCGCTGCGCAGCCAGACCAGGGACGGGCTCTCGCCGAGCGCACAGAGTTTGTCCACCGACAGCCGGGCCCTCCCGTCGGCCGGTGTCACCACCTGGACGCGGGCGTCCTCGCCAGCCTCCTTCAGCCGAGCGGCCATCTGCTTCCACGCCGCGTCCCGCGCCAGCAGCTTGCCGTCCAGATGCGCCTCGACCGGATCGATCAGCGACAAAGACGCCAGCACGTCCTCGCTGATCGCTTCCACGCGGGTCCGTCCAACAGGTGGGCGCGCGGGTCGGCCCACCGCAGCGACGGCGTCGCGAACACATCGCGCACCGCCGGCGCCCGGTGCAGCGCCCCCAGCACGCACACCACGTAGGCGTCACGGTCCACCGCGCCCTGCGGAAGATCGGGATTGGCCTACACCGCCCGCTTCCACGCCGGCGTCACCAGCGAACCGTCGATCTCCTTCGGCAACAGTGGCTGGCGCGACACCTGGCGTCGCGCCAGTCCCGGCAGCCGCCGCACCTCCGCCCGACACAACGGCATCACCTCCTACAACGAGGCCGAGGCGATCGGCCGGCGCTGGGCCGACCGCAACCAATACGCCGGCCCGCGAGACAGGCGCCTTGCCGTTCTGGCCCCCACGGGAAACCGAGCCCGGCCGTCCGGGCCGCGGCCGTCCACCCGGAGATCATCGCGATGAACTACCTGCTGAGCAGCCCACACTGGCGCACGGTGATCCGCAAGGCGCACCCTGAACGACTCGGGCGGCTCTACCACGAAGTCAGCCGCTGCATCGGACAGCACTACGAGCCGACCGGAATCAGCGACGCCTTCATCCTCTGGATCCGAGCGCAGCCTCGCGGCGATACCGCCCCGATGCCCCTCCGCTGAGCACCCAACGCCGACGGGTGCAACTCGAACTCAGTGATCGGTCCACGGCTGTTTCAAGATCATGATGTGAGGGCGGGTGTCGGGTCTGTTCGGGAACGTGTGCGGGCCCGCAGGAACCAGTGCGCGGCGACCAATGGGATGACGCCGACGGGGTACCAGGCGACATCAATGAGGTCGAACCGGGCGCCTAGCATCTGGCGCGCGAGCCAACTGCGTTGGGAGAGTGCCGCGGGTATGGGGGTGAGCTGTGCGAACTCGATGAACCAGCAGTATGCGATCGCGGCGCCGCCGGCGAGCAGTGGGGAGATCGGCGGCCATATGAGGATCACTATCGTGTAGACGATGGCAGCGGACAAGGCGGCGCCTGAGTACTGTTCGATGGGCCCGTCCATCGTGGCGCGGATTGTGAAGGCCGCGCCTGCGAAGCCGGTTGCCGATACCACCATCAGAAGCCGAGTCCAGCGCACTGCGAGCGACATCGCGCAATCATAGAGTGGCAGCGCAGCTCACGGGGTGCAGCTCGAACGCAGTCACCGCGTTGGAGCTGCACCCAACACCGGCTGCTGCGCTTCCCCTGCCGTCTCCTGCCCACCGATCATTCGCTGATCTGCCTCATGATCAACGGGACTTTCCCCAGGCGGTCGGTCCCACCTATCTGAGGCGGCCAGGTCAGAAGCTCGGCGCTGCCTCAGATTCAACGGGACGCAACACCGAAGGAGGCCGCACCCGCCGGATGCTCCTCGCTTTCGCCGCGGCGGCCGGGCGTGCCGGCGGACATCTGCAAAGGGCTCTGCACTCACTCCATGGAAGGCGGCCACGGAGCGTGACCTGGAAGGGTCTCCTTCTGAGTTGGCGCTTTGGCTCAGGTTTCGATGAGCGATTCGTAGGGTTCATTCTCCGGCGTGAAGATCAGGGTGTAGTCCGCGCCCGCCCGAGTGGCGACCTCGCGCAGGCGAGCCAGGGCGTCGGCTTCGGCCGGAAGGGTGAGTCCCAGTGCTGTGGCTGTTCGGTCCCGAAGCGTTGTCAGGTCGGGTATGTCTTGCAGGTACTCGCCGGCCAGTTCGCTGCTCTCCTGCGCGGTGAACTCGCGGCAATCGCGCCACCAGGGAGCGACCAGGAGCAGCCGCAGCAACTCCGGCAGACCGATCGCGACCAGAGCCGCACGGCCTTCGGAGTCCGCGTAGAGAATGGGACGCTCCTCACCGCCCGAGCCGCAGAAGAAGTACGTTCCCCCGCCACCACCAGCGAAGCCCTCGAGCGCCGCGCCCGACGCCAGGTGCACGTCCTCGACGTGATCCCTCCGGTCGAGATCGAAGTCGCCCGGCCAGGCCAGGAAGTCGGCGGCCTCGCCGTGCTCGACGATGGCGGTGATCAGCGAATGCACGGGCCGCACTCCAACGGCCGCCTAGGAGCAACTCGCCCAAGGGTTGGACCTCCGTTGTGGAGGATCATGGCTCGGAGTAGGTCGAGGGGGAGCAAGTCCTGCAACCGGGCGGGCTCTGGCCCGGTCGGCAGCAGATCATCGGCGGCGGGCGACACGTCGTGGACGTCCTGACCTTGGTGGGCGCGGTCGTCCGCGTTCTCGGCCGGCGGCTGGGCCACCGGCTCGACCTGTTCGTCCTCGACCGGAACGGAACGGGTTCTCGCAGGTCGGCGTGGTGGGCGCGGATCGTCTTGTCGACGACCACGCACAGATTCTCAAACCGGTGCCGGCGATCGGCGCACTGGTGGGCATCGGGAGCTCCGAGGCGGGTGCCTTCGGCATGCCCGCCCGCGCGGTCACGGCACACGGTCTCCACCCATGGATGGGCGGCCGGTCGGCCAAAGCCTTGGCCCCCGGTCGTCCGACGTCCACGGGTCGGTGAGTGTCCAGGTCGACCAAGATGGTGGCGTAACTCTGCGCCTGGCGAACTCATCCACCGCCCTCAATCAAGATCGAGAACAAGTTCAACGGAGCATGCGTCAAACGCCTCTCAGAACACGATCAAGTGCCGCCCGGCCTGCAGGTCCCCAGTGAGGCTTGCCGCCGGGAAGGCCCCGATCTCCGTTCTGCCCCATGAGCATCAGGAAGAGGCTCTTCACAGCGGCCAGCCCGCGGGCGCGCCGGATAGCCGCCTCGTCTGCGTGCGCGTACGTGTCGAAGAACCGTGAGGCCGTGCCCGCGGGAAGCAGCACCCATGCGGCGGCGAGGTCCCACGCTGGATCGCCGGCGAACATGTCACCGAAGTCGACGATGCCCGAGAGTGTTCCGTCCGAGACGATGACGTTCGCGGGATGCAGGTCGCCGTGCACCCACACCGGTGGGCCTTCCCACGCCGGGGCTGTGACGGCGTCGTCCCAGACGGCCCGGAGGTCGGCGGCGATGTCGTCGGGGGCGACGGCCTGGAAGAAGCTTTCGAAGCCGTCGGTGCAGTTCCTGGGATGGGCACCACGGTCCGTGGCGATCGGCGCCTCGGTGGGCGCCTCGGTGGGCGCCTCCACATGGAGTGCCCGCAGGAAATCCGCCAGAGTGTCGGCCATATGGGCGCCGCGGCTGATGGAGCCGTGGTCAAGCGGCTCGCCGGGAACCCACGTCATCACGGTCCAGTGCTTGGGGAAGCGCTTGGACGGTTCGCCGAACCGCACCGGGGTCGGCACCGGGAGCGGCAGGAGCGGGGCCCTGGAGGTCGCCCCCATCATCACGCAGCTACGGCGGTCCTTCCCGGGGGTGACGATCTTCTACGGCCGTCGGACCCGGGAGTACACCGCGCTGGTCCCGGCCGGCAGGCGGCGGCTCCAAGCCGTGACCGTCCCCGGTTCAGATCGGCGGCCGCTCCATGACCACCTCAACGGAGCGGGCCGGCCGCCGCCCACCCCGTAACCCCGCATCCCCGTGCGGCTGCAGAAGGGAGCGCCATGTCCACCACGACGGGTGACCTGGTCGACCAGGTCACGTGCGCCGACGCCATCGACCCCACCCTGCTGGAACGTGTTCGCCACGAGGTGCTGACCGTGCCCCACGACTGGGTGAGCGGCTACAGCCGCTGCCAGTCCGGCGGCTGGGGCACCCTGTCCCTGCTCAACGACACCGGCGACGCCATCGGCGACGCCACCCCCGTGCCCACCGACCTGCTGGAAAGAATGCCGACTACCCGGGCGCTGCTCGGCGAACTGGGATTGGGCTACATGTGGGCACGGCTGGCCCTGCTCGGGCCCGCCTCGTACCTGTGGGAGCACCGCGACTACCAAGAGCGGGAGCTCACCGACGTCGAACGGCATCGTGTGCACGTCCCCATCGTCGCCACCAGCTCGGCGTTCCTGGTGGTGGGCGGCAGCGCGGTCCACCTGGAGGCCGGGTACGTCTGGCGGCTGACCCCCACGTTCGTGCACGGGGCGTGCAACGCCTACGGTCCCGCGCGCATCCACCTGATCCTGGACTGCTACGCCGACACCGCCCTGGAGAGACTGCGCGGCGGCGAGCGCCTGCCCGACCGATGCGTAAGCCGACTTCCCGCCGCCGACCGCGACGTCACCGTGGTCGACTGAGCTCATGCCTGCGAGGGTGCGCCGTGGCTGGACCTGGCGGACCTGGTGCCGCACCTGGTGATGGCCGGGCACACCCCCGCCTCAGCCGAACGGCGCCTCTCCGGGACGCTCGCCGGGATACGGCCTCCGAGGACGCGCTGACCGCTACGCCGCCGTCTACGCCGGGTACTGGGCGCGGATGAGCCGCTGGCAGGCACCGGAGGGAGTGCCTCATCTGCGGCCTTACCAGCGTCACGCCGGCCGGGCGGCCCTGGCCTGGCTCCGCCACCGTCTCGAAGACGGCTCAGGATTTCGGCGGCGGCTGTCGGGCTGCGAGGCCGATGGCCTGCCCCTGGCAGTGACAAAATGGTCCACACCTTTACAATGTAGATCTTCACGTCGTCCCGGAGCTCGACCTGCTCGGCGGTCACGCATCGCACATCGCCCTGGCCCCAGGGGGTGCCTCTATGTTCTTCGTCAAGCGTGTGGGCGGCTTCGGTCCGGGGTTGGATCTTGTTCGTGGGGCATGAGACGGTCGGGTCGTGCCGGAGATGATGAGTGGGTTGGAGGCGGCCTTGGCTGAGGCGCTGTCTCCTTCGTGGGAGCAACGTGCTCGGGCCGGGCGTGACCTTGCCTCCTTCGCTGATGTTCCTGAGGCTGCGCGAGTGCTGGTGGGGTTGCTGCTGGATGTCGAGGACACGGCGGTGATTCGACAGACGGCACAGGCCTTGGCCCGGGTGGGGACGGTGGCCGCTATAAGGCTCATCGCTCTCGCAGTTACCGGGGCCGGCGACAACCAAGCCGACTGGCTGCAGACCGGGGTATTTGACGCGCTCGTGGGACCGGATGGTGTGCGGGACGTCGCAGCAGCCTGCGGGAAGCTCGCCCGGGACCCGGAAGAAGCCGTCCGTCGGGGTGCCGCAGATATCTCGGCCTGGACAGGCGACACAAGGTGTTGATCTGGATCGACTGCCTGTGGGCATGACTCATGCAGCCGTCGCCTGGGGGAGGCGAGGTTCACAGAAGGCGCCGTCGCGGACATGGCGAACAGCACACTGATGCGGTGGCGGCCACAGGTGTCGTACACGCGCATCCACGTTATGCAGACCTGCCGCCCGCAAACGACCGAGCTTTGGGCCCGGCCAGGCAGTGGCCGGGCCTCTCATCAGCGTCTCCGACGGCACCCACGGGCCCGGTGACACCACCCCCCAGGTCATCGCTTCGACAGGGGGGAACAGTCATGCCGGGCCCGAAGGCCGGCGGCCCTCTTGCAGGACCACGAAGAACATAACGGGGGGCCGGAGTGGGAGTGATTCCACTGGAATCACCTCGCAGTGTTCTTGCCCTCTTCCGCAGCAGCGATCGCAGCTCACGCGAGTGCGCCGGCCCCTTGCCGATCCACCCGCCTGGAGACACGCCTAAGCGGCCCCTAGAAGATCCCTCTCTTGATCATCAGGTCCGTGGCGGTCTCGTAGTCCCTCGTTACCTTCTCGTCCGGAGCAGTAGAGCGGAAGTGCACATTGGGCGTCGTACGCCTCCCCCACCTTGACGCTGCGGGCCACGAGCGGCAGCACGCGATCGCCGTACATCTCGATGGCCAGCTCGGCCGCGTCGATGTAGGCGTGGCCGTGGGATTTGGCGTCCTGCTCCCGAACATGTCCCGAGGTGCCAGGTAGCGGCGTGAGAGGTCACGATTGCGGTTCGTGGTCGTTACGGGTGGGTGAATGGGGCTGGTTGGGTGTGGTTTCCGCTTGATCGTGTTCGTGTCGGAGACGGTCGGGTGGAGGGCGGGTGGGGATGCGTCGGGAGTGGGAGCCGGAGGCGCTGGTCGCGGCGTGGACGCTGTTGGACGGCGACTGGGAGTTGGTGGGGAACAAGTCGGGGGCGACGCGTCTGGGTTTCGGTCTGCTGTTGAAGTTCTTCGAGGAGGAGGGCCGGTTCCCCCGGCACGGGGGGGAGGTGCCGAAGGCCGCGGTCGACTACGTGGCGGGGCAGGTGGGGGTCGATCCGGGGCTGTTCGGGGAGTACCGGTGGTCGGGTCGACGATCGAGTATCACCGCAAGCAGGTGCGGGATGCGCTGGGGTTTCGGGAGTCGACCCGGGCGGATGAGGACGTGCTGGCCGGGTGGCTGGCGGACACGATCTGCCCGATGGTGTTCACCGATGAGGGGCTGCGGTCGGCGCTGGTCAGGCGCTGCCGAACGTTGAAGATCGAGCCGCCGGGCCGGGTGGACCGGATCGTCGGCGCGGGCCGGGCGCGGTTCGAGCGGGGGTTCTGCCTGCATGTGCTGAACGGGTTGTCTGCGGATGCGGCGCGGTCGTTGTGGGAGCTGGCCACGGGCGAGGACGGGTTCCTGTTGGAGTTGAAGTCCGACCCGGGCCGGCTGGGGCTGGAGACGCTGCTGGAGGAGATCGTCAAGCTGCGGCGGGCGAAGGCGCTCGGGCTGCCGGCGGATCTGTTCGGCGGGTATTCGGATCGGCTGGTGGCGTCCTGGCGGGCGCGGGCGTCGCACCCGTCGGATTTGGCGGCGAACCGGCCGCCGGTGCGCTGGGCGTTGGTGGCGGCTTTGGCGTGGTCGCGGACGACGGAGATCACCGACGCGCTGGTCGATCTGTTCATCGGTCTGGTGTCGAAGATCAACACGCGGGCGGAGCGGAAGGTCGAGAAGGCGATCGAGGCCGAGGCCAAGAAGGTGCACCGCAAGACCGAGAAGCTGTTCTCGATCGCCGAGGCGTCGCTGAAGAAGCCGGAGGGCACGGTCCGGCAGGTGGTGTTCCCCGCGGTCGCGGGTGGAGAGACGACGCTGCGGGCGTTGGTGGCCGAGGCGAAGGCGGACGCCAAGGCGTACAAGGCCCGGGTCCGCACCGTGCTGACCAGCTCGTACACGAGCTACTACCGGCGGATGCTGCCCAAGCTGCTGGCCGCGATCGAGTTCAAGTGCAACAACACCGCCTACCGGCCGGTGATGGACGCCCTGGACCTGCTCCAGCGGTACGCCGACATACCCAACACCACCCGCCACTACGACGCGTCGGAGAACGTCCCGATCAAGGGCGTCGTGCCGGACGGCTGGCTGGAGGCGGTCGTCGACTGCGACGGCGTCATCGAGCGGGCCTCCTACGAGCTGTGCGTGATCGTGTCGCTCAAGGACGCGCTGCGCCGCCGGCGCCCGCCGCTGGCGCAACCCCGAGGAGGACCTGCCGACCGACTTCGAGGACAACCGGGACGTCCACTACGAGACCCTCAGCCAGCCGCTGGACGGCGCCGTGTTCATCGAGACCCTCAAGGAGGCGATGCGCGCCTCGATGACCGCGGCCGGCGACGCCGTCGCCAAGAACAAGTCCGGCGGCACGAAGGTGAAGACGCACCGCGGTGAGCCGCGCTGGCACATCCCCGACCTGGGCTGGCTGCAAGTTCCGGAGAACCTGCGGGCGCTGCACGCCGAGGTCGCCGCCCGCTGGGGGATCATCGACCTGCTGGAGTTCTTGAAGGAGTCGGACTTCGTCACCGACTTCACCGACGCGTTCACCACGGTCGCGACCCGCGAGGCCACCCCTCGGGAGGTGATCCGCAAACGCCTGCTGCTGGTCCTGTACGCGCTGGGCACCAACGTGGGGATCAAGCGGGTCGCCGACGGCGGACGGCACGGCGAGACCGAGGCCGCGCTGCGCGCGACCAGGCACCTGTTCGTCACCCGCGACAACCTGCGCAACGCGATCTCGACCCTGGTCAACGCCACCTTGAAGATGCGGGACCCGCTGTGGTGGGGCAACGGCACCGCCTGCGCGTCGGACTCCAAGAAGTTCGGGTCCTGGTCCTCGAACCTGATGACCGAGTACCACACCCGCTACGGCGGCCCCGGCGTCATGATCTACTGGCACGTCGACCGCAAGTCGGTGTGCGTCTACTCCCAGCTTCGCTCCTGCAACGCCTCCGAGGTCGCCGCGATGATGGAGGGCGTGCTGCGGCACTGCACCGACGCGACCATCGACCGCCAGTACACCGACAGCCACGGCCAATCCCTGGTCGGGTTCGCGTTCTCCCCACCTACTGGGCTTCAAGCTGCTGCCGAGGATCAAGAGAATCGCCCACCAGAAACTGGTGAAGGCCGACCCCGGCGACCCCGTCCCGTCCTGCCTGACCGGCATGGTGACCGACAAGCCGATCGACTGGGACATCATCGCCCAGCAGTACGACCAGATGGTCAAGTACGCCACCGCCCTGCGCCTGGGCACGGCCGAGGCCGAACAGGTCCTGCGCCGCTTCACCCGCGGCGGCCCCAAACACCCCACCTACAAGGCCATCGAGGAACTCGGCAAAGCCGTCAAGAGCGTCTTCGTCGCCGAGTACATCGCCTCCGAGCATCTGCGCCGCGAGATCCACGAGGGCCTACAGGTCGTGGAGAACTGGAACTCCGCCAACACCGACCTGTTCTACGGCAGCGCCGGCACCATCCCCGGCAGCGACAAGGAGCACCAGGAGGTGTCCATGCTCAGCCTCCACCTGCTCCAGTCCGCGCTGGTGTTCATCAACACCCTGCTCATCCGGTCGGTCCTGAAGGACCCCGCCTGGCGGCAACGCCTGACCGACGCCGACAAGCGCGGCCTGTCCCCGCTGTTCTGGTCCAACGCCAACCTCTACGGCACCATCGACATCGACATGGGCCGCCGCCTCCACCTCGACCTCGCGGCCTGACCGCCCATCACCCCCTCGATCACCCCGGATCGGTGTCGGTAAGACCGTTGTCGCCAGATACACCCCAACGAGTCGGCCGGGGTCACCCAGGGGGGGGAATCGGCCGGTCGGGCAGCAGACCGTCCGGCGCGGGCGGCCGGCCGCAGTGGCGGCGTTCGGCCTCGGCCGCGGCGATCCCTTCGGCGGTTCGGCCGGTTGAGCAACAATCCCAGAGTTCGCTGAGGCCTCCGCCCGAACGGGTCGAGTCGTTTGGAACCCGTTCGGGCGTTGGTGGAGAGACATGGGTGACATCCCCCGACAGGGAAGGATCCCTATGCCGGACTTGGCCCCACCATGGCGACGCTGATGAGCGCCGAATCGTTGGCCGTCGACGACGCCGACATCATCGCCGGTTCCCGGGAGGACCCGGAGATGTTCGCGGCGCTCTTCGACCGGTACTCGGTGATGCTGCACCGTTATGTCCATCGTCGTCTGGGGCCGGATATAGCCGAGGATGTGGTCGCCGAGACCTTCCTGGCCGCCTTTCGGCGCAGGAACGGCTTCGATCCCGCCCGCGGCGACGTTCGGCCGTGGCTGTTCGGGATCGCCACCCGCCTGATCGCCAGGCATCGGCGCACCGAGGCGGCCCGTTATCGGGCGGCGGCACGCGCCCCGGTCGAGCACACGCAGGACTTCCCGGCCGATCGGATTGCTGCGGAGGTCAGCGCGCACGCGGCGCGGACCGTGCTGGTGAAGGCGCTGGCCGGGCTGAACGCCGGGGAACTGGACGTGCTGCTGCTCATCGCCTGGGCGCAGCTCAGCTACGAGGAGACGGCCGCCGCGCTGGAGGTTCCGATCGGGACCGTGCGCTCACGGCTGAACCGCGCCCGGACGAAGGTCCGTACGGCGCTCAACGGAGTCGACCCCACCCGGGAGCAGAGCGATGGATGAGATGACGACCCTCGACGACCTCGGCGAGCACCTCGACCCGGCGGGCGCCCCACCGCTGACGCGCGCCCGCATGGCTGTTCTCGCGGAACTGGCCGCCCCCGCGTCCCGTCCGCGTCGGGGCGTGTCGCGCAGGTGGACGGTCGGCATCACGGCCACCGTGGCGCTGACCTCAGTCGCTGCGGCGGCCGTCGTGCTGGCACCGGTGACCTCGGTGGACCGACGGCAGCCCTTGGCGCTCGCCGGGGCGTCGGAGATCTTGAACCGCGCCGCCGAGGCCGCCGACCGGGAACCCACCCTCACCCCTCGCCCTGACCAGTACCTGCACATCGAGATCCGCGCGGCGGGCAGAGAGCCCAACCGGTTCGGGTACGGCTGGCCCGCATCACTCGGCGACGCCATCGTCATGACCGACCCACCGGGACGGCCCTTCTCGATCACGCTCCGTTCCTGGCTGTCGGTGGACGGGACCCGCTCGAGCCTCCAGGAGCGCAAGCCCTGGAACAGTTCGAGGCCGGAACGGTGGTGGCGACCGGGCTGCCTCAACGGGCGGGAGGTTCTGCCGGGTCGGCCCGCCGGACGCGCCTGCGTCACCGATCCGGCCCATCTGAGCCGTATGCCCACCGACGCCCTAAGCCTACGCGGCTTCATCGAGGCCATCGGCCGACGCGACATGCCGCAGCGCCCGAAGGGATCGCACCGGCCGTCCGGGGAAAGCGAGTTCGCAAGCGGGTTCCGAGATGTGCTCGCCAGGGGTTATGTCCCCCCGAAGGCCAGAGCCGCGCTCTTCCGCATGCTCGCGCAGAACCCCCGCGCCACGGTGGACCGCGATATCACCGATCCGGCGGGGCGCAAGGGCGTCGGAGTGACGCTGTACGGCCAAGAGATGATCTTCGATGCCCGCACCTATCGCTACCTCGGAGTCCGGGCGACCCTCCCCGCGAAGACCCGGACCTACTCGACGATCGCGATCACCAACGTGGCCATCGTGGACCGCCCGGCCCAGCCACCACGCCCCTGACCATCGCCGCACGACGCCCGGGCCGGCCCGAACACGCTGGCCGCGATGAAGAGACGGCCGGGCCCCGGCGTCAGATCGGCAGAGCCTGCACGGCTGCGGCGAACGGGTCGCCCGATCGGTGTGGTTCCGGCACTCGCCGACGCTCGCAGATGTACCTTGCCGACGCGCCAGGCCCGGCGCAGCCTTCGACCGGACGGAACACATTCAGACGAATGCCCACCGAGACGGGACGTCGGAAGAGGCGATTCTCAGATGGCTTAGGAATTGGGCCACGCCCATCGTCACCGGGCACCTCCAACACACCATAGGTGTGGCTTCGCCTGGCTTGCCTTGCACGCAGAACCGCATCCATGCCAAACGAGTGGTCAAGCGGAGCCACCTGACCGAGAAGCACGCACGTCCACTTAAGGAAGCACAAGGAGTTCTATTTCGCACTCCTGTGCTTAATCGGCAATCGATTCGATGCTCTGCGAGGAGAATGTGTTCAGTGATGACGGACACAGAAGGGACGATCACCCTTGACTTCTGATTCTACGGCCATGGAAGATGCTCACGTACAGAACGGAAAGTCGTCACAACAACGGAAAGGATCCCTGATGTCCACCCTTCGGAGTTCATCTATCGGTTCGGTCGTACGCAGGGCAAACATCACGGTGGGTGCCGGCGTCATGGTCTTCGCGGCTATGGCGGCGCCTGCCCTCGCCGACCCCGTCCCCAGCCCTCAGGACGTCGGAGCGGCGTCGGAGGGTTACTACTACGTCGAGAACTACAACAGCGGAGATTGCGTCGCGGTGCCGAATGGCCTACCGGATCCCGGTCGCCAGGTCGTGCAATGGTCCTGCCTTCCCGGGGCCGATTCTAAGATCTGGTACTTCGACGCCGTGGGAACAGTCGGCGATGACGTCGTCTACCAAATCTCCAACCACGCCAGCAAGATGTGCCTGGCGATCGGTGGAGGAGACACCACCCAGGGCAAGCCGGCCATCCAATGGCACTGCGGCAACGGGAATGAGCAGAAGTGGGTCTATGACGATGCCGGTCGTCTGAAGAACCTCGCAACCTACAAGTGCCTGGCGGTTCCCGACGGCTCCCACCAGGACGGTAAGGGCCTCGTCCAGTGGTCCTGCGGCAGCGGAAACGAGCAGAAATGGCGCCTGTACTAGGCGCGACGGGCATGGCGGCCCAGGACTCCTAGAACTCCGGTGAGCCGCAAAGCAAGGCGGTCATCCCGCTTCGGCAACGTTCTTCGCCCTCCACTCGGGTCCGTGCGACCAGGGGAAAGGTAGCTTTGCGCAGTCCTCGTCACGGTGGGTGTTCGCCTGACCGTGACGAGGCTGCGGCCCAGCCCCCTCGATCACTCTGATGAAGGCTGGGCCGTCTGATCGGGCAGCAGGTCGGCCAAGGCCGTCCGGACGGCGGCCCGACTCGCCCCGTGGGTGCGTGCGCGGACCGCGATCGAGGCGCCCTGTTCCCGGAACGCCGACCGCACATCCTCAAGCCGGGCACCGGCCAGCGCGGGCGGCCAGCCGCGGTAGCGTCCCTCGGCCTCGGCGATCCCCTCGACGGTCAACTCGTTCTGCAGGTCGCGCTGGAACTGCCCCACAGCGATGATCAGAGCGGTCGTCGCGTCGTCTGCGGCCAAATCGTGGAAGTTGGACAGAGGTCCGAACGGGGCCCGCAGCACGACGCCGCGGGCCTGGCACCAGTCGCGGACGGCGTGGATGTCCACCAGGTCGCGGCAGAGCCGGAACAGCTCCGACACCGTGAGCGTGTCGCCGGGGTGCGCGGCGGCGACCTCACCGAACGCGGGCCGCTCCAACGCGGGGATCTTGGAGGTGGTGGCCGGGTCCTCGAACAGCAGCACGCCCTCGGCCGGACGGAACCCTTCGGCCACACCCTCGGTGCGGACCAGTAGCCCGGCCTCGGTGAGGACGTGCCGCTGCCGCAGCAGCGACTGGACCGCGGTGGACGAGCGGGAGTAGACGATCCGCACCGGCGCTCCTCGGGAAGGACGACGCCCCGTTCCATCTGTCGAAAAAACCTGTCGTCAATCAGCACGCGGAATTGAATGCATGGCGGGGCGTTTCGTCCTCTGCCGTCCGTTTCTCTGGAGATGGTCGGCTACCTGTCGGGAAACCTTCTTAACCCGACGCCCATCACGCGAACCCGATGCCGTCCCCGGACCTACCTGGCGGCTGGGGACACGTTCGGGAGCGGAGGGCCAAGACGGCCCGCCCGCCGTCGGCGACGCGCGGCGGCGCGCGCTGGAGGCCGTCGACGTCATCACCGCGGCGTTGAAGACGGACCCGACCATCGCCGGGGAGGTGGCGCGGGCCCGGCCGTTGGACCTGGCCGGCGAGACGCTGCGCCAGCTCCGTCCGCTGGCGCGGCAGGCCGCCGGCGAACTGAACCGTCGGGAGCTGGCCGCGCTGCCCGGCCGCGAACGCGAGATCGCGCGGTTGGGGCGCACCAACCCGCAGGCCCCCGACGAGCTGGAGGCGATGTCGAGGCGCTTGCTCACCCTGGCCGACGAGATCCGGGACGACGCCCTGCCGGACTGGAACACCCCCCGCCGCATCCGGGAGCGGTCGACGCGGCTGCTGCCGGACGTCGGACGCCTGGCCGAGATCGCCGACGCGCTGCGCGAGGCGGTACGGCCCGCGCTCGAGGTGGCCCCCCCGACCCGCAGGCGGTCCGCCTGGCCGCCCTCGCCGATCAGATCTGCGCCCCGCCCGGCCGCGCCCGCCGCTGCGCCGGCCCCCGGCTGCGGACGGGAGCTGGAGCACGCCGACGTCGGCCGCCGCCGCCGGTACTGCGGAGACGCCTGCCGTCAACGTGCTCGCAGAGCCCGCACCGGCCCCGCCGCCACAGCCGAACGCGGCGACGGCGACGGCCGCGCCCGGTTGCGCGAGGTCCTGGAGGGCCTGCCGCCCGACACCCGCCCGGTGCCCTCGGTGGCTGGCTACGACGAGCTGCTGAGCCGCACGCCGTCCGCGTCGCCGGGCACGGCCGCGCCCGGCGACGGCGCCGCCGACGCCGGGGTACAGGGTCGGGGAACCCATGGACGGCCATTGACGCCGAGAAGGATCATGGTGCGGGGCGGACCATAGAGATCACCGATTCTGTCCGGTGTGCCCGCCGGTGTTTCCGCAGCTCACAAGCTTTCAGCGCGAACGCCAGGGATTTAGCCCCCGACCCGATACGGCGTCCAACCGCCGAAACCAGGGTCACCGGCAGCCACCAGAACCGCCCCGACCACCGGCTGTGACCACCCCGGCGTAAGACGCTCGACCGACGGCAGCCCCGACCGGTAGGCGGAAGCCCCCGCCGCGCGATCAAGACCTACCTGGCACCTCGGGACACGTTCGGGAGTAGGACGCCATGAACACAACTCGGTGCGGCCGGCGTACGGCTGGCAGCGACCAACGCCATGACCCGGCTCGCGCTGCGCCTGGTCGACCTCGCTGACCCCGTCGAGGCCGCCGCCAACGACAAATGACAACCCGCGGCCCGCATCAGAACGGCCAGTCACGTTAGGAACGGCCTGCCGGGCTCCTTACCGTGACTGGCCGTTCGGTTGCTGCTCAAGCCCCGCCGACGCCGGCAACGGTGTCGTGCGATGGGTCAGCACCCGCGCCGACCTGCCCAAGGCGCGGGTGTGGATCGGCCCCTACCAGTCCTCGCCCGGCAGCGGCGAGCCCACCATCCAGATCAGCGACGCCCACGACGACAGTGGCCAGGGCGAAGGCGGGGCGATCGGCGAGCTGGCCTCCGAAAGCGCCCGCCGCCGCCTCCTGGCCGAATGCCTGGCCGACCGGCAGAAGGAGGAATTCCACGATCCCGAGTTCCACGACGACGGAGGCCTCGGCGACGAGGCGGACGACGGCCGCCTACGGGTGTGCGGAGAACCACACCCGACCGGCTCCCACGGGCACTGCACCCTGCCGCCCGGCCACACCCACCACGTCCACCAGACCGCCAGTGGCCCCGCAGCAGTTCCTGACATCGTCCGCTCTCGATAGCCGCCGTACGAACCGCGCCGGCCGTGCTTGAGTGCGCGTCGGTGGCTTGGTGTTTTCTGTTGTCAGGGCAATAGATAGAACCCGGCCAACGGCTTTACGTTGTAGATCCGTCGCGGATGCGAGTCTAGGGCCGCCGCCTGCGGACGGCGGCGGTGCAGCGCCAGGAAGCGTTCGCCGGTGCCGGTCCTCCGGTCCGAGGACACGCGGCGCATCGGTGTCACGCGTCCTGGAGTTGATCGGCACTCCCAAGACGTCGAGGGCCAACGCGGTGAGCGGGCCGCAGATGGCGTGGACGGCCACCGTCAGCCACTGACCCAGCAGCAGCAGGGTGGCGGGGTCGGCCACCAGGTACGCGAGCCAGCGGCACGCAGGGGCGCCGTGTCATCAACGTCTCCGCCCCCAGACCGGCGAAACTCACCGGGCAGATCGCCCGGCTCGCTCAAGCGAACGAGGAAGCGAGCCCTTACCCACCGGGCTCACCACACAAATCCGCCATAAGTGGATCTGGAACACTTACGGCCTCACCGAGTGCTCCAGGCGCCACTTCCCAACCCGGGACCGCTGCGAGCGATTCACGCCACATGCGGGCCGGGCTGCAGCCGAGTGTTTCCTCTTTCACGGCACCCGACCGGTCGGGGCGCCTCCAGGACAGTCCGCCGGCCGAACCTTCTACTGGGGCGGTCAGGCGCTCCGCCGGGGTGGGCGCGCGATCTGGATCGCCCTGACGGTGCATGGCGACAGGCTCATGCCCAGCATCGATTCCGACCCGCGGCAGACCGCCTCCGCCACACCTTTCCTTCGATGACCGCTCTATCGGGAATGTCGCCGGCCATCACCACCGCGGTTTGCTACCAAGAGGTCGCTCCCGATCCGCCGTGGCCCGGTCGACGCGTGATCGGTCGCTCTCGGAAGGAACCTCCCCTAGGAGGCATGGGTGATGCGGCAGAGCCGTGTCGCGAACGCGTCCGACCTCAATCGACATCTGCGTCCGTGCCCGGCACGCCATATACAAGGACCCGCCAGGGGGTGTTTCGAGCATGGACGGCAGTGCCGGGGCGCTGTGGCCTTGGCGACCCGACGGCGCTGGTCGGGCCGGGGCCGTATGACGCCGTACCACCGAGACCCGGTCCGGCCCGACCGCCTTGGTGCTCATGCTGTCGCCAAGGCGCTGACTTGTGGTGATGCCGTCCGATGTACAGAATGACATGTCCGTTCTGCCCGGTCCGGCCCCCGCCACCACCCTTGTCACCGCCGACGGCTGCCCGTGGACTCCTCGACCCCGCGTCCCGCCCCCTCGGGCGGGACGATCGAAGCGATCGTGCGCGATCAAGGCGTGCCCCACACGCCCGGGCGCCACCGCCGACCCCTTGATCAGCCCTTGGCGCCAATACTTACGAATAGAGCCCCGGACCCAGGTTCGCGGATCACCTCCACCCTCGCACCGAACCCACCGCCCATAATCTCTGGCGTCGCTTCCCACCTGTCGCGCATCGTCTGGCTGGGCGACCTCAGAGCCTGCCCGGTAAGGCACAGTCCACAACCGCTGATCCATCGCCGCCGGTGGAGTGGAGTCTCAGCGACCCAACTTGGAGACATGCGACCGCTGCCAGTCGGTCCGGCTAATGGAGCCCGTTGAGTGACAGCCAATTGATTTTGGCTCGTTGTGGTTGCGTTGAGAACGGAGTAGGGGATACTTTCTTCGTCACCACATAGACTGGCGAAACGGAGAACGGTATGGCACAGAAGGTTCAAGTTCTACTCGTGGACGACCTTGACGGCGGTGACGCCGACGAGACGGTCACCTTCGGGCTCGATGGTGCCGTGTATGAGATCGACCTCAGCACAGACAACGGGAAGAAGTTGCGGCACGCACTGGAGCCCTTCATCAAGGCGGCCCGGAAGGGTGGTGGTAGCAGAGGGTCTGGTGCGCGGGGTCGCCGCAGCCGCACGCCATCCAGCCGCGAACGCAGCGCCGATATCCGCGCGTGGGCCAGGGCCCGAGGGATCAAGGTGAACGATCGTGGACGGATCCCGGCCACCGTCGTGGAGCAGTACGACTCCGCCAACTGACCGGGATAAGCCCTGCATCGCGTGATGGTGAACCCGTCTCGACAACGTCGTGCGAGGACAATCGTCGAACGTCCTTGACGAGCCGCGGTATGAGCGCGGCGGCGGCCAGGACGGGCCCGCACGCGCCCTTGACGGCGGTGGTGCGCGCCGTGTCTGCCGCCGGGCTCGCCGCCAAGTACGCCACCAGGATGAGGACCGATCCGGTCAGCTCGAAGTTCGCCGGCAGGCCCTGCACGTCGTCGGGGAACCGTCGTTGGATGAGCGTGGGTCGTAGGGGCCTGCCCCGGGGCCGACAGCACTCCCCCGGCGACGATCGCGGCGAACGGGGCGCCGGCGGCCATCACCAGGAGTGACTGCCTGGAGTCGGGGGGTGGCCGCGTCGTGCAGGCGCCGAACCGGCGTCAGAGCACGGGGATGGACCGGGCGCGCCCGCGCGCGTGGGACCGCCGAAAAGTCGGAAAACTCCATGCGGAAAAGGGACCGGCGGTCAGGTGTAGACGAGCCCTGGAACGCCCACCGGTCCGCCCGGGGGCGGCGAGACAGGCCCAAGACGATCTTTTCTTCTCCGGTGTCGGCCTGGATCGTCACCACGGGATCGGGGACGTCGGCCGTTCTAGCCTGGTGAGGTGGTTGGGCGGTTCGACGATGGTCATGGGCTCATGGCAGGCGACGGGTGCCCGTGGGTCCGGACGAGAAGTACACCCCTACCTCGGGAAGTGACCGGTACCGCCATTCGGGTCGGCCTGTGAGCTGGGCGTTCTTGCTGACCTGGGGTTCCGTCGCGCCTCTTCGGTACCTGTCTACGCGCATGGTGGTACTTCTAGTCCAGAGCCACAGGAGGGAGGGGCAAGCCCGCGCGGCCATCTTGAGGCGCGGTACCAGTGGACGGGTATCTCGGCGATGTCTGGTCCGCTGTGTCCAACAGGCGCGGGCCCCCTTCGGGTGTCTGGTCGGCGGTCTTCCAGTCGGCGCCCGCAGCTGCGGTTGAGGCTGAACCGTTGTGCCTGGGCGGTTGCGGTGGCGTACGTTCCAGATAAGTGGCCGCCGCACGAGAGGCTGACGGTGATGGCGTGGAGCGACTACACGACCGGTGAGCGGATCAAGATCCTTCGCGGGCCCGGGATGACGCAGGAGGAGTTGGCCGAGGCCGCCGGGGTGTCGGTCGCGACGATCCGCAAGGCGGAGGGCGACCGTGGCGTGGGACTGCCGTCGCTGCTGAAGATTTCGGCCGCGTTGCACACCGACGTGTCGGTGATGCTGGGCCAGCAGGAACCGCGCCGGGCGATGCACCGCGATGACCGGGCCATGCTGCGGGCACTATCGCGCGCCGTTCACGACACCGCCGCCGGAATCGGTGGCGGCGTTGAACCCGTCTCGGGTCGGGAGGTCGCCGCCGGGGTCGCGGCGGCGTGGGATCGGTATCGGACCGGGCAGTTCGCGGTGGCGGGGGCGTTGGCGGCCGTCGCCGTCCAGCAGGCGGCGGCCGCGGCCGGCGCGGTCCCGGTGGGCCGGGAGTCGTCGGCGGCGGTCGTGATGACGGATGCGTACAGGCTCGCGTCCTATGTCGCCAACCAGTTCGGTGCCCGTGATCTGGCGTACGCGGCGATCGGTCACGCCCAGGCGCAGGCGGAGCGGGCATCTGATCCGCTCAGGGAGGCGATGGTCGCCTCGGGCCGGTCGTGGATCTACCTGAGGGACGCGCGGCTCGAGCAGGCTGCCCAGACCGCCGAACGCTCTTACACGATGATCGAGCCCGGCTACGGCGACTCGGACCCGTATCTGTTGGCCATCTACGGTTGGCACGTGACGTTCGCGGCGGTGGTCGCCGCACGTGAGGGCGATGTCGCTCGCGCCGACGATCTGCTCGCGCAGGCCCGCGCCGTGGCCGCGAGGATGGGCCGGGACGTGAAGGTCAACGGCACGGCGTTCGGGCCGGTGACGGTGCAGGCCCAAGCGGTGGGGATCAGTGTGTCGACCGGCCGCCCGGCGCAGGCATTGAAGGCGTACGCGACCGTCGGTGACGTGTCGGTGCTGCCTCCGGCGGCCCGGAACCGGTTGATGCTGGACGTGGCGCTCGCGCTGGCGGACAGCCGCCGGTGGGACGCCTCGTTGGACACCCTGCTGGAGGTGTGCACGGCGCACCCGGACTGGGCGAGGCACCAGGCGCTCCCCGATGTGATCGCCCGCCGCGCGGCGCGGTCCAATCTCAGCGCGTCGCGGTACCGCAAGCTCGCCGCGATCCTCGGGACGTCCCACACCATCCGTTGACCAGCGGTCACACCGCCGGCTGCTACGCGACGTATCACTGTCACGGTGCGTAGTTCTCGGAGTGCTACGTGCCGGGCCTTCACCTGTTGAGGCACGGCGGGTTTGCTGAGGGCGTTCCTACGGGACCCGCATCAGGGGCCCGGCCATGCGAGGGCCGCCTTCCACGTCATCGGACGCGCCGATGGGCTGGTCACGGGCGGGTCGCCCTCGCCCCGGACCTTCGTCCCGCTCGCCAACGCGTTGGGAGTCGCGATGCCCTTGAAACGACCGCTGGACCGCCTCCACCGGCGCCGCGCCGGATCGGCCACCCTGGACCGGCCCGCCGGTGTCGCGCCCCTCGGCGCGGGCGCCGCCGAGATTCCCGCCTCCCGCCTCGAGGAGCTGCGGGTGGCGCTGCACGGCCGGGACCCGCAGGTGTACGCGAAGTTGACCGTCCCCGCCGGGGCCGTGCCGGTGCTGTCCGTCGGGCCCCGCGGCACACGTGTCGTCGTCGGCCGTGACAGGACCGTGTTCCAGTGGGGGCGGTGGGGCGGCGTCATCGGGCCGGTGTCGTCTCCCGACCGGGCCGCCGCCGCGATCCTGGCCGACCTCGCCCAGCGGGGCGGCGCATGAACGCCCCCGCCGCCGCTCCCGCGACGACCGCGGTGGCCGTCGCGCAGTCGCTCGCCGTTCGGTGCGTCGAGTTCGAGGGAGGACCGGACGACGCGGCCCTCGCGCTGCGAACCCTGACCTCCGCCCTCACCGTCTCCAGCGGGCCGGCGCACCCCCGCCCCGTTTCTGAGGCTGCGCCGGGGCACGCCTCGGTGGCGTTGCCGTTGGGCGGCACGGCGATGGTGTCGGTCACCCCGGCCGCCCCCGGCCGGTGGGCGGCGACGGTGACGGTCACCGACCCGGGCAGCGCCTCCGACGAAGACGTGGACGCGCTCCTGGCCGTGGTGGATCGGCTGCCGCTGACCGGCCGAGAGGTCGACCAGATCCGCCGCGACCTGCCGATCACCGGCGCGGTCGCAGCCCTGGCGGGGCCCGGCGCACTGGAGGGGCTGGCGGTGGTGGCGGCCATCCATCACATGCGCGACTTCGCCGGGCTTTTGCACGCCCTGATCGAGTGCGGGGCCGACCCGGCGCAGATGACGATCATCGACAAGGGCTACCCGTACCGCATGCGGGAGCGTGTCGACGGATGGCTGGAATGCCAGGGCGTCGCGCTGGTCGACTACCCGCAACGCGCTCTCGGGATCGCCGCGCACCTGGACCGCGCGAAGGCGGCGGGGATGCGGACGCTGGTGATGGACGACGGCGGTTATGTCCTGCCCGTCGTGCTGGATCGGTTCCCCGAGCGGCCCGGCGAGATCGTGGGCGTGGTGGAGCAGACCACGTCGGGGATCTGGCGGTTGGCCGACCATCACCCGCTGCCGGTGCCGGTCTTCTCGGTGGCCGAATCTCAGCTCAAGAGCGCCGTGGAGGCTCCGCATGTGGCCGCCGCCGCGCTCTCCTCGGTGATGGCCCATCTGCCCGATGAGACGTGGGCGGGACGGCCGGCGCTCGTCATCGGGTACGGGCGGCTGGGCCGCCAGACCGCCGCCCAACTCCGCGACACCCATCGGATGCGGGTCGCCGTCCACGACCTCAGCGCCGCGGCGTTGGTCACCGCGCATCAGGACGGGCATCGCGTCGGTCGGGATCTGGGCGCGCTGATCGCCGAGCACCGGCCGCTGCTGGTGATGGGCTGCGCCGGGCACGGCAGCCTCCTGGCGGAGCACGCCGCCGCGTTCCAAGCCTCGGCCTACCTGGCGTCGGTGACCAGCCGCGACCACGAGTTCCCGCTGACCGGGTGGGCGCGCAGCGCCCGCCGGGTGGTCGACCACGAGCCGGTGGGCCACACCTACGTGATGGACGACGACGTCGAGCTGTGCGTCCTCGGCGACGGTCTGCCGGTCAATTTCCACCATCGCGAGTCGCTGCCCACCCGGGTGATCGACCTCGTGTTCGCGGCGCTGCTCCTGGGCGGCCTCACGCTGGCCGAGCCCGGGCAGGGCGGTCACGGGCCCGGGGTGAACGTGCCGCTGGTCGACCAGATCCTCGGGGCGTCCCCGGCGCTGGCGACGTATCTGGACCTGTACGCCGAAGAGCCCTCCTCCCTCAGCGCCGGTTCCGGTGCGGGCGGGGTGCGGCGGCTGGTGACGGCCGCGCCCGACGGTCTGCCCGACCACACCCGCTCGGCGTGGACGTACGGCAGGAGGCCCCGATGACCGCACCGAACGCACCAGTGGAGCCGGTGTTCGTCGCCGACCCGCCCGCGCCGCTGACACGGCCGGTGCCCTCGGGGCTGCTGCTGCTCGCCGAGCGCCCCGCCGTACCCTCCGGGCACCTGCGCTGGCGCGGCCTGGGCGACGGCGGCGGATGGCTGCTGGGCCACCTGCCGTCCACCGCGTACGGCGGGCGACCGCCCGCTGGCTGGAACGAGACCGCCCTGCGACAGAAGGGGCTGGGGCCGGTGGTGGCGGCAGCGCTCCATGCGGGCGGGCACGCGGCCCCGGCGTGGACGGCGCTGCTGCTGTCGGCGCACCTGAACGGGCATCGCACCCCGTGGATGGGCCGCCGCCTGTGGACGACATCGGTCGAACGCCCGAGCGTGTGCCCGCCGGGGATGGCGGCGATCTGGCATCTGGTCGCGACCCGCACCCTGTCCGGCGCGGGCCTGGTCGACCGGGTGGTGTGGGAGGTCATGCCCGACGAACTCATCGAACGGTGGCTCGGAGCGCCCTGGCCGACGCAGCGGCACCGCCTCGACGACCGTCTGCTGCGGCTCTTGGAGCTGCGTCGTCTGCTGCGCGCCGGCGCCCTGCCCGACCGGGCCCCGTTCACCGCGTTGCGAAAGGCGTTGAACGGCGGATACCTGTCGGCCCGGTTCGCTCACCGCAACCTCGAACTCGTGGTGGCCGCGGCGGACGCGCTGCCGGAGCCGGCCGTGCACACCGAGCGCAGGGCGTCATGAGCGGCCCACCGCCCACCCCGCCGCAGCCACCGGACCCGCTCGGGGCCGCCGAGACCGCCGGGACCGCCGCGGCGATGGTGACGGCCGCGCGCCGACTGGTGGCCGTCCTGACCGACCGGCAGTCCCATCTCGCGCGCCTGCCGTGGGAGCATGCGGCGCGGACGCGGTGGACGTACCTGCCCCGCCCACGCACCGGCGTCCGGCTCCTGGACGTTGGGGAGGTCGCCCGCAAGGCGGCGCACCGGCTGCTGGCCACCGCCCTGTCCCGGCACGCCTTCGCGCAGGCCGTCACCATCATGGCCCTCGAGGAGGTCCTCGACCTCGATGAGGGCGGCCGGCGCGGCCGACACAGCGACGACTACCACGTCGTCGTCTTCGGCACCCCTTCGGTGGAGTCGGGGGCGGGGCCGTGGTCGTGGCGGCTGGAGGGCCACCACCTGCCGGTCACCGCCACCCTCACCCCCCAGAACGCAGGGTGGGAGGTGGTGGTGGCGCCGGTGTTCCTGGGCGCCCGCCCGGCCCGCGTCCACCACGCCCGCCCGGGGGGACGGCTCGTGGTGGGGCCGCTGGCCGCCGAGGAGGACGTGGCCCGCGAGCTGCTGCGGGCGCTGCCCCCGGCACTGCGCGCCCGCGCGGTCGTGGCCGACGCCGCGCCCGCCGACATCCACACCACCACCAGCGCCCACGTCCACACTCCGGTGGAGCCGCCCGGCGTCGCCGGCTGGGAGCTGGGCGGCGGCGCGGCCGAGCTGCTCGCCGAGCTGACCGCCCTGTACGTGGACCGGCTCGCCGAGCCGCTGGCCGAGCGCGGGCACGCCCGGCTCCGCGACGCCGAGGTGTTCTTCGCCTGGGAGGGCCCGACCGAACCCGGCCGGCCGTGCTACCACCGGCTTCAGGCACCTGGGCTGCTGCTGGTCGAGTACGACAACACCACCACCGGCCCGGGGGTCGCCGACCACGCCCACACGGTGCTGCGGCGGCCCGGAGCCGACTTCGGCGGCGACCCCCGGACCGCCCACCTGCCCGCCCGCCACCCCGACGCTCGGGCCGGTGCGGCGGGTCAGGACGGGCGGCGGTAGATGGCCTCGAACTGCATCCACTGGGAGCGGCCGTCGGGCCGCCAGGTCGAGTGGGGGCGGGGCCGCAGCACCGGCTCCAGTCCGGCGGCGAGGGCCTCGTGATGCAGCTCGGCCGCCGCCCAGAAATGCACCGTCAACCCCGCCTTCGGCCCCTCCCGGTAGAGCACCGAAAACGAGCCGTCCTCATGACGTTCCACCACATCGGCGGCGTGCCCCAGGTCGGTTCCCACGGCGTTGAGGCGCACGCAGAACAGGCCGCCCGGCGCGACCCGCTCCGACGCGTCCTCCAGGAGTGCGTGCGTGTCGGCGCGGGTGCCGTGCTGGAGCACCTGCAACGCGATGACCAGGTCGTAGCGCCGGTCGGCGGGCAGCGCCGATAGGTCCCCGACCACCAGGCGGTCCCGCCGGTCGGGAACCCGCGCCACCAACTGCTCGATCGCCGTCGCGGAGATGTCCAGCCCGATCAGGTCCAAGCCGGCCTCGATCATCGGGACGAGGTTCCTGCCCGATCCGCATCCGAGGTAGATGCCGTCGTGCAGGCCCGCGCGCTTGGCCGCCTGGACGATGTCCTCGGTGAAGGGAACCGGGGGCTCACCCGCGTAGCGGCCCCGCGCGTACTCCGCGTCCCACGACGCCGCCGCTTCCTCGACCTTCCCCAACCATCTCACCCCAACATGTGGTGCCTGGTACCGATGTGTGCCCGGCTATCTAGTGGTGCCACCGTAGCGGGATCTTCACCGCGACGAAGCCCGAACGGAGAACGAGAGGCCACCTAGCCCGCCGCGCCGACGGCGTACGGCCCGCCCGTCGCCCCCGCTCGTGCCCGAACGCTCACCCCGTCAACGGATAAACGGAGAATCCCCCGGTGAAACGCCTGATCGTGGATACCCACGCCGCATCGTGCTACTTCCGGACCTCGGTCGGAGGTGACGGCCGCAAGGCCCTCGTGCAGATCACCGAGCGCTGCAATCTCGACTGCTTTCATTAGGCAAGTCAGTTGTCGGCATCAGTGTTGTCGGTGAATCCGTTGGGGCGTAGGCGTTGGAGTGTCTGGTGCCGTTGGTCGAGTAGGTCGACTGCTTCTCGGAGGTCGCAGGCGAAGAGTTCTCGGATCTTGGCGAGGGCTTGGATGGTGGTGTTTGGGCCGAGGATGAGGTCGTCGATCTCCAGCCAGTCTCGTTCCGGGGAGCCCTGGGGTTGTTTCAGGGCGGCGATCTCGACGTGGAGTCGCTCGATCTCGGCGAGGATCTCTCGGTCTGAGGCGCTGGTGAGGACCGTGATTCCTTGTGGCCCCGGTTCCCGGTGGATGAGGTCGAGTTTCTGGGAGAGCCAGGCGCGTAGATCGGCCTGGTCATCGGGCTGGGCGGTCTGCTCTTCGGAGCTGTGCGGCTCGGGCTCATCGGGGGTCATGTCGTACTCATCGACGTCCAGGACGGCGCCGGTGGCGTCAAGGAAGTCCAGCAGAGGACGGTCGAGGTGCCATCCGAGGAGGTTGGGGGCGTCCGGCGCATCCGGCCGGCCGGCGGGTGCGCTGCCGTCATCTTCATCGGCGTTGAGGTAGCGCACGACCTCCAGTACCGCACCACCGTGTTCATCGTCTTCCGCGCGAAGATGCTGTGCGAGTTCGGCGATGCCGTCAACGTGGTCTCGGAGCCGGGCCAACACGCGGGCCACCTGCTGATCGACGTTCAGGCCCGGCTCACGACTGACGATCTTCCAGCTGTGGCTGGCAGGGATCGGCGGCGCAGCTCGCCGGCTTCCGCGGACCGAGACCTCGTCCGGTTCGATACCCAGCCGTGTTGTCATCTGTTCGGCAGAGGTCTGCCGGCTGAACAGCGCGAAGTAGACGTACTGGCGGATGCGCATCCTGGGACGATATCGGCGAGGCCTGTGGCTCTCCAGCTCGATTCCGGGCGTGTCAGCATGGCCCGATCATGGTCTGACCAGCTCGAACTGGGAGCCGGGCGATGTTTCCTGCTGCGGCGAGTTCCTCGCGTGCTCGGCCGAGTTCCAGTGACAGTTCGGCGATGGCCTGCCGCAGGGCGGCATTGGCGGCCCGTTCCGCCGCGAGCTCGCTTCTGGTGCGGGCGAGGTCGGTAGTCAGGCGGGCGTCGCGTTCGGCCAGGTCTCGCATGGCTTCCGGGGTGGAGTTCTGGGCTTTCACGCGGGCTTGGAAGTCCTCGACGAGGTGCTTGTGGTCGGCGTAGACGACGTCGCGGCGGAGCTGGGCTTCGGTAATCAGTTCGGTGGCCGTCAGGCGCCCTGACGTCGACCGTATCGGGGTTCCGGCGAGGAGCCGGTCCGCAGCTGCCTGGAGTGCGTCATGCTCGGCTTGGCGTTGCTGGGGTGCGGGTCAACCTCCTGGTCGGGGCCTGTGGGCCGGGTTGCTTGGTGGCGGGTGATGATCCGCTGGAGGAGGTCAGCTCTGGCCGTGGCGCGGTCTCGGAGGGGTTGCGGGGCGAAGGGGTCGTCGGCGCGTTGCCGCATCGCGTCGGCTTCGAGGCCGACGTGGTGGATGTCGCGGTCGGTGTAGGCGAGGTTCTGGCAGGTGGTCTGGCATTCCGATTCGTCGGGGGCGTCGTCGGCTCGTCGTCCTCGGCCGCGTGGGGGGTGCGGTCGTTGCCTTTGCCTGCTCGGCCGACCAGCAAGAGCTGGCCGGTGTCGGGGTCGACGTCGCGGCATCCGCGCCGCAGGTTGAGGGCCTAGCCCGGGCGAAGGCCTGACAGGTAGGACACGATCACGAAGCAGGCGGCGGTGAGCAGCCGAACCAGGTTCTGGATCTCGGCGACGGTGATCGGCTGGTCGCGCCAGGGCCGGCCGTCGATCCTGCCTCGGACGACGCCGATGTAACAGTCCCTGGCGATCGGCAGGCCCGACAGGCTTGCGCGACGCAGTTGGGCATCGCTGAGATTGTGGGGAAGGCCGAGCATGCGGCCCAGGTGCGAGCCGTTCACCGCAGGTTCGTCATCGGCGCCAGCCGGGTGGCCGGGGAGCGCTGTCCCGTTCTTGGCGGCCTCGGCCAGGAACAACTTCAGCCGGGCTGCCGCTTTCAACCCGTGGAAGCGTTCCTGGGATGGGTGGGTGCCGGTGTTGAGTCGGCTGTACTCATGCCAGGCGTCCGCGATGTCGGGACCAAAGTCCTCCAGCATGCGCAGAGACCAGCCGAGCAGCGACTCCATGGTGGCCGCGGCGATCCGGGGCGTCTTGGTCCCGCCGCCGCGCACTGTGACGTTGGCCAGCGCGTTTCCGCTGGCGCCGCCCCAGGGCGCGGCCTCGGGCAGCCGACAGGGCGCCGGGAGCACGTCCCGGTATCCCCACAAGATCCGGACTGCGCCCAACAGCGAGGCCTTGCGGGGAGCGGTGATGGTCATCGCGAGGACATGAGCCTGGTAGAGGTCCAGGTGTCGCGCGGTCACCGCCGCAAGGTCGGCCAGGTCGTGGTCGGCCATCCGCTGGGCGAACACCCGCAGGTCGCGGACCCGGAGGGAAAGGGTGTCCACGGCCATCCTCTGGCTGCGTCTCGTCAACGCCAGCACCGGTGGATAGGGATGGTCCAGGGCAGCCAGAGCGAACGTCTTGAACACCATGACCAGCGGGTCTGGAAACCGCTCCCAGTGCAGGCTGTTAACGACGTAATGGTCGTCAGCGTGTGCGGGCTGCAGGACCCATACCGGCTCGCGGAACAACGACATCCGCGAAGCGGAGGTATTCGGGCGGACCGTGCGGCTGCGCAAGATCACCGTGTCGGCTGCTGGCCATGGCGAGTCGGCGCCGGGGGTAACAGCATGAAGAGCACTGGTCATCGTAGGTCCCAACGCCCGTCGAGCAGGTCGGCGACCGTCTGCCGGTCCTGGTCGCTGATCAGTACCTGCGCGCGGTGCCTCTCGGCGGGCGTGTAGGCGTTGGCGATATCGTGGAGTTGCTGGAGACGCGGCTTCCACCGGATCTCCCAGACGGCCGGTTCCAGATGCGGCCGGAGCGCGGCAAGGTTTTCGGCGGCGGCGATCTGGACCGGCAGCTGGTGCGGAAGCGCCCGGGCGTTGACGCAGTCCAGGCAGGACAGGAACGAGGCCATGCACGGCTGTCCCGCAGGCGTATGCGGTCCGGCCAGGTGATCGGTGCAGGACGCCAGCGCCGTGTCCTGATCTCCTTCCACCAGGCGCTTCAACGCCTCAGGCTCCAGGCCGACCTCGGCCGATGCGGCCTGCGGGTCGGAGCGGAACCTGGCGACGAACGCGGCGGTGAAGACGGGGACACGGTGGCGGCCCCGCGCCTTGTCGACCTCGGCCAGTTGCGCTGCGGCCACCACCGTCTGGCTTTCCTGCCGGACCCGTTTGCCGGGCATCAGGTACTGGTCGTTCATGGTGTTCCGGGTGTGAGCGACCGGCCGTCGGCGGCGTTCGATCACGGTCTGACGGATCCGGCCAACGTGGAGCGCCACCCGGTCCTCGGCGCTGAACCCGCGGTCCCGTGCCCATCTGGCGACGTGCTGTGAACCCGGGCCGCGGGCCCAGGAATTGCCGCCATATCGGCCAGGCCCGCAGCCCTTCGCGGTGAACGCGCCGGAGTGCCCGCCGTGCCTGCGCGATACCTCCGACAACTCCAACAGCAGCCGGTAGACCTTCAGCGGGGAAAGCAGCAGCCGTTCCTCTCCAGTCGTCGCCAGCACCTCGCCCAGTCCGGGCGGAAGGTCCTCCAACGGGACCACCATGTGCTCGCGTTCAGGCCCCCGCCGGGCTTTGACCTCCTCGACCAGCGCGACTTCCGGTCCGTGCCCCAGACCACCGTCCGGACGGTAGTGCGCTGCGGGCCACTTGGCGACCGTTCCGAAGTTCTCACCGGTCAACGCCGTCAGCAGCAACGCGAAGGCCGTCATCTCGTGCAACGTCAGACACAGCCGCGCGGCCAAGACGGTCGATCCGCCGAACGCGTTCACGGCGTTGACCCTGTGATGGTTCTTCCCGCCATAGCGCGGGAAGTCGCCGGTGCGGTCGAAGAAGTCCAGCAGGTGGCCCTCGGCCTCCTCCGCGCTGCCTTCGGCGAACTCCCCACCCCGGAAGAGTGCCAGGTGATGACGGCCTGCGCGTATCCGGTCGCGGGCGTTGCGGATGTCGCGCCGGATCGCGGTCATGATCTGCTGCCACTCCTGGTCGGTGTACTCCTTCTCGACCGGCTCCGTCTGCGGCTTCTTGGCCGGCGCCCACTCCAACACCAGAGCCGTCCGAACCGTCTCGGGAAGTTCCGGGTCATCGCGCAGCACGCTGCGCAGTGTCTGCAGCCGGTAGTCGCCGCCTCCCGTGGCTTCTTGGATGTCGTCGTAGAACGCCTGAAGGTGAGCGGGAGTCAGATCGGCCACGTCATGGACCGCGGGCCGGCACCGCCCCAGCGACTCGGCGAACACCCTCACCGTGCCGAACAGGAGCTTGGCCGTCGCCACGTGCTTCACCGCCTGGCGGGGCCCGGTCCGCCGAGCGAAGGCCCGCGCCAACCACCGGGTGACCGGCGGCTGCACCGGCAGCGGAGCGAAATCGAAGATCTCCTCCTGTCCATCACGTTCGGCGATGAACCGCACCGCCATCTCGTCGTTGAGCAGCCTCTCCGGTGCCTGCCAGCCCGCGTCGGGCTGGGCGGCTCTGCGGCCGCCGCGTGAACCCTGCATCACACCTGGTCACCCCATGAGTCCACCACATGAGCCGCCGACATCACCCGGTCCGAGCCCGCCGAGAACGCCGCGATCAGCGCGTTCACCGCCTCGCGTTCCTCACCGTCCAGCAGCGCCATCAGGTAGTCGACCTCAAGCGCGGTGAACGGCTCCAGGTAGATGTTCCGCGTGGTCGTCGGGTCTTTGTGACCCAGCAGGGTCATCAGCTGGAACCAGACGCCGCCGAACTGCTCCCGCAGATCCCGGAGCTCCTCGTCGTTGAAGCGCTCGACCCGCCGTTCCCAGACCACAGACAAGATCGAGAACCATTTCAGGGCGAAGGAATGTCTCGCCATATGCGGCCGACACCACAGCGGGCACTCCGCCATGCGCCCCTCACGCTGCTCACCCGCCAGCCCGGGGAAATGGGCCTCGACCCAGGCGTCGGCGACCCGGGCGTTGGCGGCCTGGAAGGTGTCCTCCCACCCATGAGCCCGCTTCGGCAGACCGGCCGGGGTCAACCACAACGCCAGCGGCTCCAGCCCCGAAGCGGTCCGGCGGAACAGAAACCGCCGCTCATCAGGCCCCACCACATCCACCGAAAGGCGAGACCGGCCGCTCTCGCCCTCCAGGTGCAGGACGCGGCTGCGTGGGTTGTATCCGGTCACGATCCGCACCGGCAACCGTTCGTAACGACCCGCCCGCTGCGCTCTGGCCACCACCTCCCCGCGGGAGCCCTCCATAGGATCGGTGTAGGCCTCGATCGCCGTCAGAGTAGACCGCGGAACCCGGTACTCCCGTCCCTCGCCGCCTCCCTTGATGCACGCTGCCGACAGCCACGCCTTGGGGAACCTCCCCGAGCCCAGTCGGGGCAGTTCCACGTCCAGCACGCTCGCCCACTCCTGAACCCGCAGGCCCGTGCCGAACAGCCCCTCCACGAACGCCACGTCCCGGTCCTCGCACCCACCGCCCCGCCAGTTGCTCCTGCGCAGCCCGTCAAACCCGTAGCCGCGCAGGCCGACGTCCCTCCACTGCTCCATCGCCGGCCGCAGCATCCACTTCACCTGGCTGCGTCGCGCACCCGCCGGGCGGAACGGATCCCGGCCTCCCCAGAGCCCTCCGACCATCCGCTGCGTCTCAGCTGTCGCTGCACCCCGCCCGAAACCGACGGGACCGGGTTGGCCACGCCGTACCGGCCCGACGCCCACCGGTAGAACGAGTTCAGCGCCGCCCGGTCGGTGTCGAAACTCGACGGAGCAACCCGATCCCCGTTCGCCGGATCGGTCAGCCGCCAATGCTTGAACGCCTCCATATCCCCTGCGGTCGCCTCGTGCCACTCCTTACCGAACACCGCCAAGAACTCCAGCCACACCGCCAGCGCGTACGCGTACCGCCGCCACGTCGACGCAGCACGCCCCGCAATCTCACCCGTCCGGAAGAACAGATTGACCCTCGGATCCACCCGACCCGACGAACACACCAGCACCGGCGTACCATGCCGAGCCCCGTTGGCCGCCGCCCGCTCGTGCAGGTCCCCGAACCCCTCCACCCCGATCACCGGCGACTCTCCACCGACAAGGTCGTAGAAGTCCACACACCAACGCTCCACCAGCTCCAACTACGGCTCCTCAAGATCGAAGACGACAACTGCGAAGAGCCTAAAGAAGCTGCGTTCATTGTTTCGTGTCCTCCTCCAAGGAGGGTCTCGACATGTCGTTCGAGGACCTGGTGGAGGTGGTGGTGCCCCGCCTGCTGGAGGCCCACGTCCGCAGGGTCACGCTGACGGGGGGTGAGCCGTTCGTGCATCCAAATCTGCTGCGGATCGTCGAGCACCTGGTGGAGTTGGGGCTGCCGGTGGGGATCTGCTCCAACGCCACGCTCATCACCGACGCCCAGATCGCCGCGCGGGCCGAGCACGACCGGCGCGGGGACGTGCATGTGAATGTGAGCTTGGACGGGTTCCGCGCCGACAGCCACGGCCGCTTCCGCGGCGACCGGTCCTCGTTCAACGTCACCGTCGACACGGTCCGGCGGCTGGCCGCCGCCGGGCTGCTGCAGGGGCTGCTGTCGACGCCGAACGCCCTCACCGACCCGGAGGAGTTCGGGGAGTTGTGCGCGTTCGCCGTCGAGGTGGGCGCGGAGTACGTGCTGATGAACCCGCTGCCGTCCATGGGGCGGGGCGTGAAGAGCCAGGGCCGGCTGGCCGCCGACACCGCCACCATGACCACCATCCGCGACATCACCGGCCGGTACCGCGAGCAGGGCGTCGACGTCGTCCACATCCGGTTCCCCAACGACGACAAGCCGTTGGCCGGGTGCGACGCCGGGACGCTCATCTACGTCTTCGCCGACGGGCAGACCGCCGTCTGCCCCTACCTGGTGTTCGCCGCCCGCACCCCACAGTCCCAACATCGCGACACCGAGTTCCTCGTCGGCGACATCCTCGATCGCGGCACCGATGACGGTGAGGTGGCCGCCCGCCTGGACGCCTACGACCCCGCCGCGCTGGCCATGGGCGGCAACGACACCTGTTCGTCCTGCTCGATGGGCGCCGGGTGCGGCAAGGGCTGCCCGGCGGCCGTCGTCGCCTCCGGCGGCCGATCGGCGACGTCGACACCGACCAGTGCCCCGTCACCGGACCCACGGGCCGTACGCCGCTGTTGCAGATCGGCCGCCCACCGGCCCGTCCCGCATGACCGGCGGGGCGTTCGTCGTGGTCGAGGGCCCTAACGGCGTCGGGAAGACGACGGCCGTCGCCGCGCTCGCCGACCTGCTGCGCGGCGAAAGCGTCCCGGTTCTAGTGACCGCCGAGCCGTCGGCCTCGCGGCTGGCCGCCTCGTGCGGTCCGGCGAGGCCGGCCTGACCGGCCGGGCGCTGGCCTTGGCGGTCGCCGCCGACCGCGCCCACCACCTGCACACCGAGATCGAACCCGCCCTCGCCGACGGCGCGACCGTGCTCTGCGACCGCTACGTACCGTCCTCCCTGGTCCTGCAACGCTTGGACGGCGTGGCGGTGGCCGACATCGGGGCCTACAACAGGTTCGCCCGGATCCCCGACCTCACCGTCTATCTGACCGCCGAGGCCGCTACGATCCAGACCCGGCTCGCCGCCCGTTCCCGCCGCTCCCGCCTGGAGGAGATCGGCGGCCCGGCACGCGAGGTGGACCTGTATCGGCAGGCGCGGCGGCTGCTGGCCGACGAGGGCTGGCCGCAGATCGTGATCGACGCCGAGCGGCGGACGGTGGACGAGGTCGCCGCGCGGATGCGCGAGCATCTGCCCTGACGGAAGGATTCCCACGATGCCGCCCACCGCTCCCGCCCGGCGGCCCCGCGGGTCGGGCGACCCGTCATCGGGCCTGTCGGTGCTGACCGTCAACATCGGTGCCGCCGCCCGCCCCCGAGCCGACCGGCTCCTTCAATGGCTCACCGGCCGCGACGACGACGTGGTGCTGCTGACCGAGACCAGCGCCGGGCCCGGCACCGCCCACCTGCTGGACCGCTTCGCCCGCGCTGGCTACACCGTCGTCAACACCCCCGACGACGCCGACCGCGGCGCGGCCCTCATCAGCCGCGTCCCCGTCCTCGACGACCGCCTGCCCTCCCTGGACAAGGTCAGCGTCCCCGGCCGCGTCGCCGCCGCCGTCCTCGACACCCGCCCCCGCCTGTACGTGATCGGCGTGTACGTGCCCAGCCGCAACCGCAGCACCGCCAAGACCGACCGCAAACAGCGGTTCACCGCCACGGTCCTGGACGCCTTGACCGCCCTTCCCGACGAGCACCGCGACGGGCTCCTGCTCAGCGGCGACCACAACGTCATCGCCCGCACCCACCACCCCCCGCTGCCGGGATTCCTGCCGTTCGAGTACGACTTCCTGGACCGGCTCGGAGCATTCGGGCTCGTCGACGTCCACGACCACCACCACCCGCACGCCCCCCACCCGCACTCATGGATCGGACGCACCGGAGACCGCTACCGCTACGACTACCTCCACCTGGCCAGGCCACTGACCGGGCGGATCACCGACTGCTCCTACCTCCACGACACCCGCGAACAGCGGCTCACCGACCACGCCGCCGTCACCGCCACCCTCCGCCTGGACCACACCCCCCGCCTCCCCGTCACGCCCATCACCGAGGCAGACGACAACGCCCTGTTCTGACCGGACGCACGACAACGCCCCGCTCCCTTGGGGAGCGGGGCGCCGTAAGAGCGGCAGCGGTCAGTGGAAGCCGTGGACTCGACCGGTACGGTCTCGGGGTCGAGTTTGCGGGCGGCGGCGCGGGCGTTGTCCATCAGGTGCCGGGCCGTGCTCGGGCCGCTAGGGTCGACGCCCGCCTCCTCCAGGGCCTTGACCAGGTCGCGCAGCAGGCCGGCCAGGCGGGCGGAGTCGTCGGCGTACGTCATGGGCGATGTCCTTCATCGGGGCGGGCACGGATCATGAACAACCGATCGAGGGCGCCTCTAATGCCCAGCCGCTGCCGCAACGATCAGGGGCGATCCGGAAGGAATCAGGCCGGGGACAGCGCTGCGCGGACCAGCGAATCGTAGGTGTCGGTCGTGCGTTCCAGCTCGGCCCCCAGCGAACGCGCCCACCGGTCCAGCTCGTGCTGCACCGCCGCCCCGGACTCGCTCCCGGAGACGACCCGCTCCATCTCCACGAAAGACCCGGCGTGCTCGACCTCGTCGACGCACACCGCGATCCGGCCGCCGGGCAGGTCGAGGCGGGCGGTGCGGCGTGTCTTGACGATCCGGACCGTCGGCGCCCACCCCATCAGGATCAGCGACCGTTCCATCGCCTCCCGGTCGGCCACGACGCTCTCGTGCTCCACGCACGCCATCTCGTTGTCGACCGGCTGCTTCACGGTCCACAGGTGAACGCCGTCCTGGGTGCGCAGCCGCGCGAACACCACCCCGACCTTGTTCTCCCCGTAGGACCAGCCGGCCGGAGCGAACGCCTGGTCATCTTGATGCACCGGCGGCGACAACATCGCCCCGCGGGCCGCCAACGCCGCCTGCAGGGCGGGCAGGTCCAACACCCGGTACTTGACCTCTACCTCCTGGACCACCCAGGCCCCCCTCTTCGCATCGACCGGTCGCAGCCTAGCGGGCGCCGGTGGCGGCCACAGGGTTCAGCCTTTCGCCCGGTGGCCGAGATCGAGGGTCTGGTCCCTGCACCGGCCCGCCCCTGGTCGGGTGAGGTCCGGTGTCTGCGGAAGGAGGTTGCGCAGCGGTTCGGTGTTGGTCAGCGTGGGGGTATGGCGACCCCTGCGGCGTTGATCAGGGATGCCCGGGTGGCCCGTGGTTGGACTCAGCAGGAGTGTGGCCGATCGGAGGGCGGGGAGGCGGTCGCCGAGCGGTACTCCGTCAACGATCACTGCGTGCGCGCGGCCGTGCCGATGGTCCACGTCTCCGCCCAGTACGCCTACACGAGCACGCTTGCTTAACCGGACTGATCTTGAAGAGTGTTCTGGCGATCAGCGGGTCGTCATGGTCACGGACAGTGGCCGTTATGTCGGCCGGTTGGGTCGAGTTCGACGTGTCGTTCTGGCGTGACCGGGTCAGAAGGCACGGAAGCGTGCCAGGAGCTCCTGGCCTCGCCGGCTGTCGGCCTTGAACCCGACGAGGTCCTGTCGCTGGTGCGGCTCGGGCTGGAGAACGAGCGCGTTGTTGCATTGGAAGCAGAACGCGATCTCGAAGAGGATGAGGCCGTCTGCGCTGCGGGCGCGGATGCCGTAGCCGGGCATGAAGCAGCGCATGACGTCGCCTGTCGGGATGCTCGCCACGACGTCGAGGAGCTCCGCGGCTTCCTGGTCGAGCAATGTCCCGACGGCCGTTCCGGGGACGGTGGTCCATTTGTGGGATTCGGCATGGTCGTCAATACGGACGCACTCAAGGCTGTGGGTCTGCGGAGACGTCGCGGGCAGGAGCATCCCGGAATGATCTCACCTCGGTCGTTCTTCCCGTCGTGCTGCGGATGTCGGGCATGCCGAGGCTGACGACGCTCGTGTGTGAGGTCGCTTCCCGCATGGCTTTGAGCTTCTGGCCAGCGGCACCAAGGGTGGTCTCGATGGCGGCGACTTCACCGAGCCAGCCCTGCTGTTTGGCCTCGGTGAGCCGGTCGATGAGGTTGGCGTGGATCTCTTCGAGTCGGGGCTTCTGAGCTGGGTCGACGCGAAGTAGGGGGCATCTGACACAGGCGTTTTCGTGCGCACATCTCCGCGAGCGGATTCAGCCGCCTCACCCACCAGTTCGAGCGCCCACCGCGCGTCATCCAACGGCTCCGCCAGCTCCGCCGCGTCCTTCTCCTGCCACACCGAGACCTCGGTCACGATGAGCTCGGCCAAGTCGGCCACTACGGCCACCACGTCGTCCGGGTCGATCACCAATGTCGCCGGGGCCGCAGGCCGGGCTGGGCTAGCCTTCCCCCGTGGCCGTATCGACCCATTCCCCCCTCGGCGGCGGCGCCGCCCCATACGTGCTGGACGAGGACGCCGCCGTCCGCATGTGGAACTGGCTGCTGGCCCGCCAGGGCGTGGCCGACGCCCCCAAGCTCGACACGGCCGTGCAGGTCGCCGACGCCGCGCTCGGACTGCACGCCGCTCGGCTGCCCTCCCCGTACGCCATCGTCGCCGCCCGCACCGGCACCCCCGCCGCCCCCGTCTCCCTGTTCACCGAGCAGGTTCGAGCCGAACTCATCACCGTGCGGTGCATGCGCAAGACCCTGCACACCCTGCCGCTGCCTCTGGCCGCCGCCGCCCACGTCGCCACCCTGCGGTTCCGCGACCGGGACGCACGCCGCGCCGTCCACAACGCCGGCCACCCCCCGGCCGTCATCGACCAGACCATCGACCGCCTGCGTGACCTGCTGGGCCGCCACGGGCCCCTGCACCATCGCACCATCGAAACCCACCTGGCCGAAAGCAACGTGCCCGTCCAGGTGACGCGGCTCGCGGTCAAGGTCGCATGGGAGAACGGCACCCTCGCCTACCTCAACACCACCCGCGCCTGGAACCGCGAAGTCCGCGTCTTCGACCTCACCGCCGGCGCCTACCCCGCCCTCGACCTCACCATGGACCGTCGCGAGGCCGTCGCCGCCCTGATCGGGGCCTACTTCGACCGCTACGGCCCCTCCACCATCCGCGACGCCATGTGGTGGTCGGGCCTGTCGGCCGCCGACATCACCACCGCACTGCGTTCCCTGGACCGCGAACTCGTCCAGGTCACCACCCCCTGGGCCGAAGACCCTTGCTGGATGTTCACCGACCGGCTGACCGAGTACCGCGCCGGCGCCGAACCCGGAACCGGGATCGCGCTCTTGGCGCACGAGGACACCGCACTCAAGGCGTACTTCCAGACCCGCACCCGCTACCTGGCCGGACAACCGCAACGCAGAGCGTTCAACCAGATCGGCGAAGCCCTGCCCACCATCATCGTCAACGGAACCGTCGCCGGCACCTGGTCCTGGCACCCGCCCACCCGCCGTGTGCAACTCGACATCCAGCCCCACCTCACCGCCGCGCAACGCCGCCGGGCCACCGCCCACGCCGACGCCCTCACCGACACCCTCCGGCGCGCCTGGACACCCCACCCGCCCCGCACCGCACCAACCGGACAGCTCACCCTCGCGATCGGCTGACCACCCCGACCAGACCATGATCGACTGCTAGCCGTCGCAACCTCATCAGCCACCCGCATCCGATGAGGTGACCTGATGCAGTCCCAGTCCCACGGCGCATCCCTGCCCGACATTCAGGCGTACGTCGCAAAAATGGAGGCCGAACGCGGCCTCCCCACGCCGGAGCAGGAAGGGATCAGGCCGGGGACAGCGCTGCGCGGACCAGCGAATCGTAGGTGTCGGTCGTGCGCTGCAGCTCGACCCCCAGCGAACGCGCCCACCGGTCCAGCTCGTGCTGCACCGCCGCCCCGGACTCGCTCCCGGAGACGACCCGCTCCATCTCCATGAAAGACCGGGCGTGCTCGACCTCGTCGACGCACACCGCGATCCGGCCGCCGGGCCGGCGGGATGCGACCGAGCTTCTTGACGTCCCCGTGGTTCAGGTCGCAGCGGGCGGTCGTGTTCTTGGTCGCGCAGCGGGTCGAGCCCGTGGCGGACCAGGATGCAGTGCACGGAGGTGGGCGACAGGTTGATCCCGTGCAGGCGTTTGATCGCGAGCTCCGATAGCCTCCGCCGGTGGCGGACGCTTCGCTGAAGTTCCTCATCGATGCCGATCACGGCCAGTTCTATGTCCAAGACCTCGAGCCCTACGACGCTTGGATGACCGACCACGCGATGGACCCTGGCCGGCCGCCGGCGGGCTGGACCGATGACGCGGTGAACATCCACCGCATCGGAGTGGAACCCCACTCGATCTCCGTCGGCACCACCCGCGACGACATGGTCGAAGCGCTGATCACCGTCCATGCCTTCGAGCCGGTGACCGAGCCCACGGCCGAGCACATCGTGGAGACCGACCTCGACGCTCCGACGGGCCTGCTGTCCATATCCAGCCCCGGAGTCGACCCGGATGACGGGCCGAGCCTGACCGTTCCCGCCAAGCTGCTGCGCGCCCGGGTCTCCTACATCCCGACCCAGCCACCACCCGTCGAAACCAACGGCGGCCCCGGCGATCACTTCCTCTACCAGATCGATCTCTGGCCGACCGAGCAAGCTCGCGACCTCGCCATCCTCAAGCAAGGACCGAACCCCTGGGCCGGATAGGCCCACCCGCATCGTCGGGTATGCAGAGCAGAATTGGTCACCCGGTCTGCGTTTGGAGGCTCGGGCCGCGACCGTACCGTCTCCGTGGATCCGCCGGGCCTCCCTCGGTGGGCGAGGCCGGAGTCGCCGACGAGCCGGCACAGAAGCCCCCAGCGTCAGCCGAAACAAATCCACCGGCACTGACTGCCAATCGTTTAGGCAATTTCCGGGAAGCATTATGCTAGCAATTCAACCATCGATGCCAACACCCGGCTGGTCATCAGGGTCGGCTGCCCGCGACCGCAACGACCGCCAAGCCCACCGCAGGTTGGGCATCGGCTAGACGTTGGCCGCAGGCCACGTCATGGCAGACGGGGCCTACCATGGCCTTTAGCCGCAGTCGACGTGGCGTTAGGGAGCGCCTTTGAGCACCCTGCCTCCGCGCTGCGGCCGTCTCCCGACCGCCTCTGTGCCATGAAAGCCCTCCGTTGACGACTGCTGTCAGACGACCCGAAAGCTCTCCGAAAAAGATCTCGGCGGGCCACCTATTGCGGAGGGATATCCAAAAACTCCCTCAAGGCGTCAAAGAGGGCGGCGATCCGCCGTTCTTCCAGATTACACCCGCCGCCTTCCTTGACGGGCAACCTCGACGCCAGGGCAGGCCAAGCAAGGCTGCCGCCTGATTCCCCGACCTGGCGGGCCAAGTGATCGCGGAACCCGTCGAGAAATCGCCATTCCATCGCCGCGTCAAATCCCATAAAGAACGACACCGCCTGGTCAAACGTCCTCAACCCATAAGCACCTGGCCTACGGAGTACATCCTCGGCTCGATTGCAAGCGTCCATGATCGCCGCCCCCCCTGGCTCCCGAGGTGTGAATTTGAGAAAATCAGGATACTGAAAATGCTGTACGCATTCATCGAATGGCTCGCCATAGCGACTGGTTGCCGCATCGAATACACGCCCATCTCGAATGGCAACATCATGATTGCCCCAGAAGCCATCGATTCCTCGAAATGTTCCGAGGAGGGAGGCATCGAAATCGGTGATCCTTCTTGGCGTGATCTTAGTCGGGTCGCCGCGTGTCGGCAGGGTCGGCGTGGCGGGCCCGCGGGGTGGCCCGGCATGGGAGATCGTCTGGCGGCCGAGCCGAACGGGGACGACGTCCGGCATGGCGCGTGGCCGGCGCATCTGGTGGGCGCCGACCGCAGCGCGATCAGCCGGGCGCTGAAGGCGGCCGCCGAGGCGGGCGGCCCGCTGCCGCCGTTCACGATCGACCCGGCGACCGGGCGCAGGATGTTCCCCACGACCGAGTTCCTGGCGCGGTGGGACGCCCGCCCGGGTCGCGGCCGTCCCCGCACCCGCCGCCCGTCGAGGGCGAGGAGGACGAGCGCCGGAGCATCGCGCCGCGCGAGCCCATCCGTCCTGCCCGCTCCGTCCACCCCGGCCGACGCCTCAACGCTCGGAATCGGGTCTGGCTCGCCCGCCGCAACCAGCCCGCGCCTCTGATCCCTCTCAATCTCGCCGGTTGGGCCCCTGGCTGACCTTGTGCCGCGTCCGGAGCCGCACGGCGCTACCCGCATCCCTGACCGGCCTCACCGAGGGACTGCGCGTTGGCCACGGCACCCGCTCACCGATGCGCTGCTCCACCGTTGCCCGCCTCGCCCACGCCCGACGGCCCCCCAATCTGCCAGCAGCTCCGGGGCGTGCCAGCGGCCGTGAGCGGGCGCAACGCCCCCGCACCAGAGCTTGGGAAAGCCGAAGCCCGGACGAGAGGCTCGGGGCGCGCACCCGGACTCGGCCCCGGTCCCGGGGATTGAGATCCTCTCGGCTCAGCGGCGGGCCAGCCGTACCTCGGTCTTTCCGTCGTTCTCGTCGGTGGCCAGCCACCGGTAGGCGGCGAACTCCACGGTCTCGTTGGGATCGGTGATGAGGACCCGGTTCAGGAACCAACCGGCCTTGTCCCCGGAATTGTCGTGGCCGATTCGGATGGTCTCCAGCCGTCCCACCGCAGGCAGGTCCAGCACGAAATGGTCGATGGCGCCGTTCTCGAAGTTGTCCCTGCCGTCGTCGAGTTTGACGGGTCCGGCGGAGCCGGCATCGCCGTAGAGAGTGATGGAGACGTCGGCGTCGGTCCCGGAGTTCTCGATGTTCCCGGTCTCCACGATGATCTCGTAGCGGGCCACGTGGGGCTCCCTTGTGCCATTGGGTGTCCTGTGCACCCCGTGGTCATCGGCATGCCATCAGCCGGCACACCACAAACGAAGCCCACGACTACTCTTTGCATCCGTGCGGTCACGTTCTACTGTGCCCGATCGCCATGGTACGGCCGCTTCCCGGGGCGCCTTCGTCCAGGCGGTCCCGCAGCCCGGTCCGCGGAGCCCGACCCGCATCCTGCGGACAGCACAACCTCGTCGGACGCCATGTCAACGGACTCAAACAATGGCGCGCAGGCACCACAACGAATCCGCCCCCTACCGCCGAGCAGAGTTCCTGCCGGTCAGGGCGTTTCCGGGTCGCCACGTGATCCGCTGGACGGTCCTCGAAAGATTTCACGCCGGTCCCCGGCGAGGCGACGGCGACGTTCCCACGCTCCTGCGCCGGGGCCTGAGGAGCCCGCCGGCTCAGCCGTCCGCGAATCCGGCACGCCGGCGGCGTCACCGCTCAGCGCGCCGGCCGCACCCGAACTGAGGATCACCGAGGACCGGCACACCGCGGCCGGGCGGGGCGGGGCGGGGCGCTAACGGACACGTGAAAGTGCTGGTAGGCGGCCTGTCGAGTGCAGGTGGTGGCCATGAGTTGTGCTGGTGTGGCGGACAAGCGGGTGTCGGCCGGTGGCCGGTGTAGGTGTTGATGCGCGGTCAGGTGGTGTTGGTGGGCGGCCAGGGAAGGGGTCGGTGGCCGATCGACCCGTTGCCGGTCAGGTGGGGGGGTGGACGCAGGGCGGGTCACCTCGCCCGCCGCCTCGCCCGTCGACGGCCTCCGCGACGCCTCGTGGGCGGTGCTCTGTCCTGGAGACGCAACGTGCCGCCGCCGGGGACGATGGGCGTGATGCCGGGTCGAGGGGAGTGTCGATGGACGGGCTTGAGCCGTTTCGGGTCGAGGTGGCGATGGATGTTCCCCGGGACGTGGTGTGGCGGGCGCTGACAGAGCCCGAGCGGATCCGCCAGTGGTTCGGGTGGGAGCACGAAGGGCTGGACGGGGAGATCGGGTACATCTTCGTCGAGCACGCGGAGCGCCACGGGCCGGACCGGATCGAACTGGAGCCCGGACAACGCATCGAACTGGCCGCCTCGGGCACCGGGACGACCGTGCGGATCGTGACCACCGAGGCCGAGCCCGCGCCGGGCGACGACGGCTACAACGAGATCGGTGAAGGTTGGCGCTGCTTCTTGGAGCAGCTCCGGTTCCTTCTGGAAAGGCATCCCGCCGGAACCCGCCGAACCCTCAGGCGCTCGGGCACCGCGACGGCCGAGGAGGTCTTGGCCGCCGCCGATGCCGAGGAGATCTGGGTGGACGGGCGCTACCAGCGGCAGGCGATCGACGGCGCGGGCAGGCTGATCGGCGTCTTCGGCTCCCGGCCGCTCGACGAGACCCCGGTGCCGCTGGCCGTCCAGATCACCGCCTTCGGCGAGGAACCGCTCGTCGACCTCGGCCTTCCCGAAGGGTTCGGGTGAGGGCCCCGGGGTCGGCCGGGCGGGGAGGGGCCGGGCCCCGGGGCGCGTGGCGGTGCAGGCCACGGTTCAAGGTGACGGCAAGACCTTCGAGGGCCGCACCGACATGACAGACGGAGACCCCCCGGCGGCCCCCCACCGCCGGCCCCATCAACGCTCGCGAAGCCGACACCGACGACCTCCGGCCCGCGGGTGACGCCACCCCGCACCTCTACTTCCGCCGGCCACCCACCAACACGAACAACGGCCACCACACGGCACTTCCAAGACCGCCTGACAACCCTTCCAGATGGCCACTATCACGGGGCAGGACCCAGGGCCCCGCCCCGCTGGGGTGGGGTCGCTCCCGGAGGCGTCCTCAGCCGGTGATTCCACCTGTCCGCCATAGCCAGCTGATCTGGATGATCAAGGGGCTGTTCCATTCGACGTTGATCAGGACCCGCGCGCCCTGGAAGTAGGGCTGGATGTTATGGACGGTCAGTCGCGCGGCCCCGATCTGCGGGACGCTGTGGGCGTCGACCTCCACGAGCGAGACGAACACCTGTGAGAACCGTCTGAACGAGTCCGCGTTGCTGTTGACGATCACCAGCCCGTTCGTGGTGGCATGGGTGATGCCGCCGGCCAGCCCTGGGGCGAACTCGCCGGTACTCTCCATGGCGGCGTCGATCGTCGATACTTCCATGGCCGTTGTCCCCTTCCGCTGTTTGGCCTCGCCCGCCGCCGCCTACGGTGCCGGTCGGCGAGCCTTGGCCGTGACCGCACGCCGCACCCCGCTCTGCCCGGCGTCCACGCCCGCGTGAAGGGGGATCGGCCTGGGAAGGCGCCGGTCAGGCGCTGAACGCCCGAGCCATACCCGCAACAGACCAGAAGTCCCCCGGCGGACGGCCCGGCCACCCGCTCGGAGCCGACCAGATCGGCCTCCGCCTCCGCAAGATCGGAATCCGGCCCCAGCCCGACCGCGGCACCGCGCTGTTCGCCCTCGCCACGGCCCAGCACTCGGGTCCGCGACACCAGGGGCAAGGTAGCTCTGCGTGATCGGAGTTCGCGTAGCGGGTAGCGGATCGTCCCGTAATCCGTCCCGAAACTCAATGATCTTTTTGAGTGTCGCCGCCCAGGACGAGGTGTCCCGGTTTCCGTCCCAGAACCGGCTCGGGGGCCGTCCCGGAACCGACCGTTTCCGGGACCGTCGGACCCACTCGGCCGCTTCCCCGGCATGGCCGTCACGCAGAGCTGCCTTGCCCCTGGTGTCACGGACCCGAGTGCTGGGCCTACGCCCGGTGGCCGGGCTAGCGGCGGGCCAGGGAGTCCAACCCGCCGGGGTGGGCTTCGTCGAGCGCGGTCAGGGCGCGGACGAGACCGGCGTACAGGTGCCGGTGGTCGAAGTGCTTGGTGCGCAGCGGGCCGGCGGCGAGGTCGTCGGCGAGGTCGTCCAGGAGCGCGGCCCAGTCGCGGGCGGTGACCGGCGGGCGCAGTAGGTCCCCGGTCAGCACGGCCATCTGCCGTGTCTGTTCCTCGGTCAGGCCGGGGCCGGTCGGCGCCGTCGGCTCCGTCGGTCGCCGGCGCACCTCCGAGCCTCGGTTGCGGCAGCTCTTGGAGCAGTAGCGGCGGGGCCGGCCTCGCCCGGAGTACTCCATCCAGGCGCCGCACCAGTCGCAGTCACGGCCCACCAGGGGGTAGGCATCCACAACCTCCGACCGGACGGGACAGATCCCCCCAAACTGCTGGATCTGCCGCCGCCGGGGAACGCCGTTGTTCACCTCACCGGACCCACCCTTCCAGTCCACCAGCACATCCCCGGCAACGTGCTCAACGACATTGCACCACCCAGTGGCCCCGTTCCAGATCACCTCATCGCCGATGTCGTCACGCTGTTCACCAACCTCATCCGCATCCCCGCGACAGCGCTCCCTCCCCTGCCAGGCACCTGGCCGGCCAGATGCGACACCGCAGGCCTCGTACGACACCTGCAAGCGCACACTCAAGGGTTTACAACACCTACCGCGAAAGCTACGGCGATCTCTACGCGGACCTCGGTGTTCCGGCCGATCCGCTCGCCCCCATGCGCGGCATCTGGCCCCGGCTGACGCCTCGCCCATTCGCCTGCGTCCACGCTGACATCCACCGCAAGAACCTGATCGTCAACAAGGGCGCAACCACCTTCCTGGACTGGGAATTGGCCCGGGCGTGGTTCCTTTTGAAGGACCTGGGTGAGCTGGGGTTCTTGAGCGTTCGGTCGCTGTGGGCGGGGTCTTGCAGACATCTCGCCATGGTTGCCCAAACGCCTATGGGGCCGTTCTTCGAGATGGCTCTAGGCTTGGATGCTGATCCGGGCCGATTCTCAAGTGGCCCGGTCGAGGATCCGGGTGACGGCGTCCTTGATGACGGGGCGCAGGGTGTTCGGGTCGTCGAGGTCGCTGCCCACGACGATGCCGTCCCGGAGCATCATGAGCATGGTGGCCGTGCGCTCCGGGGTGGGGTCGCCGGCGGCGGTGAGGATGTCGTGGAACAGCCCGTGGTTCCAGCGACGGTAGTTTGCGATGGTCTGGCGCACCGGGTGGGCGGGGCTGGGATATTCGGCGGCGGCATTGGTGAACGGGCAGCCGCGGAATCCCGGTCCGGCGCCGTTGGCGCCCAGAGCCCCGAAGATGTCGAACAGCGCCTCACGGGCGTTGGCCGCGGCCGCCCGGATACCCTCGATGGCGGTTCGCTGGCGCTCGTACTCGGCCTCCAGATAGGCGCGGACGAGTTGGTCCTTGGCCGGGAAGTGGTGGTAGAAGGTCGCCTTCGCCACCCCCGCCTCGGCGATGATCCGGTCGATGCCGACCGTGTGCACGCCCTCGGCGTAGAAGAGAGCGGACGCGGTGTCGAGGACGCGGCGACGGGCCGGGGTGTCGGAAGCCTTCGTCGGCATCCCTTGACGATACCAGACAAGTCTGTCTAGTCTCAGGGGCGAGGTAGACAGACAGGTCTACTCGGAGTGGAAGGGCGGGGCCATGGGAACGGTCAGCAGGGAGATCGCCATCGACGCGGCACCGGAGAAGGTCTGGGACGCGATCAGTGACTTCGTCAATGGGCCGCTGCGGATGGGGCCGGGCGTGTTCACGGGCAGCAGGCTGGTGGAGCCCGGCGTCCGGGAGCTCACGTTCGCCGACGGCACGGTCGCGAGGGAGCGGCTGATCTCACGCGACGAGCAGGCCCGGCGGATGGTGTGGGGATGGATCGGCGACGAGGTCGAGCACGACAACACCTCGATGCAGGTCTTCGCCGACGGCACCGAGCGGAGCCGGCTGGTCTGGACTCACGATACGTTGCCCGACGAGCTGACCGGCTGGCTCTCCACCGCCATGGACCAACTGCTGCCGGTCTTCCAGAAGGCGCTCAGGTCGCCGGGTGAGGCTCAGAGGCCATAGAGAAGGGTGTGGTTCCTTCCGAAGGGGAAATCGATCACGCGGTCAGGTCGTACTGGTCTTGGTGGACACGGTGGTGTTCTTGATGGAGGTGGTGGCTCCAGTAGGCCGGAAAGTGGCCGTTGGCGACCATGGTCCGCAGTGTCAGGACGGCCTCTGCTCCCTCCAGGCCCCATCTGGCGCCGCTGATGTCCAGGCGGGTCGGCCACGATGTGCCGGACCGCTTCCTCGATGACGCCCGGTGGCGATCGACCATCCCGCTTCCAGCGCCCGGTCATAGCGCAGGAACGCGGCGTGGTTGGCCAGGTAGCGGACGCAAGCGTTGATCTCGCCCCGGCGTGTTCGCCGAGCGCGGCGGCCTGGGCGTCCAGGGCGGCGCACCCATTTCCGATAGAGCGCCGGATCCGCAGTGGCCGGCCGGCAGGGGTCCCGGTAGCAATCGCCGAAAATCCAACGGATAGCGGCCTGACCTGCGACAATATGCCGTTAGCAGTGGCGGCGTGCGGGGTCTTGCTGAGCCAGGGCAGCGCCGACGGCTTCGGTGCTGACGTTGGTGTAGATCGCCAGACTGCGGATGTTCTCGTGGCCGGACAGTGCCATGAGCATCGGGGCTGACCAGCCGTCCTCGGCGAGATGGGTCAGCCGGGAGTGGCGGAGCTGGTGGAGGGTGCATCCGCAGCGGCGGGGGTCGTGCTGCTTGGTGTCCTGTTTGAACAGGTACTCGGCGCGCTCGTACGAGAGCCTGCCGCGGCCGGTGTGCGGGCACAGGTCGGCGGCTGCGGGCGTGCGGGCAGGGGCGGGGCGGCGGTCGGCCAGGAACAGCGGACCTGAGGTGCGCTCGCCGATAAGGCATCGCCCTCAACCGGGCCATCGCCGTGGCCGAGCTCGACGGGCCGGAGGTGGCACTGGCCATCGTCGACCGCCTCGCCGAGGCGTTGGCCGGCTATCACGCCTACCACGCCACCCGCGCCGACCTGCTGCGCCGGCTGGGGCGGAGCCGGCAGTCGCGCGCGGCCTACGACCGGGCCATCGAGCTGGCCGGCAACACCGGCGAGACCGCCTACCTCACCCGCCGCCGCGACCAACTGCGGTAGCGCCCGCGCTGGTAGAGCGCACTCGACACGAGGATGGAAGGCGACGCGGACGCCGTCCCGGCCGGCCTATTCCGGTTCGGTGTCGTCGTGTGGACCTCCGCGGGTTGGCTCAGCCCGGGCCGTTGGGATGGGTGAGGTCGTAAGCGCGGGACAGTTTGTCGGGGACGACCATGCGCCAAGCGTCGACGACCAGTTCGCGGGCCTCGGCCGGGTCCAGTGCCGCCAGTTCGGCGTGGACCCAGTTGAAGCGCATTTCCGACGCCGATGGCATCTGGAACTTGTGCGGCTCGCTCGCGACGAGGGCCGCCCGCTCCTCCTTGGGGAACGCGAAACCCATCACGCTCTCGTCGAGGGAGAACGCCACGTAGACGATCTGCCCGACGCGGAACTTCAACCTGCCGCGTACATACACCTGGTAAGAGCGCTCCAACCCGGTGCCCAGCGCCCGAACGTCCTCGATCACCGCCATGCTCGGAACTCCTTGGTCATGGGTGGAGCGGGCCCGCCCTGCTCGGTCCCGTTCATCGCAATCCCTTCCACAGTCCAGTGCACGAGGTTCTCGCGTTCGCCGGGCAGAGACCATGCCCGACCGCGACACCGCCGAAGTAAGCAACAACCCCAGAGTTCGCTGAGGTCTCGCGCACGGCCTGTAGTCCCTGGACCGGGGCTTCTTCCTCGGATCTATGCCGATTCTGGCATCTGAAGAGACTTCGGAAATCCTGAAGGTTCATCGTTGCTGGTGTTCGTCTTGCGGCAGTGGTGAAGACGGGGAGGCCGGAGTTGGCGCTGGCGGTGGTGAGGGATCTTCGGGTGGCTCGGGCTCCGACGACGCCGGAGGATCTGGAGGCTCTGGAGACCGATGTTCTGGCCGGGTTCGTCCTGGCGCGGGCTGCGGCGGGCCTCGCGGACGGGACGATCGCGGCGGACGTGGTCCATCTGGAGCAGGTGCGTGCCTGGTTCGGGCGGCCGTTGTGGGAGATGGAGCCCAGGGACGCCGACTCCTACTTCGGGAAGGTGCTGCGGACCGCGGCGAAGGGCACCCGGCTGGCGCGGTCGCAGGCGATCAGGACGTTCTTCCTGTTCCTGGAGCTGCGGCACGAGGTCGAGATCCACCAGATGACCGGCCGTGTGGTCGAGTGCCCGATCGACGAGATGAACCGGCCGCGCGGCCACCAGCAGGCCAAGCTGCGGATCTCGCCCTCGGCCGAGCAGGTCACCCGTCTGTTCACCGGCTGGCGGGAGGAACTCTCGTCCTGCCGGAAATTCGCGCCGACCGCCCGGAACTACACGGCCTGCCGGAGGCCTCCGGGGCGATCGCAGCCGCCGTCGACCTGAGCACCGGGGAAGGCGCCCGCGAGCTCATCGATGCCGCTGTGAAGAAGCTCGGCGGGATCGACATCCTGGTCAACAACGTGGGAGGCGGCGACGCCGACGGGCTCACCTTCACCGGCTTCCTCGACACCGGCGACGCCGAGTGGGAGGAGGCCTTCGCGCTCAACTTCTTCAGCGCCGTCCGGGTGACCCGGGCCGCTCTGCCCAGCCTGATCGCCCGCCAGGGCGCGATCGTCAACGTCTCCTCGATCGGCGCGAAACTCCAGCACACGGGCCCGGTCGCCTACACCCTCGCCAAGTCCGCCCTCAGCGGCCTGGCCACCGCCCTCTCCGAGGAATTCGCCCCGCAGGGCGCGTGCCTGCGGGCGGGCGAGGGGGACGCGCCGCGTTCCCGCACGACCTCCAGGAGGAGGCCGGTGATGGCGTGCCGGGTGAAGCCCGGGTCGATGGGGTGGAGTTCTCGGCTGGCGATTCCCTGTTCGACCAGTGTGACGGTGAGCCGGTGCATCTCAGTTCGTCGCGTCGCCTGGGCCGTCAGTTCGGGGAGTTCGAGGACGTCCGGGCTCGACGCCGAGGTCGCCACCGGCACCATCCGCGGCACCCGTCCCCGAGGTGCCCGATTGCGACGAGCACACGATGCGGCGGGTGCCGGCGCCATGGCGCGCCGCTTGGTCGGAACCGGGGCCGACCTAGAGGTCGAATTCTGCGGGGGCCAGTCCCAGGGCACGGCACGCTTCGCGGACGGTGGCCTTCTCGTTGTCGTCGAAGTGGCCGTCGGCGCCACCGATGATGATGCCGATCTGAATGACGGCACGGGCCTCGGCGGGCTTCTTGCTCGCCTTGCCGATGTCCTGCAGGACGCTGACCTTGCCGGAGGCGAAGTCGGCGGTCAGCTTGTCGACGTAGGCGTTGAAGCGGCGCTGCAGGTCGTCGGCGGCGAAGTTCTGCAGGACGTCGTTGGAGGCGATGAGGGAGGCGGTGCGCTGCCGCTCGGACTGGTCGACGGTGCCGTCGGCGGCGGCGACCAGGGCGCACATCGCCATGCTCGCGTCGCGGAACGCACCGCTTTTCAGCTCGTTCTTCTTGGCCATGAGCTGGGTCTGCATCGTCTGCGCCGATTCGCGGAACTTGTCCCAAAAAGCCATCTGCCGCTCCTTCGCGGGGTCGTCTGACTCGAACTCGATCCGCACTGCTACAAGTGTCTTAGCAGGTGGGCGGCGGAGTTCCGTACGCCGCCGACAGTAGCCGGTGCCGTCGCCCCACGGGACGGCGCCGGCGTGCCGGCCACTACCGGCAAAGACCTCTCGACCGCTGATATTCGGGCCCCTTCGCAGGGTCTTGTCCGGGTGCCGACAGGGGGCATGTCTCATGGACGCGGCGAGTGTGGTGGCCGAGCCGATGCGCGGCCGGCGGTGGTGCGCCGGCGCTCGGGGGACGCGCCGAGTCGGTTCGTGTGTTCACTCAGCCCCGCCCAAGTGCAGAGCCTGCGCTTGGCGCTGGAAGGCGCCACCCTTGAACGCCGCTTGAGATCTTGGATGCGTGCCGGCGCTGGTGTGGGGTTCGCGGGGTGCACCGCCGGGACAGGCGGTCCCGCGCCGGCGGTCACCGCAGATCGGTGCAGCCGGTCGGCATGACCACCGTCGGGCGGTTCTCGATCCACGTGCCCACCCCTTGCCGGCGGCCGGTGAAACCTGGGGGTAGGTGGCCAGGAACCGGGGGTGGGCGGCCGGGGGCTTTGGCGGTGGGTGGCCAGATCGGCTGGTGGCCGGTGGCCACGGGGTGGTGGTAAGTGTCCAAGGTCCTGGTGGTGGCTGGCCAGGGAAAACGGAGGTCGGTATCGGCCGGGGGTTGATCAAGAGGTTCGTGTCGCGGGACGGGTCAGCGCCGCTCCGTAGCCCACATCGTGCTCGAGCAGGCGGTTCAGCCCTGGTGGTGGCGCCTCGGTAAGAAAACCGTAAACGACTGCCGGCAGGGTGAATCCCATCGCAGGTGGCCAGGCGGGCTGCCGGTTCCGAAGGGACGAATGATGACGCGTGAGCTGGTCTACACGGGGTTCATGTCGCTTGACGGTGTGCTGGACTCGCCGGGCGGCGGGTCCGAGGGCCACCGCAGCGGCGGCTGGGTGGCGCAGACCGATTTCGTGCCGGAGTCCTTCTCGCTCAAGGGCGAGGAGTTGGCGGACACGACGGCCCTGATGTTCGGTCGTCGCAGTTACGACGCCTTCGCGCCGATCTGGCCGGGATCTGAGGACCATGCGGCATACAAGGGCCTTCCGAAGTACGTGGTGTCCACGACGCTCAGCGACGACGACCTGGTCCAGGACTGGGGTCCGATCACCATCCTGCGTTCGGTCGAGGACGTCGCGGCGCTCAAGCGGGAGGAGGGCGGGTCGATCTTCATTCACGGGAGCGCGGAGCTGGCCCGGCACCTGGGCGACGCGGACCTGATCGACAGGTACAACCTGCTGGTCTTCCCCGTCCTGCTGGGAGCCGGGAAGGGCCTGTTCAGCCGCCGGGACGTGGACAAGAGGAACCTGAGGCTTCGGGACTCGGCCACCTACTCCAACGGCGTCGCCAAGCTCGTCTACGACGTGGTGCGATAACGACGGCGCCGCGTGTCGGAAAGGTCGACCATGGCAAGAGCGCCCGGGGAACCCGCCGAGAGCAGGGGCCTGCCGCCGGACACCGCCGCCCCGGGCGCATCGCGCGAATCCCTGGCTCACCCCCGCCCCTGAGGGAGAACCACTCTCCCACCCGAAGACGCCTCCGCGGCCCCGGCCCGGAGGCGTCTTTCACACATCAGCACCTCCATTTTCGCCGGCCACCCACCACCAGCCACGTTGGCCACCAGCCACTACTCAGCCTGGCCACCCATTGCCAGAACGAGACCACCCATCAACACTTCTGGATGGCCACCAGCACCTAGCGCGACCCCCGGTCGGCCTGGGCCCACATGCACTCCATGCCGACGTCGACCGAGTGCGGCCGGCATCTCGCCCGCGCCCGCTCACCAGGGGCCGATGATCTCCTGGGCAGCGAGCATGTCCACCTTCAGGCCGCGGGTCACCTCGACGTCCTTGCCCTACCGATCCCCTGCGGTGGCAAGACCCTCATGGTTCGAGCAGGTTGTACGTGCCGCTCCGAGGCTCCATCCCGGCCCGCTCGTCACGCTCGCCTTGGGTAGACGCTACGGCCGATGACGGGCCCCATGGCGCTGAAGGGCGCATGGCCGAACCCGGCTGGGCCCGGCCTCGCGAAGATCCACGGATACAGCCGACTTGAAAATGGGCCGATATCACGCCTTGGACGATTGCCGTCGATGCTCAGCATTTACCCTTTTCCGGGTGACTCATCGAGCGTTCCGTCCTGCGGGCCGGCCCGGTGCGGGAGCGGAGGGGGAGCCCGTAGCTTGCCGCAGGTCAATGACCGATCCAACCGTTGAGGCAGTGCGGTGCATTTCGACTATGTTATGGCGTTGGGCGCATTTCTGGTGGCCGTGATGATCGGCCTGACCGGGATGGGCGGCGGGGCGTTGATGACGCCGATGCTGGTCACGTTCTTCGGTGTGTCGCCGATGGCGGCCGTGTCCAGCGACCTGGTGGCCGCCGCCGTGATGAAGCCGGTCGGCAGCGCCGTCCACTACCGGCACGGAACGATCAACATGAAGCTGGTCGCGTGGTTGTGCGTGGGGTCGGTGCCCGCCGCCTTCTGCGGGGTCCTGGTCGCCAAGGCCCTCGGTAGCGGGGACGGGGTGCAGCACGTCATCGAGAAGGCGATGGGCGTCGCCTTGCTCATCGCCGCCGCCGGGCTCGCCGTGCGGATCTACCATTCCATGGCCGACCGAGCCGCACGCCGGGCCGGCGCCCCCGGCAAGGCCGCCGACGGCGATGACGGTCCGCCGCAGATCCGGGTCCGGCCCCTCCCGACCGCCGTGGTCGGCGCCGTCGGCGGCCTCGTCGTCGGCATCACCTCGGTGGGCTCCGGCTCGCTGATCATCGTCGCGCTGCTGGCGCTGTACCCCGCGATCAAGGCCAACCAGCTCGTCGGCACGGACCTGCTCCAGGCGGTCCCCCTGGTGATCTCCGCGGCCATCGGCCACCTGCTGTTCGGCGACTTCAGGCTCGAGGTCACCACCGCCCTGCTCGCCGGGTCCATTCCCGGCGTCTACCTCGGCTCGCGCATCTCCTCTCGCGCCCCCGGCGGTCTCATCCGCAACCTGCTCGCGGTGGTGCTGCTGGCCACCGCGCTGAAGATGTTCGGGCTCGGCCCCGCCGCCATGACCTGGACGATCGTGCTCACCGTCGCCGCCGCCTCGGCCGCCGCGGTGATGGTCCACCGCCGCCACGGAGCATCCGTGCTCTCACGGACGCCGGTCACCCAGGAGCCCGAGGTCGCCGAGCGGTCCGTGGCCTGAACGCCCGAGGCTCACCAGCGTCGTGGCCAACGCGATCATGGCGACGACGGTCACCGCGAGCCCGAGCACCGGCACCACCCATCGGCGAGGCCCCGCACCGGGCGACCCGACACGGCCCCCCGCCCAGGCGCCCACCCCGACGGCCAGCATCACCACACCCGCCACCGGCGACACCTTCGTCATGGCGGCCCCCAACGCGAGCATCGACACCGCGGTGCGCGTCCACGCCAACTCGGTACGCTCCGCCGCCAAGCCCGGATCACGGCCCGGCCCGGGACGAAGGCCGCGACCGGGAGGGGAGGTCATGCCCGGCCACCGCTCATGAGGGCACCATCACCAGCGCCGTCGACACCAGCCCCACCCCGGTGATCACACCGACCAACACCCGCGGCAGCGCGGACGACGGCAACGGCTCCCCGTGGCGCAACGCCCGCTGATTGCGTCGCCACTCCAGATACGCGCCGCCCGGCAGCACCGCCCCCAACGCGATCAACGGGACCGCCAGCAGATGACGACCCCACGGCGACCCCTGAAACGGCGGCAGCACCTGCACGACCGCCAACCCCGCGATCACCAGCGCCAACGCCGTCCGGTTCCACGCCAGGAACGTCCGCTCATTGGCGAACGTGAACCGCGCGTCCGGCTCCGAACCACCCTCGCCGCCACTCGACCGCAGACCCCACCTCACACGTCGCATACACCGGGACAATAGCTCGCAGATGCCGCCTAATGCACTTACCGGAAATACATGCCGAACCAGCACCCAATGGGAAGGTTCTCTTACCTCGTCGACATTTCCGAGTTAGCCGCCATGGAAAGGCCGGAACGGGGCCTGTCAGGCTGAAATCTTCAACGAGTGCGGACGGCCCCGCTCATCAGTGCCGCCCTGCGGGGCATGGGGCCACCCCAGATCCGTCGACGGGTCTCGGCGCGGAGTCGGAGGGCGGGCTTGCCGAAGCGCAGCACACCCCACCGAGAACATGCGGTGCGCTCCGCCAGAGAACGTGTCGACCCCGACGCCGGGTCGCTTTCGGTGGCTGTTGACGTACTCGTGGATCTTGTCGGGCGGCCCGGTCGAGAGCGGACTGGGAGACGCGGCTGCCGGTGAGGTGGTAGATGAGGTCGGCGGTGCACACGTGCACCTTCTCGTGGGGCAGGTGGGAGGCGACCACGGGGGGTGGCGCGTTGTCCCGTGGGGGCGGGCGGGGACATGACGGCCAGAACGACGCTGAACGTCCCGCTCCCCGAAGGGAGCTGCCGGTCTCCACTGGTCGACGGAGATGCCCTGGTGACCGGAGACGCCGATAGGCGTTCTCCTCGTCGGTGAACGTCCCGGCAGAGCCGCAGCCGGCCGCGTCGCTGCGGCGCGTCCCCTCGGGTGTGTCGGGGAAAGAGGCCCGCGAGTAGACGATGAGCCGCACGCCGGCGATGGAGGGGTCGCCCATGAGCCGCCGTGAGGGCGTCCGGGTCGGGCGATGCGCGGTCGAGCGGCTGAACCGAGCGACGGAGTCGGCATGGTCAGCGGGCTCGGCCGTGGATGTGGGCGCCGCAAAGGTGCGGCCTCAACCGAGGGGCATCGCCTCACGGGGCTGTGGCGTGTAAGAAGAATCAGTGCCCACGGCCTCACGGCCGACATGCGGGGAGTCTGTTCATGAGTTCAGTCGTATAGGGACGCGCTCCTGCGTACGGCCTTCCCATAAGAGTCCGTATTCCGGTGGATCGTCTCGGGTGATGGCGGGGCAGGCCAGATTTGAATGAGATAGCTTTCGACCGGTTCGAAAACCGATGCGTCTATGGCGCTGTCGCGTCCCCGGGCGTATGCGCGGACTCGGTGGGTTCCGGCCCCGGAGGGAGTCAGCAGGGGTAGGGGTGCCGGGAGGTCGGCTCCTAGTGCGGCCACGACCATGCGGTCATGAGTGGTCTCCACCGTCAGTTCGACGATCTCATCCCAGTCGCCGCCGTCGATGTCCGGATGCCTCGTATGCACTCTGACCTCGGCCGTTACCGGGCCCCCGGCGATTCCCGTGGAGATGACGCATAGTCCCGGTTCGACGGTGATGAGGCCGTTGCCGAATCTCACTGGGATGTCCGGCGCGAGGATTGAGGCCCCGGTCCCGCGCTCGTCGAGTTCTTCCAGGATGAACCTGTGATAACTCACCGGCACGAGTCCGCGGCCGGTGGAAACCAGATCGCTCATGTACCAACGCTAAAGGCCGTCCCGTAGCGCTCGGCGCTCCCGGTCGTTGATCTTGGTGTGGAACGGCTGATGAATGCGGATGACATGGTGTGGGTGCCGGTGTTCTCGTACCCGTCGGTGCAGCAGTTCCGCAGGCTGGCGCGGATCGTGGCCGCCCGGGGCGGTGAGCAGACCGGGACCGGCCGCAGGTGGGGCTGTTGATCGCGGTGTACTACCGCACCAACCTGACGCTGCATCAGATCGCGATGCTGTTCGGGTGTCGAAGTCGGCCGCGCACCGGATCGTGGACCATCTGACGCCGCTGCCGGCGCTCGCGCCGGTCGCCAAGCGGCACGGGCCCGACACGGTCCTCATCGTGGACGGCGCCCTCGTGCCCACCCACGACCGGAACGTGTCGGCGTCCTCGAAGAACTACCGCTACTCGGTGAACATGCAGGTCGTCATCGATGCCGACACCCGGCTGACGGTGGCGGTGGGCCGGCCGGCGCCCGGCAACCGCAACGACTGCACCCGCGTTCGGCGACTCCGGTGTGGACCGGCGTGCCGTGGGCCGCGTGTGATGGCCGATGGCGGCTACTAGGGCAACCCGCAGGTGATCATGCCGTACCGCAGACCCCGCGACGGCGGTGACCTGCCCGAGTGGAAACAGGACCTCAACATCGTCCACAGGCCGGTACGAGCCCGCGCCGAGCACTCCTTCGCGCACCTGAAGACCTGGAACATCCTGCGGAACTGCGGTAGGAAACGCGACGGCGTCCATCACGCCGCCTGCGGCGTCGCTCTCATGCGCAACCTGACCATGACCGTCTGACCCTCGCGCGGGTGACGGAGAATTGCCGTCCCTGTCTCCAAGCCCCACCTGCCACCATGATCGTTACGGGACGGCCTTTAGGAGTACGCCGACAGGAAGAACGCCTTGAGCGCCCGCGCCCGCGCCCGCGCCCGCGACAACATGGTGCTCCTCGCGGTGCTGCACAATGCCTTCCAGGGGTAGACGCTGGCGTCAGCGGGCCCTCCAGCTCCCACAACGGCCTGCCCGCACCTGTTTCAGATGCACCACGTCCGAGGAGATCGCCCCGTCCGACAGCCCTGCCGCGGCCCGCGCCAGGACGAGGCCAGCCAGCATGTCGGTCTCCAGCGCTTCCAGGTCCTCCGGCGTTGCCAGCACTGTTGCGCGACAAGAGAGTGGGCTCTGGCCCACTCTCGATGGTGGTGGTGACCGAGTGTGGTGTGCGGGCCAGCGGTAGTGGAGTATCCGGATCCGCAGGAGGTCGAAGTCCTCCACTACGACCGACCCGCTCCGATCACACGGGTCCGATCTCGTTCAAGGTGGCTAGGCCACCAAGTGCCGAGCTGCGGGGTTGGCCGGCTCGAACCAGACGCTTTCGGTGCCGAGCCCCGTTGAATGTGGCCTGTGCGAACCGGGATACCGCTCGGTGTCTCGTTGAAGCCGGCCTGACAGGTCACGGTTGCCCCGCTCGGCCGGCGGGCCGCGGTCTCCGGTGCTAGGGCCAGTAGGGCCGGGCCTTGGAGGCGGCGGCGGCGAGCGCGGCGCCGTCGAGTTCGACCGCGGTGAGCGGAACTCCCGCGATGGGCCATTCGACCAGGAACTCGATGGGCTCGGCGGGCGGCAGGGGCCACAACCACAACTCGTCGTTGGACTCAACGCTGTCACCCGACCCGCTTCCCCCACCCCCGCCGGAGAAGACCAGGACCGGCGGCGTCGGCTCGGACTGCGGAGGCGGGAACGGGTCGTCGCCGATCGCGACGGCCTTCGAACCGTCGGGAAACCGGACCCCGAAGCGGCGGATCGAGTCCGGGAGCTCCATGCCCTTGCGGCGGGGCCGCGAGTGACCCCAGAACGCCTGCTCGAGCTCCCACCAGCGGTCCTCGTCCATGTCCCCGCGCCGGGCGGAGATCTGCACGTGGAACAAGACACCCGCCTCGAAAACGCCGGCGTGGCTGAGCGCGATGACCGCGTTCGCGTTCTGCACGACCAGCCGTTCGATCGGCACGACTCCTCCCAGCACGTGGCTGGGCGGGCCCTCCCACGGCTCGGGCACATACTCCTGCTCCGAGCCGTCCTCATCGTCAAAGCCGACCGAAACGGAAGAGAAGAAACTCATGTGATCAAAGTAGTCCACGACCGGCACAGCCCCAGGACCGCGCAACCGACCCCGGAGCGCCCGCCGTATGAGTCCAGGCCAGATACGAACGAGACAACGAGAAGTTCGACCTCACCAAGGCAAGGCCCCGCGAGACGGGACAACACGCTCCGTCACCGGCTTCATCGAGAGTGGGCCAGCGCCATAAGACCCTTCACCACTACCGAGGAGCGCCGCGTGGCCGGGCCGCTCCCCCGGCAGCGTGACCGCACCTCGTCCCCCGTGATCCGGGCGGCCTCGCCACGACCGCGCACCTCACCGACAGCGAACGGTGAGCTGTACGACCACCTGACCGCGTACGCAGCGGCCAACGGTCGCGGCCTGCTCCTTGAGCAAGAGCGCATCTTATGGACCCACGCACACGCGACCGTGATCACGGCCCTCTACGGGCTCTGACGGTCCCCGGTCGGCGTCGCGTCGATGGGGGTAGAACTCGACCGGGGCGGCCCCCGCGCTCCACGGATGCCTGTGCGGCGTGACACGGCCCGCGCTCACCGGCCGAGGCCGTCGGTGACCGCTCCCCGACCGCACCCCGGGCGTCGACGCCGACGTGAGCGGAGAGCGCCCAAAGGGCCCTCCGCCGGGCGTCCCGGGTAGGCCGGATTAGCGAGGGTGTTCACGTGTCCCGGACGGGTGGGAGGAGCGCGTCCCGCCCGTCGGCTCGGGCTCGCCGACGTCGTCGAAGCATTTTTGTGGATTCGCGGCGGATGCCGGGGTGTGTGCGCTTGTGTGGTGCTCGTTCGCTTCTCGGATCCGTTGGGCCGCGGAGGGAGAACGGGTGTGACGGGAACGCCGTTGCGGGACCGGCTGGCCGCGCTCGAACAGCATGCGCTGGCGGAGGTGCTGGCGGCCCGGGCCGATGTCTGTGGGCCGACCGAGCCCGGCGGGTGGAATGATCTCGCCCACCGGCTCGAGCAGCGGCCGTCGGTGGAACGGGCACTCGGAAGGTTGACGCGGCCCTCCCTCCAGGTGGCGAAGATCGCCGCGCAGCTCGGGCGGAACGCGACCAGGGAGTCGATCACGACCGTGCTGGGCGGGCCCGGCGCCGCCGTGGACGAGGCGTTGACGGCGTTGGAGCGGCATGCGCTCGTGTGGCCCGGTCACGGCGGGGTGCTGGACGTCGCCGGACCACTTCGCGAGCGATGGCCCACCCCGTCCGAGGTTCTGTGGAGCGCGCCGTTCGACCCGTTCCCGCCCCGGCTCCCGACCGTTCCGGTCGATCGGGAACGGGTGGAGGCGACGGCCGCGGCGCGGCTGGGAGAGTTCGTCGGGCATGCGGCGAAGACGCTCATCGAGTGCGCGAGGCTGCCGTTGCACGTCTTCAAGACGGCGGGGCTTCAGCCTCGGGCGCTCCGGCGGGTCAGGGATGCCGCGGGTTGCGACGAGGCGTCCGCGCGGCTCGTGTTGGCCTGTGCGAAGCGCGCCGGGCTGTTCGTCGTCGATGGGGAACGGCTCGGCCTGTCGCCGGGCGGTGACGCCTTCACGCATCTGCCGCCGGGTGAACAGGCCGCCCGGCTGCTGTCGGCGTGGTGGCTGCTGGAGTCCGCGCCGACGCGTACGCGTTCCGACGACGGCGGGCGGCTCCATCCGCTGAGCGCCAAGGCCGCCTGTGACGGCTGCGCCGAGGTGCGGCACGAGCTCATCTCGGTCCTGCGGGAGGTGCCGGAGGGTCAGGGCGTGCACGCGCCCAAGGATCTGGCCGGGGCGCTCGGCTGGCGACGGCCGCTCGCCTGTGACCATCGACCGCACGGCCCGCTGACGAGGGAGGCCGTGCTGCTCGGGCTGGTCGCGCACGGGGCGCTGTCCTCGTTCGGCGCGTTCCTGGCCGCCGGAGACCATGCCGGTCTGGTACGCAGAGCCTCCCAACTGCTCCCGGCGTTCTCCGAGCACGCCACGATCGGCCCGGGCTTCATGGTGACCGTCCGGGGGACGCCGTCGAGGCGGCTGGCGAAGGAGCTCGACGCGGTCGCCGACGGTTTCGTGGGGCCGGTCTGGCGGATCGGCGACGACAGTCTCCGCAGGGCCCTGGAGTCGGGCCTGGGCGCCGCCGACATCGAGGCGCGCCTCGCCGCCAACAGCGCCGAGCCGCTCCCGCCGTCGCTGCGGAGCAAGATCGCGAAGGTGGCGGGCGGCCACGTTCCACCGCCCCGACTGCGCGAGGTGCCGGCCACCTGCGTCTTCCACGGCACCGACCACGAACTGCTCGCGCGCGCCGCCCGACACCCGGCCCTCCAGGGCCTCGGAGTGCGGCTGCTCTCCCCCGGGGTCCTCATCGCCACGGGCCCGCGCGAGAGCGTCCTGGCGGCCCTGCGCGCCGCCGGGTACCACGCGACGGCCGAAGATCCCGGTCCCGGGCCGCTCCCCCCTCCGCCCTCGCAGGAGCCGCCGCCCGACTTCGACGCCCTCGCGGAACGGCTGCGGAGGAGACCGCACGTCCCGCCCCGTTCACCGGCTCGGACCCGGCCGGCCGGCCCCCGTGCCGCGACGCGTTCGTCCCCTCGGCGGACGCCCCTGGAACGGTGGCTGCGCATCGTCACCCGACAGTGCCCCGACCTGGACTCCGACGAGATGCGGCAGCTCGCCGAGGCCATCGCGGAGGACGAGCGCGTCCGGATCGCCTACGTCGACCAGAACGGCGTGGAGACCGATCGCGTCATCGCCCCTCCCTACGAGCCGGTGCGGATCAACAGGAAAAGGCTCCTCAAGGCGGTCTGCGAGCTGCGCAGCGCGCAGACCGGACGGCGGGAGGAACGGAACTTCCACTTCTCCCGCATCCAGTCGGTCAGAACGGTGGACGACTGACCCCTCGCCCGCACCTGAACCTCGCCGCGTTGTTACCGTTCAGAAGTGTTCTTTGGGCGTTCGGAGGAGATCTCCCGGATCGACGGGCTGGTGGCCGGCGCTCGTGCCGGGTCCGGTGGTGCGCTGATCGTTCGAGGCGACGCGGGGATCGGCAAGACCGCGCTCCTCGGGCACGCCGCCGAGTCGGCCGCCGGCCTGCGGGTGCTGCACGGCGTGGGCATCGAGTCCGAGATCGAGGTGCCGTTCGCCGGGCTGCACCTGCTGCTCCATCCTTACCTGGACCGCATCGCGGCGCTGCCGGGACGGCAGGCCGACGCTCTGCGCACGGCGTTCGGCCTGACCGGTGCGGGGGCGAGCGAGCGGTTCCTGATCGGGGCGGCGACGCTGTCGCTGCTGTCCGAACTGGCCGGGGACCGACCGCTGGTGTGCCTGATCGACGACGCCCAATGGTTCGACCCGGCGTCGGCGGACGCGCTGGTGTTCGCCGCCCGGCGGCTGCGGCTGGAGCCGGTGGCCGTCCTGTTCGCGGTCCGCGACGGGGCCGGGCGCTTCCCCGCCCCCGGCATCCCGACGCTCTCGCTGCCCGCCCTCGACCGCGCCGATGCCATCTCCCTGCTCGACCGGCATGGGCGGGACCTCGCCGGGCCGACCCGCGCGCGGATCCTGGCCGAGGCGCAGGGCAACCCGCTGGCCATCATCGAGTTCACCGCCGCGCTCACCGACCGGCGCGGGCGCGCCGGCTTCGCCCGGGCCCTGCCCGTCGAGCCGCTGCCGGTGGCCGGGCGGGTCCAGGGCGCCTTCCGGGCCCGCATCGCCGATCTTCCGGAGCCCACGCAGCGCCTGCTGCTGCTGGCGGCGGCGGACGACACGGCGGACCTCGGTGTGGTCCTGCGGGCGGCCGAACGGCTCGGCCTGTCGGCGGCCGACATGGAACCCGCCGAGCAGGCCCACCTGATCGACCTGACCGCCGGAACGGTCACGTTCCGGCACCCGCTCATCCGGACCGCGGCCTACCGCGGCGCGCCCCACGCCCAACTGGTCTCGGCCCACCGGGCGCTGGCCGACACCCTCACCGGAGAGCGGTACGCCGATCGCCGCGCCTGGCACCTGGCCGCGGCCACCACGGTGCCCGACGAGGCGGTCGCGGTCGAGCTCGAGGCCGCCGCGCGCCGCGCCGCGCAGCGCGGCGGGCCGGCGGCCGTGGCGACCGCGTTGGAACGCGCCGCCCATCTGGGCACCGACCGGGTGTTGCGCGGCCGGCGGCTGGTCGGCGCGGCCCGCGCCGCCTACGACGCGGGCTGGCTGGATCGGGCCGCGGAGCTCTCGGCGGGCGGCGCGGAGCTCACCACCGACGAGTCCACCCTCGCCGAGGCCGCCTGGATCCGGGCGCAGGTCGCCTACGAACGGGAATCCCCGGCCGCGGCCGCGACGCTGATGCTGGACGGGGTCATGCCGATCCTGCGATCACATCCCGAGCAGGCCGTGTCCATCCTCACCGACGCGATCGGATGCGCCAAGGACGCCGGTGCGCACGACCTGATCCGCCTCGCCGCGCAGCGGTCGGCGACGGTGCCGCTGAAGCCCGGCTCGGCGCTGGGGCCGGTCGCCGAAGGCGTGATCGGGCTGGGCGACCTCATCGACGGCGCCACCGCCGGCGCCGTCACCGGCATGCGCGCGTTGGTGGGCGCGGCCCGCCGCGGCGAGGTGACCGGCCTGGTGGAACGCGTGCTGGCCGGATACCTGGCGCTGATCGTCGCCGACGACGAGGACGCGACCGACGTGCTGGAGGCGCTGGCCGCCGACACCCGTCGGCGGGGGTCGCTGGGCTGGCTGCCGTACGCGCAGGAGCCGCTGGCGATCGCCCAGCTCCTGCGCGGCCGGTTCCGCGACGCCGAGGCGACCCTCGCCGAGGCCCTGTCGCTGTCGACCGAGCTCGGCCAGGAGACCCAGACCACCATCCTGAACGCCATCGCGGCCTGGCTCGCGGCGGTCGTCGGGGACGAGACCCGGGCCGGGGACGCAGCCGAGAAGGTCCTGCGGGACGAGACCCGGCATCCGACCAACGCCGCCCTCGCCGCCTGGGCACTGGGCCTGCTCGATCTGGCCCGGGGACGGTTCGACGCGGCGGCCGGCCGGCTGGAGACCGTGTGCGCCGGTCCGGCCCGGCGGGACTTCCTCATCCGGGCCGTCCCCGACCAGGTGGAGGCCGCCGTGCGCAGCGGCCGGACCTCGCCCCACCTGCCGGCGCTGGAGCACTGGGCCGAGCACACGGCACGGCCCCACGCCGCCGCGCTGGTCCACCGGTGCCGCGCCCTACAGGCCACCGGCGACGACGCCGAGGAGCACTACCACGCCGCCCTCCGCCTGCACCACGAGGCCGGAAGGCCGTACGACCATGCTCGGACCGCGCTGCTGTACGGCGAATGGCTGCGTCGCCGCCGCCGCCGAACCGAGGCCCACACCCGCCTCACCGACGCCCTGAACGCCTTCGAACAGATGGGCGCCGCGGCCTGGGCCGCTCGGGCCGACACCGAGCTGAACGCCCTCGGCGACCGTCCGGCGGCCCGGCCGCACGAGAGGGACCCGGTCGCCCGGCTCACCCCGCAAGAGCTCCAGGTCGTCCGGCTGGCCGCGGCCGGGCTGAGCAACCGCGACATCGCCACCCAGCTCTTCCTGAGTCCCCGCACCGTCGGGCACCACCTCTACCGCGCCTATCCCAAGCTCGGCATCGGCAAACGGACCGACCTCGGCCGGTTCTCGTTCTCCGACCACCGACCGGGTCGCCGTACGGAGGGCGGGTGACCGACGCGGCCTCCTCGACCGGCGCTTCGAGCGGGCCGTCGGGGGTCGCGTCACGCGGGCAGGGCGTCCCCCGGGAAGCCGTGGCACGGGTGGACCTCACAGCGGATCATTTTCGCCCGCACGCAGGGGACTGCGTCCATGATCTCCTCGGCCTCCTCGGGCGGCACGTTCATGATCGCGACTCCGGCGAGGGTCTCGGAGGCGGCCGGACACAGGACCGCGATCACCCCGTCGGCGCGCAGCGACACCATGCGCCGTCGGTGTTCCCGTTCCGTCGCCTCGGCGCCGTCCCTGTGCCGTTCCGGTCCCCACCACAGGAGGGCCAGGCTGTAGGGCCTCGCCGTTTCGGCCAGATGCCGAACCTGCTCATCGGTGACGGTGGTGCTCAAGATGCCTCCTCTGATCTCGGCGCGGACGCCGTGGGTCGGCTCGCGCAAGGCACCGGCGGGGGGCGGGCTTGAGGCCCTTGGTACCGCCGCCGGTGCCCGCAGCGGGTCAGTGATCGCCCTGCGGGCGTTCCACCCGGGTGCTGACGCTCTCGTAGCCGCCCCCGCCCGGATACACCCAGGCACCGCTCAGGACGTCACCGGTGCTGTCGAAGGACGCCCGCATGTACGCCGGCGACCCCTTCTTCCCGCCCCAGATGGTCAGGACGTCGCCCCCCAGCTCGTAGACGTAATCCAGCGTGTCCCCCTGATGGCCGTAGTAGCGGCTCTTGAGGTCCTCACCGGGGCCCTCGGCACCGAACGGACGCTCCCGGCCGATCACCTCGATCCCCTTGATCCGCTCGCCGTACTGCGTGAGATCCACCTCTTGGATCAGGAAGTACCCGCCCTCCATCCAGCGATAGGTGACGGTGCCCTCGGCACCACCGGTGACCTTCCAGGTACCGACCAGGCGGTCCAGCGCGGCCAGTTCGGGATCGCGGGGGCGCTCGACGTTCTCGCTCATGCGGCGGTCCTTTCCTCTCACGCCCCGCCGCCACCTGCGGCAGGGGCCATGACCGAGAAGCTATGACCGCGGCTGTCAGTATCCGCATCGGTCGAACTACTGGCGTCCGCACGCTCCTCGTCTCCATCGGCCGGACGGACGCCCCGGCCGGGCCGTGGCACACGAGGACGCGGAATCGCGCCCCACATGGCGATCCGCGCGGAAGAGCACGGCGTACGGCAACGTCCGAGCGCTCTCCCGGACGCGGCGTGGAGCGCGAAGCAGACGGAGGGCCCACGAAGACGACCACCCCGACGCACCCGCCGCCAAGACGACGGCACACCCTGACGCACCACCTCCGACGATGGGCTGAGCCCTCCCATCTCGGGACCGGCTCAGCCCATCGGCATCCCAAAGCTCCACCGCCGACCGCAGAGGGACCGGCGACGTCGAACCGTTGAGGGGCGTCGCCGTGTCCGCGAGCAGGGCTGGGCAGAGATCGAGCAGGACACGGTCTGGAAAGTGATCAACGGTCCGGCGAAGCCTGGCGATCGTGCCGAGACCATTGAAGAACAGACCCGTTCGGGCCGTGGCGGGCGTCGTGCTGACGGCCGCCCTCACCGCTGCCGTCTCCCTGGCGGCCGTCCAGCACCCATGGAGGCCTTGGCGACGACCTGACCGACGTGGTCGTCGGTGTCAGGGTCGGGTCGTGCCGAAGTAGGCGTCGGAGATGGCGTGGGTCTTGACCAGCTCGGTGACGGGCCTTGGGCGGTGACCCGCCGGACGGCGGCGGCCGGATCCGACGCGCGGGGGCGCGGTCCCGCGCGCACCAAGGGCGCTCGGCGGGTACTGGACGTTTGCGAAGTTCCCACTGCTGGGGCAAGGCCCGGTCAGAGGGCGAGCACGTCGATGACGCGTTCCCGGACCGGTCTCAGGGTACCGACGGCGGGCGGGGTGGCTCAGCGGCGAGTTGGGCGTCCATCGCGCCGCGCAGCTCGGTCAGAAACGTCTCGAACCGTTCCAGGAATTCGGGGGGTGTCCCTATGGGATTCGTCAACGGTTTGGTTCGTCGAGCTTGGGGTGGCTGTCTCAAGGCTGGGAGGACGGATCCCAGTTCGCTTGAAGCTCAGCGCATGTGATCTTGATGGTGGCTGCGGTGAGAGCGAGTTCGTGGGTGCAGCCTCCGGGTGTGGGGAGGATCGCGTCCAGTCGCAGGCTGTTGAAGGCCGACCGGTCGAAGGGGGCGCCGTCCTCGGTTGCGAGCTCGACAGAGGTGACGCCGCTGTAAGAGATCGTCAGCCCGTTGTGTCCGGGGACGGGTCCCCGGTCGAAGCGCAGGTCGAAGGAGGCCGACGGATTCGTTGTCGGTGGTGCCGCGCGGAGAACGAGGTCTTGACGCAGTTCAGAGCGGAGAAGTCAAAGTGATCGGGGTCGGTGGCGAACGCCCGGGCACCGGCGGGGAGTGCGTCGTGGAGGCTGGGCAGCACCGCCAGGTAGGGCTCCGGGTCGTGCCAGTAGGTCCCGTGTCCGCGGCGCTCGACGACGACGTAGTGCATGACCTGACCTTTCACGGAGACGCGATGTTCCCTGGAGTAGATCTTGCCAGGTCAGGGCGTCAGATCCTTTGGGTAGGTCATGCTGCTTGAGCGGCGGGTTTACGGTCGGGTTGATAGGGCTGTTCGTCGCGAAGCCTGGCGTAGATGACATCTGAGCGGCGGCGGGCCAGGCAGATGAGGGTAGCGTTGTGCTTCTTGCCCTCGGCTCTCTTCTTGTCGTGGTACGCCCTGCTCACGGGGTCGGACAGCGACGCGAACGCGGACAGGAACATGGCGCGTTCGAGGGCCTTGTTGCCGCCCTTGGGTGGGTGTTCGCCCTTGATCGAGGAGCCGGACCGTTTGGTGTCAGGCCGGTGTAGGCGGCCAGGTGTTCGGGGGTGGCGAAGGCGGCGATTTCGCCGATCTCCAGCAGGATCCGCGCGGCGGTCCTGACCCCGATCCCCGGCATCGTGGTCAGGACCGGGGCGAGAGGGAGCGCATCAAGGATCCTCTCGACCTGCGCGGCGACCTCTGCGCGTTGTTCGTGGACCGAGCGCAGCGAGCGGGCCAGGCGAGGTAGGACGGTGGCGGCGGCTGTTGTGCCGGGGACCACGACTCGACCGCTGCACGCGCTGATACAGGGCCAGCGGCCTGAACACGGCGGCGCCCGGTCCGGGGTGCCGTTCAGTCGGGGAGGATCGGGGCGTCGGTGGCGGCGCGGACCGCCTGGGGCGTGACCTGGGGGGCGGTCTCGATCAGGCGAAGGCCGTCGGATGTGACGTCGAGGACGCACAGGTCGGTGATCACGCGATGGACGCAGGCGCGTCCGGTGAGCGGCAGGGTGCATCGGGCAACGATCTTGGGTGTGCCGTCCTTGGCGGTGTGCTCGGTGACGACGATGACGCGGCGCGCACCGTGGACGAGGTCCATGGCACCGCCCATGCCCTTGACCATCTTTCCGGGGATCATCCAGTTGGCCAGGTCACCGGCCGCCGAGACCTGCATGGCGCCGAGGACGGCGACGTCCAGATGTCCACCGCGGATCATTCCGAAGGAGAGCGCGGAGTCGAAGAAGGAGGCGCCCGGGCGGGCCGTCACGGTCTGCTTGCCGGCGTTGACGAGGTCGGGGTCTACCTCGGCCTCGGTGGGATAGGGTCCGACGCCCAGGATTCCGTTCTCCGAGTGCAGCGTGACGTGTACGTCTTCGGGGAGATATTGGGGGATGAGGGTGGGCAGGCCGATGCCGAGGTTGACGTAGGCGCCGTGGGGAAGCTCGGCGGCGGCGCGGGCGGCCATCTCGTCGCGGGTCCAGGGCATCAGAGCCGTACCGTCCTCTTCTCGATGGTCTTGTCGGCGGCCTGGGCGGGGGTGAGCGGCAGCACCCGCTGCACGAAGATCCCGGGCAGGTGGACCTCGTCGGGCGGCAGCTCGCCGACGAATTCCTCGATCTCCGCGATCGTGATCCGGCCCGCGAGAGCGGCCAGCGGGTTGAAGTTACGGGCCGAGGAGTGGAAGGCCAGGTTGCCGTGCCGGTCGCCGCGGGCCGCGTGAACGAGGGCGAAGTCACAGGTGATGGCAGTTTCCAGGACATGGTCACGGCCGTTGAAGGTGCGGATTTCCTTGGGCGGGCCGGCCTTCGCGACGCTGCCGTCCGGGGCGTGGCGCAGCGGGATGCCGCCCTCGGCGGCCGGTGTTCCGACGCCCGCCGGTGTGTAGAAGGCGGGAATGCCCATGCCGCCGGCGCGGAGCCGCTCGGCGAGTGTGCCCTGCGGGATCAGTTCGACCTCCAGCGCCCCGGTCAGGTACAGGTCGGCGAAGAGCTTGTTCTCTCCGACATAGGAGGCGGTGACGCGGGAGACCTGGCCGGACGCCAGCAGGAGGCCCAGCCCGCGGTCGTCGGTCCCGCAGTTGTTGGACACCAGCCGCAGATCGCCCGCGCCGGTGTCGCCCACGGCGCGGATGAGGGTCTCGGGGATGCCGCACAGGCCGAATCCTCCGAAGGCCAGGGATGCTCCGTCGTGGACGTCGGCGACGGCCTGCGCGGCGTCGGCCACGTACTTGGTGGTCTGCTCAGGCACTGTGTGATCCGGTCATGAGGGCGGCGAGGCCGTCGGGGTGCAGGAATGAGGGCGGAGGTGGCGGGCCCCAGTTGAACAGTCCCCTGGCGCCCTCGAGGACCTCGTCGATGTCGTCGACCTGCCAGGAGCTGTGGTGCAGGAATGTGACGGGGGCGTTCATGATCAGGACCTTGTGGTGGTCGGTGGAGCAGCGCAGGAACGCTGCGGCGTCCTTGATGTGGTCGCCGGCCTTGAGGCCGAGGCCGTCGCGGAAGAAGCCAAGGGTGACCGCCAGGTCGGTGGTGCCGAGCACGACGTGGCAGACCCCCTGGGGTGGACGGGCCTTCGCGCAGGATGCCGGGGGCGCGGCCTCCGGTCCGCACGTAGCGGTCGGGGCCGTTGTAGGGGCCGAGGGGCCGGGGACGTCGGGCACTCCCATGGTGAAGGAGGCCAGGCGATGCAGGGCCATCGGTGTCTCCTAACGGACGAAGGTCTGGCGCAGTTCGCCGATGCCGTCGATGCCGCTGACGAGCTCGTCGCCGGGGGCCAGCCACGCGCTGCGGGGAACGGGCCCACGCCGACTCCCGCCGGAGTGCCGGTGAAGATGACGTCCCCGGGGAGCAGCGGCAGGATCGCCGACAGCCGGGCGATCAGCGTCGGCACCGGGAAGATCAGGTCGCGGGTGCGGCCCTTCTGGACCTGCTCTCCGTTGATCGCGGCCCGTAGCTCCAGGTCGGAGGGGTCGGCGATGGAGTCGGGGGTGACCAGCCAGGGGCCCATGGGGGTGAAGCCGGGCAACGACTTACCCAGGCTGAACTGCGGCGCCGGCCCGGCCATCTGGGTGACCCGCTCGGAGACGTCCTGGCCGATCGTCAGCCCGGCCACGTGCGACCACGCGTCGGCCTCCGCGATGTGACGGGCCTCGGTGCCGATGACCACGACGAGCTCGACCTCCCAGTCGGTGTGGCCGCCTTCGGGCAGCCTCACCCTCGTCACCGGCCCGGTGATGCTGGAGGCGAACCTGGTGAACACCGGAGGCAGATTCTCCGGTACCGCGAACCCCGACTCATCGGCATGGTCGCGGTAGTTCAGCCCCACCGCGAGCAGTTGACGCGGGGCGGGCGCCGGCGCTCCGAGGTCGGCGGCGTCGAACTCCGTCCCCGCAGGCAGGTCCGCGGAGGAGGCCCAGGCACGGAAATCGGTCCAGCGGCCGTACACGGTCTGCGGGTCGGACGAGAAGACCCCGCCACTGACCGTCTCCACGTCAACGGCACGGCCTGCGTCGGTGACCAGGACGAGACGATCGGACAGATTTGCGATGCGCAATGAGGACTCTTCTCTCACGCTGGGGAGGCGAGCCGGGGGTTGGGCACGTCGGCTGCACAGATGATGAGCAACTGAGCGGTATGGGCGATGTGGTCGCGGAGCAGCCGGGCGGCCAGGTCCACGTCGCGGGCGACCGCGGCGTCCAGCATCGCCCGGTGTTCGCCGGCCAGGTCGCGGTCGGGTTCCTGGCCGAACGACACCGACCACTGCCGGTACAGCTCCGCCTCCTCCCGTAGCGCTCGTGCGGTGGCGAGCAGCCGGTTGTTGCGGCAGCCGTCCAGCAGGGCCAGGTGGAAGGCCGCGTGTGCCGCTGACCATTCGTCTGTCGGATGGGTGGGATCGTCGGTGTCGACGAACGCCGTGCGTTCCAGCACGTGGTGCGCGGCGACGGCCCTGGCCTCCCACTGCATGTCGCCGTCCTGCACGGACAGCCGCAGTACCAGGGACTCGATCTCGACCCGGGCCTGGGTGAGCTCGGCGAGGTCGCTGTGGGACAGCGGGGTGACCGCGAACCCCTGGTGTGCCTGGGTCGTGACCAGCCCCTCGCCGGTCAGCCGCACCAGCGCCTCGCGAGCCACGCCCACGCTGGTCTGGTAGCGCTCGCACAGTTCCGAGAACTTCAGCCGCTGCCCGGGCTCCATCCGGCCGCCGAGGATGTCGGCGCGCAGCCGGTCGTAGACCGCGTCCACGCGGGTGGAGCCGCTCTGAGTCTGCGCCATGGCGGCGACCGTAACAGATATTCGATGATCGGGGCTATTTTCGAATCTTTCTTGACCAATCGAATGTGACCGAGTACACATGACTCCACTCACCTGCCCCGAGAGGAAGAACGCGGTGGAGACCGACCTGGTGTACGCCCGTCCCGAGAGCGCCGAGCTGCGGCTCGACCTGCACGTCCCCGAAGGCGCGGACGCCGCGCCGGTCGCGGTGTACCTGCACGGCGGGGGATGGCTCACCGGGAGCCGCAAGGACGCCCCCGAACGGCTGCGAGCTCTCACCGAGCACGGCATCGCCGTCGCCGCCATCGACTACCGGACCAGCGACACCGCCAAGCTCCCCGCCCAACTGGACGACCTCGCCGCGGCCGTGGACTGGCTGAGGCGCCACGGGGCCGCCCACGGACTGGCCACCGAGCGGATCGGTGTGCTCGGCGCCTCCGCGGGGGCGCACCTGGCCGCGCTGGCCGCCCTGACCAGCGGCGGCGTCCAGGCGATGGTGGGCTACTTCGGCTACTACGACCTCACCTCGCGGGCCGCCCAGGCGCCGCCGGACCCGTCACTGGCGCCTCCCGCGGCCGTGCTGGACACCGTCTGGCCCGACTGGGTGCCGATGCCGCCCACCCTGACCTATCTGCAGGCATTGCTCATCGGCGTTCCCGAGGACGAGGCGAGCGACGAGGACCTGCGTCCGGCGAGCCCTGTGGCGCATGCCGCCCCGGGCGCCCCGCCCATGCTGCTCCTGCACGGCACGGCCGACGCGGTCGTGTCCCCACAGCAGAGCCGGTGGCTGGCCGAGGCGGTGACGGACGCCGGAGGCACCGCCGAACTCGTCCTCATCGACGGCGCCAACCACGAAGACCCCGCGTTCGCCCGGAGCGATGTCGCCGCCACCGTCGCGCGCTTCCTGCGCGCGCACCTGTGACCTGCCTTCAAAAGCGGCCCCCACGAGTCCCCCAGAGCAAGGAGAACCCATGGACAGCGACGTCGTGGTGGTCGGCGGTGGCCCTTCCGGCCTGCTGACGGCCGCCGAACTGGCCCACGCGGGAGCGAGGGTCACCGTCCTGGAACGACGGCGCGAGCCCGTGGCCTCCCGCGCGGGGACGATCCTCCCGCGCGTGCTGGAGATCCTCGACTCCCGGGGCCTCGCCGGCCGCTTCGTCGAACGGGCCCGCGCACTGCACGGCGTCCCCACCGTTCCCGTCCACATGTGGGCCGGGCTCGGACCCGTGCACTGGCACCATCTGGGCTCCAGGTTCGGCTTCGGACTGATCCTTCCCCAGGGCATCACCGAGGAGATCCTGCTCGACCACGCCCGCCGGCAGGGCGCCGACATCCGCCAGGGGGCCGTCGCCGAGCGGATCACCCAGGACGACCACGGGGTCCAGGTGGGCTTCCGCGACGGCGACGACCGCGCCGAGACCATCACCGCCCGGTACGTCGTCGGCGCGGACGGCGCCCGCAGCGTCGTCCGCCGCCAGGCCGGCATCGGCTTCGAAGGGCACGACGCGACCTTCACCGGCATCGTCGCCGACGCCAGGATGGAGTTCCCCTTCGGCGCGGCCGGTCACCACATGACCGACAACGAGCATGGCTGGTGCATGACCTACCCGTTCGGCGACGGAACCGAGCCCATCACCCGTTTCGTCATCGTGCACGCCCAGCGCCGCGCCGCCCCCCAGAACGAACCGGTGACCGCCGACGAGGTCCGGCGCTGCCTGCACGAGATCTTCGAGACCCCGATCGAGGTCGACGAGCTCGCGTGGGCCTCCCGCTACACCGACGCGCAACGGATCGCCCCCCGCTTCCGCGACGGCCGCGTGCTGCTGGTGGGAGAGGCCGCCCGCGTCCACTACCCGGCCAGCGGCGTCGGCATGAACTTCTGCCTTCAGGACGCCTTCAACCTCGGCTGGAAGCTGGCCGCGGTCGTGAACGGTCACGCCGGAGAGGCCCTACTCGACAGCTACGAAAGCGAGCGCCGCCCGGTCGCCCTCGAGCTGCTGGAGAGCGTCGAGTCGCAGGGCGCCGTCCAGCACGACTTCACCCCGGAGGGCATCACCTTCAAGCGCATGTACCAGCGCGAGATCCTTCCGATCCCGGAGGTGAACCGGCGGACCGCGCTGGAGCTCAACGGACTGCTGTCCCCCTACCCCGCCCAGCCCGGCGCCCACCGCCTCACCGGCATGCCGGCACCCGACCTGGAACTGCTGACCGCCACGGGCACGGTACGAATCGGGGAACTGCTCCGCGAGCACGCCTTCGTGCTCGTGGATCTCACCGACGGCAACACCTACCGCGACCTCGGCCACGACCCGGCCCTCGTCGGCGTCGTCACGGGAGTGCCCGTGCTCCCGCCCGCCGAGCTGGCAGGCGTGCGCAGTCTGCTCGTCCGCCCGGACGGGTACGTCGCCTGGGCCGACGACCAGGAGCCGGTCCCGGACTCGGCCACTACGGCGATCAACAACTGGATCAGCACCGCTCGCTGACCGCACCACCCAGATAGGACGAATCGTGCCGGATCTTTCCTTCACCCAGGCCCGCGCGGACGACCGCGCCCTCATCACCGCCGTTCTACACCGCTACGCCCACACGGCGCGCGACAAGATGGACTTCGACGACATGCTTCCGCTGTTCGCCGATGACGCGCGGGTGCTGCTGCCCGACGGCACGCCCGTACCGGCCACGTCGCTGTCGGACGTCCTGCGAGGCGAGGAGGCCGCCTACATCCGCCACCATCTCACCACCATCGACATCGTCTTCGACGGCGACGGCACCGCCCGCACCGAGGCAGCCTTCCTGGCCGTCACGGACGAGGCCGCGCCCGACCACTGGGGCTGCTGGCGCGACGTCTTCACCCGCCAGGCCGACGGCAGGTGGCTGATCAGCGAACGCGCCATCGTCGTGGACGGCGGGGCACCCGAGGGATGGTTCCACCGCCGGTACCTGGGAGCAGCCGGCGATAGCGGCCGGCGCTGAAGGACTCGACAACAGCGCCGTAGCCGCAGCCGGTCCGGGGTGGGAGGCCGCGGCGCGACTGCTGGTCACGCACGAGGTCCTGCTCCACATGCGGCTGCATGTGGAGCAGGACCTCGTGCGCACTCCGTCTCTGATGCACATGTGGCTTGTCTTGGTGGTGCTGCTCGCGGGGCCCGCCGGTCCTGGTTCTGGAGGGCCGCCCCGCTTGCGTGTTTCCGGCCGACCGCCGCAACCGCTCCAGCGCGGGCACGCCGCTCTTGGCGATCGGCCGGTACCCGACGTTCATCGAGTGCGCCGCCAGGCAGGCGGCGATCGAGACGCCCAGATGGGGACCGTCCGCCGGAAACCGCCGTGAACGCCTCGGCCGGCGACGGCTCCCACGACATCACCTCCAGGATCACCTCGGGCAGATCGACGCGGGGCAGCATCGCGGTGGTTCGGGCGCGCAGGTCGACCAGCGTCGGCGGTTCCTCAACGGACTTCACCCCCGGACAGGCTTGGGTGCTGCCGAGATAGACGCGGAGGAAACCACCGAACTCGTCCCGGATCCGCGTCGTCGTAGTGGGTTGTTGATCGTTCACTGATCGTGGCGGGCGCGGGCGGCCTACCACCACAGGCGACGTTCTGGATGGGGTGATCTGGGTGTCGGGTCGGCTGGAGGCGGGAGATCCCGAACGGATCGGTGAGTTCTGGCTGTCGGGACGTCTGGGCGCCGGTGGGCAGGGTGTCGTGTACGACGCCTACGCTCCGGACGGGAGCCGGGTGGCGGTCAAGGTGCTGCACGGAGTCCAGGGGTCGCCCAAGGAACTGGAGCGGATGGCCGCCGAGGCGCGGGCCGCGCAGCGGGTCGCCTCGTTCTGCACTGCCAAGATCCTTCAGGTGCGGCTGGAACCGCCCCGGCCCTACATCGTCAGCGAGTACATCGACGGCCTCAGCCTTCAGGACACCGTCAACGGCACCGGCGAACGCCAGGGACGCCGGTTCACCGGGGACGATCTGCACCGCCTCGGGATCGGGGTCGCCACCGCGCTGGCGGCCATCCACCAGGCACGGGTGGTGCACCGTGACCTCAAGCCCGGCAACGTGATGCTGGGCCCGGACGGGCCACGCCTGATCGACTTCGGGGTCGCGCGGATACTGGACACGCATACGGCCACCGAGGGCGGCGGGTTCGCCGGGACGCTGCGGTACATGGCGCCGGAGGTGTACGCGGGGCAGCGCGCCGGGGCCGAGGCCGACGTGTTCGCCTGGGGCGCGATCGTGGTGTTCGCGGCCACCGGCGAGCACGCATTCCGGGGCGGCGCGCTGCCCGAGATCGCCCACCGGATCCGCACCCACCACCCCGACCTGAGCGCGCTGCCCGAAGCGCTGCGTCCCTTGGCGGAGGCGGCGCTGGCCAAGGACCCGCTGCACCGCCCGTCCGCGCGGACGATCCTGGCCGCGCTCACCGAAGACCCCCGAGAAGGCGCGGGCGACCTGGCGGAACTGGTCGCCTCCGGGGCCGCCCAGTCGGGGCTGCGGACGCGGTGGGAGCCGGGCGACCCGGCACTGGGCAAGGTCGCCGAGGACGCCTACGCCGCCCTGCCGCCGCACGAGCAGAGTCTCGTCCCGGAGGTGTTCCTGCGGTGCGTGGTGCCTGGCGAGGACGGGAGCCTGGCCACCCGTCCCGTGGCGATCGCGGAACTGGCCGACCGGGACGATCCCGCCGAGTTGCGGGCACTGCAGCACCTGACCCGGGCATTTCATCCGCTGCTGGTCGAGACCGACCAACAGGTCGTCCTGGCGCGTCCGGCAGTGCTACGGGCCTGGCCGCGGCTGCGGAGCTGGGTCGCGGACGAGCGCGAGGGGCTGGGCACCCACCAGCGCATCCGCCAGGCCGCCCGTACCTGGGACGATCACGGGCGGCGCCGCGGCGACGTGCTGACCGGCGCGCACCTGGACGAGGCCGTCGGCTATGCCACCACCGCCGGGCGCCGCCAGTCCCTCAACCGGCTGGAACGCGGCCTGCTGGAGGCCAGCACCCGCGCCCAGACCGCGCGCAGCCGCCGTACCCGCATGATCGCGGTCGTGCTCGCGGTGACCACGGTGCTGTCGCTGACGGCCACGGGATGGGCGGTCCAGGCACAGCGAACCACCGTGCGGCAGCGCGACACCGCGGCTTCACGGCAACTCGCCGCCCAGAGCCGGCAGTTCAGCGCCATCGCCCCGGACAAGGCGGCCCTGCTCGCGGTCGCCGCCCACGGCATCCGTGAAACCGCCGACAGCCGCGCCGCGCTGCTCAACCTCGTCGCCAACCCGGCGCGCGGAGTCCTGAGCGGATACCAGCGCAATGCCGTCTCGGTCTCCGCCGACCGCGACGGACGGTTGCTCGCCATCGGCAACGACGACGGCACCATCGCACTGTGGGATGTGCGAAGGAACCGCCAGATCGGCGGTTTCCTGCGCCTGTACACCCCCTCGCTGCCGCGGGGAGGGGCGTCGGTGGCGTTGAGCCCGGATGGCCGGACGCTGGCCGCCGCCATCAGCGAAGTGGACGACACCGGCGAAGTGCTGCAGAAGGCCGTGCGACTCTGGGACGTGCGCACCCGCCGGCCGCTGGGCGACCTGCCCGTACCGTCCCAACCCGATTCGGTGGTCTTCACCTCCGATGGAAAGAAGGTCGCCGTCGACAACGGCCAGGGTGTCGCGCTCTGGGACGTACAGAGCGGCCGCCAGCACGGTCCCTTCATCCCCTACCCGTCCGCCGGGAGCGCCGACGTCTCTCCTGTGATCGACTCCCGTGCCACGACCGTGGCCGTCGGCGAGGTGACCGGCGACGGCCCGGACACCGTGGGGCTGTGGGACCTGGCCACCGGCCGGCGCACCGCCTCCTTCCCCGTGAAAGGCGAGGCAACGGCGGTAAGCCCGGACGGACAGACCGTCGTCACGCAGGAGTACGCGAAGTCAGACGATCGCCTCAACGTGTTCCTGTGGGATGCGCGGACCGGGCGGCAGCAAGGCGGCGCCATTCCCCTGGACCTTGCAAGCACCGTGGGACCGTTCAGTCCCGACGGGCGGGTCGTGGTCGTCGGCTCCCAACTGTGGGAGAAGAGCGGCACGCACGTCGGTTCCATCGGAACCGAAGGCGACGGCTCGATGAGCGTCGCCACGTTCGCCGACGAGGACACCGTGGTCTCCCTGGACGGGGACGATCCCGCGAGGGCGATGCGGCTGTGGGACGTCAGCGTCCACCAGCCCGATCACCGTCCCTTCCGCGTCGGCCCCCCCGAGAACAAGATCCACCTCGGATTCAGCCCGGACGGACGGACCCTCGTCAGCGACAACGGCGTGTACGGCGGCGGCTCGGCCGTGTTCCGGACGTGGGACATCACCACCGGGCGGGAGACACGACCGGCCCTCCCGGCGGCGGGTACACCGATGCTCACCTCGCCCGACATGATCACGGTGGCCCCCGGCGGACGGACCTTCGCGACCGGCAACCTCTACGGCGAGGTCAGGATCTGGGATCCGGTGGCGCGACGCGGATACGCCCCGGGCGGCGGCCCGCAGGGCCGCATCAGCGCGATGGCCATCAGCCCGGACGGGCGCGTGCTGGCCACCGGCGGAGGCTCACAGGGTGAAACGAGCTCCCCGACCGTCGACGGCAAGGTGCAGTTGTGGGACCTGCGGACCCGCACCCTGATCACCAAGCGGCCGCTCTTCTCGTCGGGCACCGAGGTGTCATCGCTGGCCTTCAGCCCCAACGGCAGGACGCTGGCCGCCGGCACCGGCCGGACGGTCCGGCTCTGGAACGTCTCGGACCACAAGCCGCTCACCCAGATCAGCGGGGTCACCGACCAGGCCGGCGTCCTGGCCTTCGCCCCCGACAACCGCACCCTGGCCATCGGCGCCGCCAACACCACCGTACTGTGGGACGTCCGCGACCGGCGCCAGATCGGCACCCCGCTCACCGGCCACTCCGCAACGGTGACGGCCCTGGCCTTCAGCCGCGACGGGACGACGCTGGCCACGGGCGGCCAAGACCAGGTCGCCAGGCTCTGGGACGTCGCCGGCCAGACCCAAAGAGGCGCGCCCCTCGCCGGTCACGGCGGGCCGGTGGAGTCCCTGGTCTTCACCGGCGACGGGACGTCCCTGATCACCGGCGACACAAGCGGGACCGTCCGGCGATGGAACGTCGCCATACCCGCGGACCCGGTGGCGATCGCCTGCTCCATCGCCGGTCGCACCCTCACCCGCACCGAATGGGCCCAGTACGTCGCGCCCGGCATCGGCTACCGCGACATCTGCCCATCACTGAGCCGACCGCGTTGATCCCGCGCAACCCGACCGGCGCTCGCGTAGCCGAGGGGATGGGCCAGGATGCTCCCAGACCACGGTGAGCTCCGTCCTCAACGACCGGCCCGGCCAGTCCAACCCGACCAAACCAGGCAAACGCGCCCTGGAGGCCACCCGGCGCCTGGACTACCGCTGGCACGCCTCGGCCCACCCGTCCGGGCAGAACGGCGCGCGCTCGCCACGGCGGGTCAGGCCGCCAGACCGAGTTCGAGGCGGCGTCCCATGTCGGCGTCCCACTCCCAAACGTGTCCCGAGGTGCCAGGTAGGTCTTGATCGCGCGGCGGGGGCTGCCGTCAGTCGAGCGCCTTACGCCGGGGTGGTCACAGCCGGTGGTCGGGGCGGTTCTGGTGGCTGCCGGTGACCCTGGTTTCGGCGGTTGGACACCGTGTCGGGTCGGAGGCTAAATCCCTGGTGATCGCACTGAAAGCCTGTGAGCTGCCGTGTCGGCGGCATGCTCGCCGTGCGCCATCGACGACCCGCTCGTCCAGGCATACCCTTCGATGCCGATTCGGCGCTCAAGGTTTTCGTTGAGCCAGTCAATCGAAAGGGGCGTGATCTCGGAGGCGCGGCGGCCCTTCTTCACGGGCCAGCCCCGGCCCTTGGCGTAGACCAAGATGTCGGCGATGTCCTTGACGGGATCGCGGTTGGTACCGTGCTCGTCGTCGACGTGGCCGTCGTTGTCGATGACATGGTTGGCGTCAGTGACGCCATCGCCGAGCATGTCTTTGAGACGGATACCTGCCGAGAGCCGTGCGAGGCGACGCGTCAGGGCGCGTTCCAGACGCTCGTCAGTCGTGATGGTCGGGTCGATCACCGCTGTGGCCCATAGGCACGCCTCGAAGATCCCGCGCGCGACCGAGACCGCGCCCATCAAAGATGCCTCCGCGCGAAGCAGGACGGCGAAACCCCGAAGCTGATCGGCGGCGCTAAGGATGTTGACCGCTGATTCATATCTGAGAATCGTTGCGGCCGGCTCGGCGCGGTCACCGAGCAGGACGTCGGGGGCCTTCATGTCCTCTTGCGCTGGGCTCTTTCCCCTCATTATCCAAGGCTTGAGGCCCAACTTCGTGAATCCGTCAGCTATTTCGTCGACCGCTGCCGCGAGCGCGTCGCGACGCTCACGCGCCTCCTGTGTGCCTCGTTGCAGCCGGCGGAGCATTTCCAACGCCCACGCCTCGTCGTACTTGCCGGCATCGCCATCGCCTGTCACCAACCACACCCTGCCAGCAGGCACCGACCAGGGAAAGCGATTTCCATCATGGGAGTCGCGCCGGGGTACTGTGCGGGTACTCACGCTCGCACCGATCTGGATGCACGCGACATCCCGGTGAACGCCCAGCGGTTGCCAGACGCTCATGTCCTGACGACGCAGGAATAGCAAGTGCTCCACTGCACCCTCGGCAAGCCTGAGAATCACGATCAGTCTGGCCCTAGGACCGGTACATCAAGAAGATGGCGGCAGAGCCACAACCCGACCCGTGCCTGTCTCAAGCCCCTGCCGAAGTCGGCGGCTGTCCTCCTCCAGCTCAGCTTTCGCGAGTGCCGCACCCGTCGACCTCGCTTTCCGGCTACGGCGCGCCCGCCGGCTCGCCGCCGACCCCGACCGCCACCCGCTCGCCGAAGGGCAGCGCCCCTGGACCCCGCGCACGCGTCGCCCGGACGCTCGCCCAACCGAAGTACACCGGCTACCAGGTGTTCAACCGGCGGGGCCGCCCGCACCAACCGCAGCTGCGCCAAACCGATCAGCGAATGGTGTGGTCCCGCCGGCCCGCCCGCCCCGCGATCATCACCCTTGAGCAGTGGCATAAGACCCAGCTCGTCACGTTCACATCCCCTCTGCACACCCCCACCAGCCGCACATCTTCACGGCCGGGGGCACCACCGATTTCATCGGTGCTGAGAGGAAGGAACCGCGATGCCGGAGCCGACAACGACCCCCGCGCAGCGGATCGCCGCGCAATTCAGGGACGCCGCCGATGAAGCCGCCGCGTGCCTGCCCTCGTCGGACACCGACACCAAGGCTGCGACGTTCCGGCTGGCCGAGCGCCTTGGGACGCGCGGCTACGGCGTTGCTGAGGGCCAATCCGATCTGACCGTGACGAACACCGACAACGGCAGGTCGGTCGAGGTACAGGCGCGGCGGCGACGCGACGACGGGAACCGGGTGTGGTTCTGCTGGAAGGGCGGCATCTGGATCTGCGAGGCCGACCAGGTGATGAACGCGGTCACCGCGATCAAGGGCGCATTGCGCCGGTTCCCGGACAAGAAGTGACCTGAGACCCGCACGGGACCCAGACATGCCCTCTCGCGTGCCGGATCCCGGGCAATCCGCCGTCTGTCCGGCCCGCCAACGCCGCCGGGCCGGCCGCGGTGGCAGGAGGGGAGGGGCCGCGCCATGCGCGCGCCTGCCGCGACCCCACTCCCCCGATCCATCGAACCGATGAACCCCCTGCGCCTTTGGGCGGAGCAGTACGTCCACGCTACTTATCTACGCGCGGTGATCTCCGTGTACGAGCCGTGGACCACCTCTCTGGTGGTGGCAGAGCTCGAACGCCGGTGAGCCACGTGGCGGGTGAAGGCCGCCCACCACCAGCTCGACCGGCTTCCGCCACTGCGCCGCCCCGACGGCATGTGGACTCCCCACCCCGTCCCTTGATGACCTGCGAGAAAGGAGACCCGCATCCCCATGACCCGCTTGACGATCACGTCCGTGAACGCGTACCGAAGCGGCGCCACCGTCCCCACCCAGGACCGGGCCGTCGGACGGACACTGGAACGAGAGGACTTGGTCGACATCGCCGCCGAGCCGGCCCGTCGCGATGACGACCCCGATCTGTGCGCACCCACCGGCCACGGTGGGGCGCGGGTTGATCAGTCCTGGGCGAACCATGCCGTGGCCCCGGCGGTGCAGCGGTACGCGACGTTTGGCACCGTACGCTGGACCGACCACCACGGCGTCGTCTGCCGCACCGATACCGACGCGATCGACCGGTCCGAGATCATGGTGTGGGCGTGATGGTGGAGCAGCCGCTCTGCTTCGAGGCGACGGTGGCGGGGACGGCGCAGCAGGCGTCTCCGCGCCAGGCTTCGCGGCCTTCCTTGACGGCGACGGCGGCGATGACGAGGCCGGCGATGGGGTCGGCCCAGGCCCAGCCGAGCAGGCTGTTGACGGCCAGGCCCGCCAGGAGCACGCCGGACAGGTAGGTGCAGAGCAGTGTCTGCTTGGAGTCGGCGACCGCGCTGGCGGAGCCGAGTTCACGGCCGGTGCGGCGTTGGGCGACCGACAGGCCCGGCATGATCGCCAGCGACAGGGCGGCCAGCACCAGGCCCGGCGTGGAGTGCTCGGCGGTGCCGCCGCCGGTCAGGGCGAGCAGCGAGTCCGCGGTGACGTAGGCGGCGAGCGCGAAGAACGAGACGGCGATGATCCGCAGGGTGCGCTTCTCGCGTTGTTGGACCAGGTCGGGGGTGCGGGCGGAGAACTGCCAGGCGACCGCGGCGGCGGAGGCGACCTCGATCACCGAGTCCAGCCCGAACGCCACCAGGGCCCCGGAGCGGGCGATGGTCCCGGCGGTGATCGCGACGACGGCTTCGACGGCGTTGTAGGTGATGGTGGCCGCCACCAGCCACCGAACCCGCCGTGCCAGCACGGCGCGGCGCTGCGGCGAGGGGGCCGGCGACAGCGCGGTCACGTCGTCGCGTCCGCGCCGGGCGCGCGCGCCCCGGCCTGCCCGGTGCCCGTGCCGTAGGTGGGGCAGAGTGCCACGGCGCGGTCGGTGGCGGTCAGCAGGTGCTCGGCTGAGCGCAGCAGGTCCAGCAGTTCGGGGGCCGCCAGGAAGTAGAACGACTGGCGGCCCTCGGCGCGGTAGTCCACCAGCCCGCAGCCGCGCAGGCACGCCAGGTGCTTGGACACCGTCGACTGCCCGAGCCCCAGTTCGCGGGTCAGATCCACCACCCGCGCCTCCCCGCGCGCCAGCCGCTGCACGATCGACAGCCGGACCGGGTCGGCCAGCGAGTGGAACAGCGCCGCCGCCGGTGCCAGCCCGTCCAACGAAGTCATTCCACAATCGAAATCAATCGCCATACCGCGATGATATTCCGATCCGAGCAAGCGTCAAGAGACGGCCCGTGATCCGCCGGGACTGGCCGGTCAGGCAGCCGCACCGACCATCAGCGGCGTGGGGCTCGGCTGGAAGGTGCGTTCGTCGCGTAGCCGTGCCCTTGTCATTTGTGCTCGGGCGCATGGGAAGGGTCGGTACGGTCGGGCGCGTGATCGGGGGGCCGTCGTAGGCTCAGAACGATCGAGGCGGTCAAGACGATGACGATGACGGCCAGGCTGACGGGTGTGGGGATCTCCGGGATGCTGGAGTCGATGGTCTTGTGGGCGGCGATCAGGAGGAGTTTGACGCCGATGAACGCCAAGATGATCGCCAGGCCCTTGCTGAGGTGGTGGAACCGGTCGAGCATGCCGGCGAGGAGGAAGTACAGCGCTCGCAGGCCGAGGATGGCGAAGGCGTTGCTGGTGTAGACGATGAAGGTGTCGTCGCTGACCGCCAGGACGGCGGGCACGCTGTCGACGGCGAAGACCAGGTCGGCGGCCTCGATCGCGACGACGACCGCGAGCAGCGGGGTGGCCACCCTCTTACCGGCCTGCCGAACGAAGAACCTGGTTCCCGCGTACTCGGCCTGCACGGGGACGACCTTGCGCAGCAGCCGCACCGCCACGCTCTTGCCCGGATCGAAGTCGTCGTCCTCCTGCTTGAGGATCTTGTAGGCGCTGTAGAACAGCACCGCGGCGAACACGAACATCACCGCGGTGAACCGGCTGACCACGGCCACGCCCAAGGCCAGAAAGATCCCCCGGAACACCAGCGCGCCGACGATCCCGAAGAACAGCACCCGGTGCTGATATTCGCGCGGCACCTTGAAGTAGCCGAAGATCAACGCGAACACGAAGAGGTTGTCGACCGACAGGCTCTTCTCCAGCAGCCACGCCGTGGTGTATTCCGTCGCGGGCCCTGAACCCAGGACGACGAAGACGACCGCCCCGAACACCAGTGCCAGACCCACCCACAGGGCGCTCCACGACGCGGCCTCCCTGAAGCCGATGACGTGTGCGCTGCGGTGCGCCACCAGGTCCACCGCGAGCGCAACGACGACCGTTGCGATGAAGGCCACCCACAGCCACAACGGGACATCAACCACAGAGTTCCTCCGCTCCAGCGCTGGTCACTGCCCCTCTAACGAACCGGATCACTGAGAGATCCCCGCGCCGGGCCGTGTGGTGTTCCGGGACCAGGCGCCGGCGGCGGTGTGGGACGGGTCGGTGTTCACCGTCACCGAGTTCGACCGGTTCGCCCGCAGCATGGCCGAGGGCGGCCGGCTCCTCCCCGACGTGGAGTGCGCCGCCTGCGCGGGCTACGGCTGGTCCGGGCGATGCGCCGAGTGCCAGACCGAGCACCTGGGCCGGGCCGCCACCGACCACCGGCGGGACTAGCCGCCCCTTGCGGGTTGGCATTCATCGCGGAGGCCAGGCTCGGCGCGGCCGATCCGCCCCGTTACCCGCCCGGTCAGGTGGCCTCGGGGGGCAGGGCCGCTGTCGCCGAAACCGACCCGGACGGCCCGGCGTGCCGAGCTGTCGGGCTACGCACCCACCTGCCCCGCTGCCGCCGCCGTCAGGCCCCGCTCGGTGACCAGATGGGCGGTCCCCTCGGTCAGCCGGTACGACAGGCCCGCCACCGCCGCCCGGCCCGCGGCCACCGCGTCGGCGACGACACCCGAGCGCTCCAGCAGCAGGTCGACCGTGTGGCGCACATGCTCGGCGATGAAGTCGGCGTCGCCGGTGCGCCCGGCGGCCTGGGCGGCCAGCACGCTGGGCGTCACCCGCTCCACCACGTCCCGCACGAACCCCTGCACGCTCACGCCGTCGGTCACCGCGGCCCGCGCGGCGGCGACCGCGCCGCAGGAATCGTGACCCAGCACCACCACCAGCGGGCAGCCCAGCACGCTCACCCCGTACTCGATGCTCCCCAGCACCTCCGACCCCGTCACATGACCCGCCGTACGCACCACGAACAGATCACCGAGCCCGCGGTCGAAGATGACCTCGGCCGCCAGCCGGGAATCGGAACACCCGAACACCACCGCGAACGGCTTCTGCTCCGGCGCCACCTCACTGCGGCGGGCCGCATCCTGATTGGGATGCTCGGGCACCCCGGCGACGAACCGCCGATTACCCGCCAACAACATGTCGAAGGCATCACGAACGGCCTGAGGATCGCTCATGGCGATACCTTACGACCCCTCCCGCGACCTCTCCGCGATCCCCACACCGCAGCCGAGCGACGCGCGCCCGCGCACGGACTTCCTGCTGCTTCGTGCCACACCGAGCCCACCTCCGACTCGGCGCCATAGGCGTTGATCCGTACGATCGGTACACCGCCACAACCGCCGGATCCGCCCGTGTGGGTGCCGGCGCCTACCGCCGATTTGTGCACTCAGCCTCCTCGCCGGCCGACCTGCCTGTGGCTCACCGCCGCCCGACCACGCGCACCCCCTCGACACGAGATCGATGACCGACGCCTTGGATCCCCTCGTCCGCCGGCTCCGGCGGCGATATCGGCGCGCACAGCGGTCGGCGGGCGAGCGGACGCAGGTCGTCGGCGATGATGGGTCCGCCGGAGAACGCAGTCCCTCATGGCCGAAGCCGTTCAGGGCGGCCCGGCTGAAGCCGGTGAGGGCGGCGAAGCGCTGGAACAGTTCGCGGTCGGTGTCCAGCAGCCTGCGGAAGGTCTGGAAGTAGTACCGATCGCGGGGACCGTGGAGTGCGCCCAGCCGCCGACCCGGCCAGGTCGGGCACGACGCCGTGCACCAGAGCGCGGGCCGGCAGGGGTGAGCACAGCCGAGCGGTATGGCCGAGTTGCACGATGGACGCCCCGATCCGCGCCTCCGAGGTTCGGTACCGCCCGGTGGTGGCCGCGATCAGGTCCGGAACACCGTGGGCGTGGTCGTCGGCGATGGGATGCCGGCCCCGGTCCGTTCCGCCCACGGTGATGGTGAAGAAGGGGCCCCGGATCCGCGATGTCGGTGAGAGCCGCGGTGACGGACGCGGCGGGGGCCGGCAGGAGGGAGGTCACGCCGAGAACTCCGCTCCACGCCGCCCGGGGAGAACGGTGATCCGGGGGACGCCGGTGCGGGGGTGCTCGGTGACCTCGGCGTCGACGCGGTAGACGTCGGCCAGCAGGTCGGCGGTCAGCACCTGCGCGGGTGTTCCGAGGGCGACCGTGCGTCCCGCGTCCATGACGCAGATGCGGTCGCAGAACGCCGCCGCGAGGTCGAGGTCGTGCAGGGCGATGACGGCGGTGACGCCGAGCCCGCGCACCAGGTGCAGGGCGTCGAGCCGGTGGCGCAGGTCCAGGTGATTGGTGGGCTCGTCGAGGACGATCGTCCCGGTCCGCTGGGCGAGCGCGCGGGCGATGAGGACCCGCTGCTTCTCGCCGCCCGACAGCCGATCGAAGGGCGCCCGGGTCAGATGGGCGACGTCGAGCCGACCCAGCGATTCGGTGACGATGTCGCGGTCGGTGGCGTCGTCGCCCGCGAAGGGCCGTTTGTGCGGGGTGCGCCCCATCGCGACCACGTCGTACACGGTGAGCTCGAAGTCGCCGGTGCTCTCCTGCAGAACGGCGGCCAGCCGACGGGCCAGGCGTTTGCCGGGTGTCCGCCACACGTCCTCGCCGTCCAGCAGGACCCGCCCCGACGTGGGCCGCAGGGCGCGGTAGCAGGTGCGCAGCAGCGTGGACTTGCCCGCGCCGTTGGGCCCGGCCAGGCCCATCACCTCGCCCGGCGTCACCTCCAGGGACACCCCGTCCACCAAGGTCCGGCCTCCGACGACGACCGAGACGTCCTCGAAGCGCAGCGCGGCGGGCTGGTCGGCGGGGGTCATGAGGCCGCCCGGCGTCGCATGAGCCACAGGAAGAACGGCCCGCCGACCAGGGCGGTCAGGATGCCCACGGGGATCTCCTCAGGGCTGATCAGGGTACGGGCGGCCAGGTCGGCGAGGATCATGAACGCCGCCCCCAGCAGCGCGACGGCGGGCAGCGCACGACGGTGGTCCGCCCCCACCAGCAGCCGCACGATGTGCGGCATGATCAACCCGACGAACCCGATCGCGCCGCTGACCGCGACCATCGTCCCGATCATCAGGGCCACCACCGTGAACATCACCGCCCGGAACCGATGCACGTCCAGCCCCAGCGCACCGGCGGCCTCCTCCCCCGCCAGCAGCAGGTTCAGCGAACGGCACACGCCCAGCAGCACGGCCGTCCCCGCGAGCACGGCGGCGGCCGGGATCCACAGCACCTCCCACGTGGTGCCGCCCATGCCGCCGAGCATCCAGCGCAGCGCGGAGTCGGCCGCGTGCGGATCGTCGGAGGTCACGACCAGGTAGCTCGCGACAGCCGACAGCACCTCGGCCGTGGCCACCCCCGCCAGCACCAGCCGCACCGTGGTCATCCGCCCGCCCGATCGCGCCAGCAGGTAGACCGCGACGAGGGCGGCGAGCGCACCGCAGAACGCGGCCAGCGACAGGGAGAACCTGCCGAAGACGCTCAGGCCGGACACCACGACCAGCACGGCCCCGACCGTCGCGCCGGAGGAGACGCCCAGCAGCATCGGGTCGGCCAGCGGGTTGCGCACCAGCGCCTGCAACGCCGTCCCGCACACCGACAGCCCCGCGCCGACCACGGCGCACAGCAGCACCCGGGGCAGCCGCACGTCGATGACGATCGTCTCGCGGACCGGCGTCCAGGTCGGGTCGGCCAGCGCCGGATGCACCCGGTGCGCCATGATGCCCCACACCTCACCGGCCGGGACCGCGACCGAACCCGCCGCGATCCCGGCGGTCGCCGCCACCGCGACCAGCACCCCCAGGAGCACGAGCACCAACGCGTACGGGACCCGATGCCGGCGCGTCGGCGCGGCGGCCCCCACGCCGGTCCCGGTCGGGCGCGCTTCGGCGACGCCCGTCACGCGAAGCGGTCCGGGTGCAACCGCCGGGCGAGCGACGCCACCGCGTCGGCCACCCGGATGCCGGTCACCGTGGACGACAGCGGCAGCACCGCGAACCGCCGGTCCCGAATGGCGGGAACGTCCTTGAGCGCGGGATGGGACAGCAGGAACCGCTTCTTGTCCTCGGCGGACCGATCCCCGTAGTCGTAGATGACGATCACCTCGGGTGCCCGCTCGGCCAACTGCTCGAACGACACGTCCCCGTAGGCGCCCTTCACGTCGGAGAACAGGTTGGTCCCGCCAGCCAGCCGGATCATCTCGTTGCCGATGCCCGACCCGCCCGCGGTGAAGACGGTCTTGTCGCCGCTGTCATAGACGGCGACCTTGACCGGCGTGACATCGCCGATCCTGCCCTCGACCCCGCTCAGAACGGTGCGCAGGGAGGCGATCCGCCGCTCGGCCCGGTCGGGCACCCCGAAGATCTCGGCGATCGTGCGGATCTCCTCCTCGACCGTGGCCATGGTCACCGGCCCCGACGGGCATTCCTCGATGTTGAGGTGAGAGTCGATCCCGGCCTTCTTCAGGGCCGCGCGGCTGCGGCCCTCCTTCTCCTCGAACGCGCTCTTCCACCCGCCGTACACGAGGTCGGGCTCCACCGACAGCAGCGTCTCGAAGGAGGGGTACTCCTTGGACAGCACCTTGACCCGGTCGAAGGCGGTCCGCAGCTCCGGGAGGACACGGTCGTCGAGGTAGCCGGTGCCGACCATCGACCCCCGCAGCCCGAGCGCCAGCGCGATCTCCGTCGCGTGCTGGTTGAGCGTCACCGCACGCTGCGGCGGACGCCGGTAGGTCGTCGTCACTCCGCAGTTCTCGATCGTCACGGGGAACCCCTTGGCGGTCGCCCCCGTTCCGCCGGAAGCGTCAGAGGCATCCCCACAGGCTGGAACGAGCAGGGCCAGAGCAAGGGTCAGCAGCAGGAACGGCGAGCGTCTGCCCGTCATGAAGTGAAGTCCTCTCACGGGGTGGATGGTCATCGACCGCGAGACCGGCCGGTCGTGGGGCGACGGGGCGGGGCGAAGACGTACAGGTCCAAGACGCCGGGCATCGGAGCGACGCCGGGGCCGCCGGCGCGCACCCAGTCCGCGACGTCCTCGGTGCCCGCCGAGTCGTTGACCAGGCCGAGCCAGACCGGCCGGGCCCCCGCCGCACGGCCCTCGGTCGACGGCTGCACCACGATCACGTTGGCCTGAGCGCACACGTCCAGGCACGCCGACACCCGCACCGGAACCCGCCCGCGCAGGAACGCGACCTGCTCGTCATGGTCGATACCGGTCACCTTGGCGCTGCCACAGCAGCAGTCCCGGCACACCGTGACCCTGCACGGCACCGGGCCACCCCTCTTTTCGGGCATGCCGACGCATCCTCTGCTCCCTGGGGAAATCCGCCCCAGCCTCATCGAGGAGGCGACCGCGTGAGTCTCCTGGCTCTCGGGTCGACGCTTCCCCCGGCCTTCCCACCCGCTGCTCGGGCAGTGGCCATGTCGGGAGTCGCTCACCGATCACAGTGGCGGGACCGCGCCGGACTTCCACCGGCTTCCTCGTTCCGCCGTCGCCTACACCCACATACTGACATGTCATGGCACCTGCGACATAGTCGCAATAAGGGTTGAGGGCCTCGACACCCCCCCGCGACCGCCCGAACCGGCACGGTGGGCGAAGGAGGGCCCCGCGGCCGAACGCCGCACCCGGGCCGGTTCCCGTCGGCACCACATCCCCCGACTCGAGCGGCACGACCTGCGCGGGTTCTCCCGGATGCCCAAACACCCCGGCGGCCAGGGCCTTGCCCCGCTCACATTCGACGAAGGCGGGCAAATGACCGCGATCGTCGGAAGGGGCCGATGACCCGCCCAAACACTTCAGGTGACCGCGACCACCCCACAAGTCGCGTCCCCACCTCCCCATGAGTCACGACCGGTGACCAGCGACGCCTGACCGGGCGCCATCAAGCGTTCAAGCGATCTCGTCCTGCCAGAATCCTGCCGGAAGCGGCCGTGTTGCACGGCCTTGTCTCGCGGGGTTCGGGGTGCCGGTCAACCTCCTCACCGAGGAGCGGCGCGGCCGGTGGGGCCGGTTCAACGGAGTTCCGGACACCGCACAGCTCTGTGCGGAGGTCGACGTCGGGCTGTGGCGGTCTGAGGCGGCCGGAAGTCGTGCACCCTGGCTCCGGCCGTGTACGTCGCCGTGTGGGGCCGAGGCCCGGCAAGGGCACTTGGAGTCGGTCGACGATCAGAGTCACCTGACGCCCAAAGGGTCACCCTCTGGGCCGGCCTTCTGACAGGTGATGCCGCCTGCGCCGGACGTGTCCTGTCTGCGTCCTTGATCCCGGCTGGGCAGCCTACGCCGCGCCGGCCGTGCCCGCCACCGGGCTTGAGCGAGCTCATCTCCGGAACGCCCCCAGATGTTGTCCTCCTTCGTCGGCAACATCTGGGGGCGTTCCGGAGACCGCCCGGCCGGCGTTCCCGTCTGCGCGCGTCGTGGTCGTCTGCCCGCCGGGACAGGGCGCAGACGGACCCGGGTCCAGGCACCGCGATCGCCGCCGCCCGACCAGGCCCCCGTCCAGACCCACCAGATCCTCACCGGCGTCATCGCCTCCTCCCCCAGGGCCGTCCCGCTCTCCCGGCCCCCAGCGGCGCAGCGCAGGGGCCGCGGTCCTGAGCCGCGGCCGCGATCGTTGCGCGCTCCTCGACTTGAAAGGGACGTCATCGTGAACGAGCCGATCAAGATCACCATTGCCAGTGCCGCCGACGCCGTCGCCACCGTTCCCTACATGCTCGGCTTTCACCCCGAAGACTCCCTGGTCGTCGTTGGCTGGAACAGCCAGGGCAGCTTCGGCATCCGCCTCGACCTGATCACCCGTGACCACCACGGCGATCTGATCCGGCGTCTGCGGGCGTTCATGGTCGGCACCGCCGCCGAGGCGGTGATCCTGCTCGGCTACGGCTCCGAGGACCGGACGGTCCCCCTGTTGACCGAGGTCCAGGACGCGCTGGCCGACATCCTCACCGTCAAGGAGGTCCTGCGCGTCAACGACGGACGGTGGTGGTCGCTGACCTGCATCGACCATCGCTGCTGTCCTGCGGACGGCACCCCGTACGACATCGCCTCCACCACGATCGCCGCCACCGCCGCCTACGCGGGCCGGGTCGCCTACGGCAGCCGCCGGGAGATGGCCGCCACCCTCGCACCCATGGGCGGACGGGACCGGGAGCGGATGCAGGCCGAGACCGAACGGGCCGAGGCCGAGTTGCTCCGCGATGGCGGCAGCCCGCCGCTGCTGGTGATCGAGGGCCTGCCGATGGTGCGTTCCCTGCTCGGCAGCGGCGCGCGGCTCACCGATCGGCAGGTGGCTCGGCTGTCGGTCGTGTTGAACCATCTGCGCGTGCGGGATGAGGCATGGGCACGGATCGCCGAGCACGACCAGGACCAGCAACTGCGGTTCTGGCGCGACATGACCCGCCGCACCGTCGGGGAGTACACCGCGGCGCCGGCGGCGCTGCTGGCCTACACCGCCTACATGGACGGCGACGGCGCCCTCGCCCAGATGGCGTTGGAACGCTCCCGCCAAGCCGTTCCCTCCTACAACCTGGCCGCCCTCCTTCAGGAGGCCCTGAACCACGCCATCTCCCCACAGGCATTCCGCGAGAAGTTCTCGCTCACCCCCGAGTGGGTCGCCGAAACCTACGGCGACACCTCACACCCCGCCTGACGAAGAAACACTCCGCCTGTGTCGACACTCGTTGAGGCCCTGGGATTCAGCGGCGTTCGGGCGGCGTCCACCGCGACCCGACCTTGTCTAGGGCGCGGACTTCGATGAGGTGAAGACAGGGGGTGTGAGCGTAGTGTCCGGCTGGGCGAGGACCCGGCCCAGCACAGCGGCGACCTGGGCGGCATTGCCAGGGCGGCCGGCGAGTCGGGCGGCCAGGGCGGTGGTGGCGGGCTCGAAGGAGCGTCCGGCCCCTTCGGGGCCGGTCCTGGGTCAACCGGCCCAGGGCGCGGCGGCTGACGACCCTCGGCGCGCACGGGCAGGCCGCATGAACGCGGTGTTGCCCGCGTCGAGATCGCGCACAGCGGCCCAGTCTCTGGTGTGACGTCCTTCACCCCCGACGTTCGCCACCTCCTCGGCCAAGCCCGCCCAGACCTCATTGGCCCTGATTGGCTCACCGCGTTCGAGGACATCGGCAGAACGCTCCCAACCCTGCGCGAGCTCACACGAAAGATACGCGCGGTGATCGCACTCCATGTCATCTTTCACCATTGGAACAGGATCGGACTGCCTGCCCTGATGTGGTGCCGCTCGGGATAGGGCATCCGGGGGACCAGGCGATCGCCCGATGGGTTCCCCTCCGTGAGGAAGGCGACGGCCGCGATCCGCCAGAGGCACGTCGGCAGCACCGTGAACGGGATGGTCAGGGCGGCGATCCGCGCCCAGCGGGGAACCCCGGCCACCGGAGTGTGTGTGCGGCCCTCCAGGCGGTTCGCAGCCGGTCGGGCCAAGGAGGTGCTTCGATGAGGCCGGTCATGAGGTGCTCCAGAGACCGTGGTTCGACGGGATCACTTGAATTGGCTGTGTCAGCGAGAACCAGAGCCACGCCCTTGGGGTGCCGGCTCGCCAAGGCCGGCCGCTGCTCTCCTCGCCGATGCGGACCAGTCGGCCGCGTTGATGCAGCTCGGGCACGGGCTCCACACTGGCGGAGGATGGTCCGGACCGGCGCGTCGTCGAGGAGCCCGCTGGGAAGCTCCGGCCCCGTTCCGCGACTCGGCGACATCCGCGAACGATGAAGATCAGCATGTGGCCCTCAACGAGACCGACATCTGGCTCTCGTTCTCACCGTCATAGCCACTTGAATCGACCGTCGCGTTGTTGTGCGGTCAGTGGTTGCGGCGGCGGTGGTAGGCGTAGGTCGCGGTGGCGAGCAGTGGCCCCCACAGCAGGAGTGGGAGGTAGCAGAGGTGGTAGATCGCGGCCTCCCAGCCGCCCGCCTGGGAGGGGAAGTCGTCGGGGGTCGGTTCACCTCGCAGGGTGACTCCGGCGAAGTCGGTGACCCAGGCGGCAGTCCACATGACCGTCAGCACCACGGTGCCGAGGGCCGCGGGAATGACGGCGGCCCGCGTCGGCACTCTGCGTCCGCGCAGTCCGGGAAACCAGCGCGGGAACCGCTCACCCCAGGTAGCGACCAGCCCAACGGCGGTGAACGCCACCAACTCCGACAGGACCGACAAGAAGACGACGTAGGCCCATTCCCCCAACCCGACCTGGTCTTCGAACGCTGCCCAAAGCCGCCAGAGGCTGGACGGCAGCACGACGAACGGGACGGCGAAGGCGGCGATCCGCGCCCAGCGCGGAACCCCTGCCACCGGGGTGTGGACCGCGCTCCACGCGGTACGCAGCCGCCCGGTGGTCACTGTCGAATCGGTCAGAGCGGTCATGGTCGATCCCTTGTGTCGGGGTGGGCCCGCTCGGAGCGTCGCGGTGGCGAGCGCGGTGGTCATCCGAAGCCCCCGGAACGAGCCGATTGCAGCGCGCCCGGAGGGCGGTTCATCTCGTCCTCGAACAATGACGATCCGGTGATTCCTGCCGCTTCCCCCGGCGGAAGTGGATCACCGTTCACCCCTCCCCTGCAGGTACGTTCGCCCCTCCCCCGCAGGTATCGGGCGGCACCGCCCGACGCACGATGAGATCCTCGTTCTTCTGCAATCGACTGTTCAGGCTCGCTGGGTGGCGAGCCACCGTTTGAAGGTGGTCGGTGCGATGCGGCACCCTCGCCGGGCAGGTCTCTCACGGCAAGGCAGCACTGGAACAGCTCACCCGTGGCTGGGCGGTGGAACCGGCCAGCCACGGCCTCCGCGTGAACGCCCTGGCCCCCGGCCCGACCGAAAGCGAGGCCCTGACCGCCGCCGGATTGCCCGACACCACGGTCGAGCAGAATAAGCAGCAGGAGACCGCCCGCATCCCACTCGGCCGCCGCCCTGCCGGGACCGGCACCTCCAGGAGCCGGCGCAGCGCGGGCACCAGGATGCGAAACGCGACCTGGGCGAACGTCCCCGCCCAGCCCGTGATCACGGGCCTCGCAGAAACGGTCATTTCTGCGAGCACACAGCCCCCGAGATCACGTGGAGCCGTCTTGGCTGGTCGCACGTTCCCGGTTCTGGGGCCATCTCTTCGGCGACGCCGACTCAGGGACGGCGGTAGCACAGGGCGATGGCGCCCGTCGCGGGGATGGCGGTGGCGTGGGAAAGCCGCCATGTCGACGCCAGGCCGTCGGGTAGCAGGCGCACCCCGCCGCCGAGGGTCGCCGGGACCACGGTCATATGGAGCTCATCGATCAGGTCGGCCTTGAGCAGCGCCTTGATGATGCTGGCGCTGTTGATGACGAGAATGTCGCGGCCCGGCGCGGCCTTGAGAGCGCGTACCTCGGCTTCGAGGTCGCGGGAGACTCGGGCGTTGGTCCATTCCGTCTTGTCCAGGTCGGCTTGCTGCAGGGTGGTGGAGATGACCACCTTCTCGACCGTGGCGAGCCAGTTGCCCAGGTCGCGGGTCCGCGCCGAACTGCTCGGGTCGCTGGTCAGGCCGGGCCACACTGAGGTGAAGCCCTCCCAGTTGACGCGGCCGACGACCGCCGTGCTCACCCCGCGCCAGATCCCCTCGTACATGAGCTCGCTCTGCTCGCTGCCGATGTGGGCCATGGCCCAGCTCATGTCGTCCTCGGGGCCTGTGCTGGTGTAGCCGTCCATGGAGACGACGGCGTCAGCGATGACCTTGCGCTGCTGGTCGGTGTTCTCAACCATGGTGGTCCCCTCGTAGCTGGTGACGATCCAAAAAACAGTGTCCGTCGGACGCTGTGTATGCTAGACACAGTTTAAGCCCGGCGGCAAGGCATCTCTGGAGGCTCGATTGGACAGCACCGTGGAGCTGCTTTGGGGAGTGCGACCATCGCCGAGCCGAGGGCCCAGGCCCGCGTTCACCATCGAGGACATCGCCAAGGCCGCGATGGACATCGCCGACGCCGAGGGGCTCACCGCCCTGTCCATGCAGCGGGTCGCCGGCGAACTCGGCTTCACCAAGATGGCGCTGTACCGCTACGTCAGAGGGAAGGCCGAACTGATCGCCGTCATGATCGAGGAAGCCGTGGGGGAGCCGCCCGATCTGAGCGCGGTCCCAGGCGGCTGGCGCGGCAGGCTCCAACACTGGGCCCAACATCTCTGGGAGACCTGGGACCGCCACCCGTGGCTGCCCGGCGCCACCACCGGCGAGCGGGTCATGGGCCCGAAAGAGATCGGCTGGACGGAGATCGCGGTCGCCGCCCTCGTCGGGACCGGGCTGAGCGGAAGCGAGCAGATGGACGCGGTCCTCCTGCTCAGCGGCCACGTCCGCAACACCCGATCGACCGCATCGGCCGGAACTCAGCCATGGACCACACAGCGGCAGCCCGACCTCAGCACCCTGCCCGACCACGCCGCCGACCGCTTTCCCGCGCTGAGCGCCGCCATCGCATCCGCCGCAGACCCGACCCCGGACAGAAGCCGAGAGTTCGGCCTCCAACGCCTCCTCGACGGCCTGGAAGTCCTCATCACCCAACGCACCCGCTGACCGATCAAGCCCACCCAGCCGACGCGGTCGGTCACCCCTCAAGAGCCGGGCGAAAGAACCCGAAGATTCCTGCCTCCCCCGCCCACCTGCATCGACGCGGAATGTCACGCCAAGGAACGCGCTCCAGGCCGCCTACCGCGACTTCTCGCAGAGATGCTCGTCATACCCCGTGCCCTCCTCGGAAAGCGTTGATCGACGTCTCGTCCCAACCAGTCACGCCTACAAGCACCTCACCCAAGGCCCGGAACCACACCACGGCTCCGGGCCCCACCCCTCTCCACCACCCACCCCGACCGCACCCGGACCACACCCAAGCTGGCACCTCGCCCAACTCCGCACCGGACACCAGTTATGAGACCGGCCGACCTGCACCAACCCGCTCGCCACACAGACCCTGCGCAACGTCTCGGATCCGATCGAATCCGAGACCGCCGGGCATGCTCTGCGCCGCCGACACCTCGGCCCCTTATCGCGAGCCAAACCCGAGTGAGGCCGCGATGCTCTGCAGGCCCTGGTCCGTCAGCCGGGCGCCTGGTCCGTCGTGCTCACCACGACACACTCCCCGTTCTCGGGCGGGGGCACCCTCCACGCCCTCCTCCCTACGGAACGGATCTCCTGCGACAGGGCTTGGACGCGCTCTGCCATGCGCTCCGGCCACCAGGTGCGCTCGGTCCAGGTCACGGCCGCCAGGTTCGCGTCGGTCAGGTCCGCATACCTCAAGTTCGTTGCGGTCAGGTCCGCGCTGGTCAGGTCCGCGCCCGTCAGGGTCGCCTCCATCAGGTCCGCCTCGCACAGGTCCGCCTCGCACAGGTCCGCGCCGGTCAGGGTCGCGCCGCTCAGGCGGGCGCCGCGCAGGTGCGCGCCCCTCAGGGACACGCCGGTCAGGTCCGCGTCGGACAGGTCCAGGGGGTCGAGGTCGTCTTCGTGGGCGCGTCGGACGAGGACGGTGAGGGCGGCCTGCAGGTCGGGACGCAAGCGGGTGCGCGGTCGGATAGGCCGTTCGGTGTCGTCGGCGGGGATGATGGTGTGGGCGTCGGAGTCGTGGGTGTGCTCGCGCAGGTAGGCGGTCAGGACGGATCACGGGGGCGTGGTCGGGCAGGGAGTCGCGGGCGATGCGTTCCAGGGCGTGGATGCTGCCGAGGGCGGTGACGCCGAGCCCGTCGATCGCGGCGGTGAAGCGGCCGGTCACCAGGCCCTGTTCCCCGAGCCCTCCCGGTGTTCGGCGCAAGAGACCACCTGACCAAAGGATTCGTCCGGGATCGTTCGAGCGAAGGTCGAGCCACATCCGGCGACGGCGACCACGGACTCCCACCCGTCACGATCGCGGCTCGGCCTCACGGTGGGGAAGTCCTCTCCACGACGCGGGCGAGGGACTCGGTCACGGCGATCGGCTGGGCGATGCCCTCGGCCTCGATGGTGTGAGTGGTGTTGATCTGGATCCCGCCGGGCACTCCCCCGGAATCTACATCCACACCTGAGCGCGCACCCCAGGAGGAGACATGACCGACGAGTCACCTGTGGAGTCGGACGCCGCCGAACGCGAGGAACGCCACCGGGTCGTGATCATCGGGTCGGGGGTGGACGGCAGCGTCACCGCCTTCCGGCTCGCCGAGGCCGGAATCGCCAACGTCGTGCTGGAACGGGGCCGCCGCTGGCCGATCACCCCGAACGCCGACACCTTCCCCGCCTTCCCGTCCCTGGACCGCAGGCTGCCGTGGCTCGACGGGTTCCACCCGCCGTCGAACACCGGAGCGTCGTTCTGGCCGGCTCGGATCATCGACGCCATCGCCGCCGCCGCGTTCCCTCGTTCGACCGGGCTGCTGGACGTGCTGCCGCACCGCGACATGACCGTCGTCGTCGGGGCGGGTGTCGGCGGGGTCCTTGGTGATGCCGTGGGCGACGTCGATGCGGAATCCGTCCACGCCGCGTTCCAGCGGCATGTCGAGCGCCCGGCCGTGACCGGTTCTGACGTCGCCAACAGCGGCTGACTCGGCCACCCAGCAAGTGGAGGCGCCCGATCCCGCCCGTTCCGCCTGGTTCGCGATAACGATCGCTTGCCGAGATCCCGGCCGTGGTGGTTGCCGGTATGCCGGGAACGCGTACCGGCCGCACCGGCTCAAACCGGCTGGAAGCATCACCGGGGACGGCGGCGGAGGGCGGAGAGCGGGATGCGCGGCGCGTGGCGTGACCAGAGGGCCCTGCGGCGTGTCCAGCGGCGTAAGGGGTCCCGGGTGTGGGCCGAACAGCGGGCGCAGATGCATCGGATGTACCCCCGTCGGGGGTATCTGCGGGTGAGGGACCGGCGGCGTGCGCTGGGCGGGCTGCTGGTGGCGGCCGGCGTGGTGCTGGGCCTGGGGTTGTGTGGGTGCTGGGGCCGGGCGCGGCAGGGTGGCTGGAACACGTCGACGGCGTCAAGGTCGGCGGTAAGGCGGGACTGAAGGGCAAGGAACTGTCCGATGCGCTGGGCACCGTGCGCGGGCACGCGATGGCGCTGGGCACCGGGGGGCTGGAGGATCTGGTGACCGGGTCGTGGCGGCGGCTGGTGTTCGACAACCCGAGGCTTGTGGCGCCGCTGATCGACCGCCCGGCGTTCGTGTTCTGCGTGCTGGAGCAGTTGCACGAGGCGCTGCGGCGGCGGGACGTGTACGCGGTGAGGGCCGACAAGTGGGGTGATCCCCGGGTGCGGCTGATCGAGCCTCGGTTGTGGGTGTCCGAGCGGGACACGGTGCTGCGGGCGCTCGGCCTGCCGGCCGACCCGCGTGAGCACCTGGCCGACCTCGCCGACGTTCTCGACACCGCGTTCAAGCGGGTCGGCGCGGGGGTAGCCACCAACGACACGGCCCGTATCTCCGATGGGAGGCTGTCGCTGGCCCGGCTGGAGGCCGCCCCGCCGCCGGAGGGCTTCCAGGCCGTTCACGACGCGGTCGCGGCGATGCTGCCCCGCATCGACTACCCGGAGCTGCTGCTGGAGGTCAACGCCCTCACCGGGTTCCTGGACGCGATGCCGCACCTGTCGGGGTCGCAGGCCCGCCGCGAGGACCTGGACCTGTCCCTGGCCGCGGTGCTGGTCGCCCGCTCGTGCAACATCGGGCTGACCCCGGTGGCCAAGCCGGACGTCGCCGCCCTGACCGAGCATCGCCTGATCGGGGTGGAGAAGGGCCACTTCCACGGCGAGGGCATCGGGGCGGGGTCGGCGGTGCTGGTGGACTCGCAGGCCGGGATCGGCATCACCGCCGACTGGGGCGGCGGGATGGTCGCCTCCACCGACGGGCTGCGGTTCGTCGTCCCGGTCCGCTCCCTGCACGCCCGGCCCTCACCGCTGTACTTCGGCGTCGGGAAACGACCGCGCGGGACGACGTGGAGGACAGGTCGCGCGCCAGCCGTTCCCAGTCACGCGCGCTGGTCGCGTTGCCGTGCACGAACAGCACGACCGGACCCTCCCCCACGTCGAAGTACAGGGCCGAGACGCCCTGCACGCTCACCCGCCGTTCGACCAACCAAGACGACTTCATCGCGGTCCGCTCCTTTTCCTGTGGGCTTGACGACAGGGCGAAGCTAGCCGTCGAACACGTATTTTGACAACGGTGTATATAATTTCAAATAGCAAGGAAGACAATTAGAAGTGCCGGAACGGTCCGTCCCCGCCGCACTGGTGAACAGCCGTCCACACCGCGCGCGACCCGCACGTGTTAATACGTTCCGAACCGCTCGCCCGGCACCGGAAAATCATTGCGAAATATCCCTTGGTGCGCTGAGACATCTGCTCAAGACCACGCCCATACCGGGACGGCGTTCGACGGGCCGGGGCCTGATCCACGCGCCGGACGCGGGGCATGCCGCCCAGGAGGATGTGCCTTTGGCGAAGGTTGAGTCTGGTTGTTGTCTGTGCGGTTTCGGGGGCGTTGCCGGGGGCGAGAGACCCTCGTGTCGAGGGGAGGGCACGAGGTGACAGGGACCGTGCTGGTGACAGGGGCCGGAACGGGCTTCGGGAAGGAGATCGCGCTGCGGCTGGCCGGCCGAGGGGTTCCGGTGATCGCCGGTGTGGAGATCGTGGCCCAGGTCGCCGCGCTTCGGGCGGAGGCCGAGCGGGCCGGGGTCGGCGGCCTTCGGGTGGAGAAGCTGGACGTCACCGACCCGGCCGACCGTCGTCGGGCGTGGGGGTGGAAGGTCGATGTCCTGCTGAACAACGCGGGGATCTCCGAGGGCGGCGCGGTGGTGGACATCCCGCTGGATCGTGTCCGTCGTCAGTTCGAGGTGAACGTCTTCGGTCCCATTGCCCTGACGCAGGGGTTCGCCCGTGCGATGGTGCGCCGGGGGGGCGGGCGGATCGTGTTCATGTCCTCGGTCGCGGGACTGACGGTCGATCCCTTCACCGGGGCGTACTCCGGGTCCAAACACGCTCTGGAAGCGTTCGCCGACGCCCTTCACACCGAACTCAGGGAGTTCGGCGTCCAGGTCGCCACGGTGAATCCGGGGCCGTTCCTGACCGGCTTCAACGACCGCATGTTCGAGTGCTGGACGTCGTGGACCGACGATCCGGCGGAGCGCGTCTTCGACTACGCCGAACTGGCGTTTCCGCACGAGCAGTTCGATCCCGAGCCGGTGATCGAGGTGACCGTCGGGGTCGTCACCGGAGAGATCGACCGGTACCGGAACGTGGTTCCCGCCGACATGCAGGACACCACGCGTCGGCAGATGGAGCAGGTCTGGGACCGACCCCTCACGGGTGACCGGAGCCGTCCCGCACTCGTCCAGCGAGCTTACGACCTCCAGCCCGGGACGCCCGCCACGTAGCACTCGGCGTTCACCCGGCCCATGGCGGCGCATGACGGTCCGGCTCACGGACGTCGACGGGCAGGTCACCGACTGGATCGCCGACCGGGCGACCCAGACCCTGCGTCCCCACCGCCCACCGCCATCAGAACCGCGCGTTTCGTAGGCGGTCAGGTCGCGTTGCGGGCTCTGCCTTTACGGCTGGTCACGGGACAAGGGTGCGGACGGCGTCGGTGATGGCGGGGCGGAGCGCGTCCAGCGAGTGGTCGGGGCCGATGAGCATGCGCCTGATCTGGGGCATCGCCAGGGGCCAGGCGACCAGGCCCAGGGTGAAGAGCATCAGGATGGCCGGGTCGCCGGAGGTGCTCGCCGCGGCGTCGGCCTTCTCCAGACAGTGGGCCGTCCGCCCGCCGGAGTCGAAGGCCAGCACCCCGTCCTGGTCGGGTGGCGGTTTGTAACCGCCGGTGGAGGCCTTGGTCCAAGTGTGCTTGCGACCGGAGCTGTCGGTGAGGACCACCGATCCGTCCGGCATCTCGGCCTTGACGTAGCGCTGCCCGCCACGCCCAAGGTCCAGCCGCCGGGCAGCGGTGGCGGGTCCTGGGCGTACGGCCACTGGTTCGGCAGACTCGACCGTCTCGGGCCACCGGCCGACCTCGACGCAGATCTGGACGCCGGCGTGGACGTCATCAGCGGCAGATCCCGCCGCGGAATCTTCGGCCCCGGCTCGGCCAGCACCGACACCTACACCAGCAACGCCACCATCATGGCGAACGCAGTCGCCCGCACACGCGTCCTCACGCGGCCCCGCGCACCCGGTCGCGCGCTCCCGCGACTCTCAGCAATCATGGCACCTCATCGATTTCGACGGCGAGCGCTGAAGGCCGGAACCAAGCCGTGACGAACCAACCGTAAAAGCAGCCTCGACAATGATCACGGTCACGTGCTGGGGCCGCGGCCGAGCGGCCCAAGCCGGCCGAACGAGAAGTCGTGCCACCCGCCCAGACCGGGGCCAGGGCGGCGGAGGCTGGGGCTTGCCTTTGAGTCACGTGCTCTCCCGGATGCGGGTGAGGAACGGCAGGATCGCCTCGATGAAGTGCTCGTTGCGGTCGCCGGCGACCATGTGGCCCGCACCTGCCACCTCGACCCGATGGACGCAGGGGACGCTCACGCAGAACTCTGCGGCGATCGCTTCGGGCACCACGTCACTGATCGCGCCACGCACCAGCAGGATCGGGACGTCGGCGGCGCGGGCGGCGGCGAGATGGCGCGCCGCAGCCTGGTGGCGCGCCGCAGCGCCGGCCGGGTGGATGCTGTCGGCCAGGCGCTTGAGTAGGCGCGGGTCCCAGTGCCAGACCCAGCGAGCGCCTTCCCTGCGCAGGTTGCGCCGCAGTCCATCCAGGGCCTCCGGACGCGGTCGATGCGGCAGGTAGGCTGCCACGGCGTCGGCGACCTCGTCGAGACTTGAGAACCCGTCCGGCCGGGCCGCCATGAAGTCCAGGATCCGGCGAGCACCGGCGGGGTCGGGGCGGTGGGCGACATCGACCAGCACCAAGGCCCGGACCGCGGCCCGCGGCGCCTCGCCCGCGGCCAGCAGCGAACTGAGACCGCCGAGCGAAGCACCCACCAGCACCGGCCGCCCGCCGAGCGCAGCGACCAGCACGCGCACGTCGTCGGCGAACAGGTCGATGTCATAGCTGCCGTCAGGCGACCAGCCGCTCTGGCCGTGCCCGCGCAGGTCCGCAGCGACCACCCGCCATCCCCGCGCAGCGAGCCGCCGCCCTGCCGTGCCCCAGGCACCGCGCGTCTGGCCGCCGCCGTGCAACAGGACAAGCGGCGGCGCATCCGGTGCGCCCCACACCTCCGCCGCGAGCACCACCCCGCCGCTGACCGTGAACCGGCGCCGCGGTGATGCCGGGTTCGCGGCACGCCTGGCTGTCACGCCGCATGCCCCCTCGCGCGCGCCGGTGCGGGTCGTGCCGTGAGGTTCTCCACGCCCTCCTGGCCCGATTTCCCCCGCGGCACCGTGATGTCGACCACCGGCACGTCGCCGCCTTTCTCTACCTTGGACTATCAAGGTAGATTAGGAGTAGTGACCTTGGCCCGTCAAGGTAAGATGTCGATCGCGACCCCCTCACGAACGCGAAGGCCTTCGGACCAGGCCCGCCGACTGATCCTCGGCGCCGCGGCCGTGCGGTCCCGCCACGGTTCCGGCCCTTCCTCGGACTGACGCCGGTGGAGGCCCACACGGTCGGCGCGTCCGTGGCCGTCTCCAGTACCGTCCGTTACCTGCGGACGCGCGTGCCCCGGGGAACTCAGAGGTCGACCAGATCGCCCACGACTCACCGAGGCCGGGCCCGGCAGGCGCGGACGGCCGCGCCGCCGACCGGGGCGACGAACCCGGCGCCGGCACAGGCGTCAACCTGCCCTGAAGTGCTTGTAGGCGAACGAGCGCACAGGTTGCCCCTTTCGGCTACCTTGATCTTTCAAGGTACGCGTTGACCTTGAGGTGTCAAGGTAGGATTGAGTGATGCAGCGACGAGTGCGACGGGACCCCGACGAAGCCAAACGGCTCATCCTCCAGGCGGCCGAGCAGTTGCTGGCCGACGGCGGGCTCACAGCCGTCCAGGTACGCGCCGTGGCGGCCAAGGTCGGCATCACCGACGCCGCGGTCAATCACCACTTCGGCACCCGCGATCAGCTTCTGACCGCGCTGCTCAAACATGGCGGCGCACGGCTGCGGCAACGCATCGGTCAGGTGGTCGCGGGCTGGGTCAGCGATGACGCCGATATCGGCGAACTCGTCCACGCGCTCGCAGAACTCTACGCCGACGGCTACGCCGAGCTGGCGCTGGCGCTGCACCAGTCAGGATGGCGCGATCAGGGCAGCGGGATGCTCGACGACGTCGTCGACGCCCTCCACGCACGCATCACCGCGCGGGCACGGCAGCGGCAACGTCCCGCGCCCGACCGCCGCCACACCCAGCTCACCGTCGCCGCCCTGCATCAAGCGCTCGCGATGGAACCGATCGTCGGCCGGCAGTTCCGGCGCAGTGCGGGCCTGACCGGACCCTCCCGGCAGGACGCAACCGACACCCTCACCTGGTGGCAGGACCTGGTGACGCGCATGCTCGACCCATGAGCCAGGCGGATCGTCCTCGGGTGATCGCGGGACGATCAGACGGCCAGGCCGTGGGCACCCCGGTGTCACCGGTCGCCCGGCTGCGGGTGGCGTCCAGGAAAGCTCGGGAAGAGGAACACGCCCTGTACCCCGTCGAACGGCAGGTCGGCCGGACGGTTCAGGTCGCCCTGCACGACGTCGACACCGTCAGGTAGCCCGGCGGTCCGCGGGTTGCGGGTGAGCGCGCGGACGGGCCGTCCGGCCGCGACGAGCCGATCGACCACGTGCCTGCCCACGGTGCCGGTCGCTCCGGTCACGAGGATGGTCTTGGAGAACCTCTCTTGATGGAGAACGAACGATGGGTGCGGGCCCGCTGCCGAAGACGGTAGGTCAGGTCCGGCAGACCTCGCAGATGGATCGTTCCTGCCTGGGCGTTTGCGGCCGTTGAAACGGAGGCTCAGCGATGAGGGACACGACTTCGGACGAAGGCGATCCCGTTCGGGGCGTTCGTCGAGGTCGGCGGCGCAGCCGTATGCGCGCCGGCTCGGCTTCGGAGCGCTGCGGTTCGACCTGCGTTGCCGGTCACGCCATGGCAGGTCGGCGGGCTGCAGGGGGTGGGCTCGACCGTGCAGCGGGCTCATCTCAGCTCGAAGTATTCGTCGTGGTACAGGGCGTCGGCTGTACCTTGGCCGGTCATGCCAGCCCGGTAGACCGCCTGCAGCTTGTTGAGCCACCGGTAGTGCTCGGCTCCGGTCTCGAACAGGCACGCCCCCACGATCTTGCCGCCCGAGCCTGGCGAGGTGTCCATCCGTCGAGTCCCGTACATGTAGATGAGCGCGTCGTCATCGGTGATGACCCGGCCGCGCCAATCCAGCGTCCCCGGTGCCCTCGGGGCCGATGACGAACCAGTCGGCCGCAGCCCCCTGCAGGCGGGCGGTGAGACCTCTGCCTTCTATGACTCCATCGGTCAGGTCGATGATGACCCGGGTGCCCGCCGGCGTTCCGTCGAGGGTCGCGTAGGGAGCCGGTCGCCACACGCCCGGAACAACGGCGTGAGCGACGCCGGTGTGGACGTCCCTGGCAGGGCGCGGGTGATCTGGTCGACCGTCCGCATGAGTTATCCCCCTCAGTTACTTTGACCTATCAAGGTATGTGATAACCTTGAGATGTCAAGGTAGTGTGGGAGTGTACGGCGACGAGACTCCGACGAAGCCAAACGACTCGCCCTCCAGGCGGCGAGCAGCCGCTGGCCGACCCGGCTCCGGAGCCTGTCCTGCCGGTCGCCTGACGGCGACCGGCAGCTCACGCTTGACCAGCTCATCGACTTCTCCAGGCGAGGGTGCATGATCATTTCTATGCAGAAACTCCACCTCACGCAGGCTCCCGCCGCGTATGCATGCATGATCGTCCGTAGATCGGCTGAGGAGGTGTTCCAAGCGTTCGCTGATCCGGCCGTCACCCGCCGTTTCTGGTACAGCAAGAGCAGCGGCCCGATGGTCGCGGGGGCCAAACTGCGCTGGGAGTGGGAAACCTATGGCGCATCCGTCGAGGTTCGCGTCAAGGAGGTGCAGGAAGGCCGACTGATCCGGTTCGAGTGGGGCAACTACGAGCAGCCGACCACGGTCGAGCTTCGGTTCACCCCGCGCACGGAAAACGCCACGTTCATCGAGATAACCGAGACCGGCTTCCAGGGCTCAGGGGACGACGCCGTCCACTGGGTCAACGACACCGTCGGCGGATTCAGTACCGCCTTGTGCGCAATAAAGGCCCTGCTCGAGTACGGCATCGAACTCAACGCTGTACCTGATCACCACCCGGCCTGACCACCGTCAACGGCCACCGGGTCAGCCGGGCCGTTCTGCCCCGCAGTCTGCCCGCCGGGTGAGGCGGCCACCACCGTACGCCCTGCGATCCGCGCGGCCAATCCGCGGTTACAGCCTTGCGGATCACCGGATGCGGACGGAGCGGCAGGCGGCGTCGCCCGGGTTCGAGACGGTCACGGCCTGCGTTGAGGGCGTGCTGGTCGGGTTTGCCTATGGGCTGTCGCTGTCGGCGCGCTCCACGTGGTGGGAGGGCCTTGAACCCGCCGCCGAGGAGGGACTTCGTCGCCGAGACGGGCTCCCGGACATTCGCGGTGATCGACCTGGCGGTGCTTCCAAAAAACTGCGGCCACGGCCTTGGCCGCCAGCTCATGGACGCACTCCTCGGTAGCCGGTCGGAGGAGCGGGCGACACTGGCGGCCAACCCGAACAAGAGGGCGTTGGCGGAGATGTACGAGCGGTGGGGATGGCGGAAGGCCGGTCGGGTTCCCGGCGGTGAGGGTGAGACGCAGCCGGTGTTCGACCTCTACGTGATCGCCCTGGCCTCACGGCTCTGATGGAGTAGTTGCCGATAGTCGGCCACGAGGCGGTCCCCGCTGTTGCGGGTGGGGACGGCCTCCAGGACCTGCTCGGCGAGGGACTGCACGAACTCGGCGCGTTGTTCGGCCGGCTGGCTCTCGTACACGGTCTGGGCGAGGCGGACGCCTTCGGTCACGTCGCCGGTCCGCACATGCCCGAACGCCTGCAGCAGGCTGATTTGGGCTCGTGCCCGGTGATCGCCCGCCGGGGCGAGGAGTTCCTGCGTACGCGCCACGGCCTGGTCGAGGGGGTCGCGTTCGCCCAGGTGGGCGTACACGAAGGCTTCGGTGTAGCGCAGGCGGTCCTCGCCCCATCCGGCGACCGTGCGGACATCGCCGGTCACCGTGACCGGGAGGTGCTCGAAGACCTCTGCGCAGCGCTGGAGCTTGCGCAGCGCGGCGTCACGCCGACCGTCCAGGGCGAGGAGTTGGGCGTGCGCGGTGCCGACGGGTGCCAGGCCGCGGCTCGCGGAGGCGGGGGCGTGGGCAGCGATGGCCTCGGCCCGGTGCAGCAGCACGACGGTGGGGCGCCGGTCGTACATGCCGTGGATCAGTTCCTCGGCGCTCACCCACAGGCTCAGGCTGACGTCGCCGGACTTGTTGGCGGCCTGCTGCGCGGTGGCCCACCACGGCCGGGCCTGCCGTGACTCCCCCATGTTGCACAAGGTCTTGGCCGTGAGCATCGCCAGTGCGCTCATCACCCGGTACCACGACGTGACTTGGCGGCTTCGCTGGTGGCGGGCCATCGCGCGCTGCGCCAGGACCAGGTCGGCGGCCAGGTCGGGGAACAGGCGGTGCGGCGGCAGCTCCACGTAGCTGTAGCCGTACTCGGCGACCGTCTCTTCCCATTCCTCCAGGTGGCTGTCCTCGTCGCGGCCCACGGCCCGGTCGACGCCGTCGCGGATGGTGTCGAGGGCATCGACCGCGGGGGTCGAGGCCACACCGAGCGCGGCGAGCGCCTGAAGCAACTGGCGTCGCTGCATGTCCTCTTCATCCCCATCTGTGAGGCTTTGACCTATCTCGTTTGAGGATAGGTGCTCCACCTCCAGAGTGCTCCTCGCCGAGGCCGGGGTGAAGAGGGCATCTTCCGGCATTCCGAATGCCCTGGCGTAGGCGGCCTGGTAGAGCGCACCGGGGTAGACCTTCCCGCCCTCCCAACGGAGGATGTAATTCTTGAGTGTCGGCAGGTCAGGCCACTGACGCTCCCCCATCGCCTCAAGTGCTGCCGACAACGCGCGGGCCATGTCGGGCTTGAACCAGCCGCGCCGCTTGCGTTCGGTCCGCAGACGCTCCCCGCACGCCTGACGTTCGTCGGCAGTCGCCATGGTGCCCACCTCACGACCGTGCACCCCATGGGATGCATTCTCAATGCACCCCATCATGCCGCTCCCTTTCCGACGCGCGACGGCGTTTGACTGACCGTCACGCCGAAATGCAAACGGTCCCGGCCTGACGTGTGCGAACGCCAAGGTGTTCCGGGACCCCGACCACGAAGGGACCGTGGCCATGCACGAATCTAGCGACTCCCGCGCCTCGGCGGGGGTCATCGAGCCCGCTCCGAATCGTCAGGACCGATCCCAGGCCCTGCACAACCTGGGCGGGCTGCTGTGCGGCCAGGGCTACACCGTCGAGGTGGAGAGTCTGCACCTGACCGTCGTCGATGGGGGCCGGCCGGTCGAGGTGTGGGCGCAGCGCCGCCCCGAGGACGGCAACCGCCTGTGGTTCACCTGGGCGGGCGGTATCCGGATGTGCCCGGCCGACCAGCCTCAGGATGCGGTCGTGGCGATCAAGGGTGCTCTCAAACGGGTCCTTGCCCGGATGTAGATCCCGAACGCGCGGGCCCGCCCCCCGGGGAGGTGTTCCGCGTTTCCCGTCGCGCACCCGGCCCGTCAACGCCGCCGGGCCGGACGTGGCGGGGACGAGGGGAGGGGCGCGGCGGATCGACGCGGACCGCCGCGCCCCACTCCCCCCACCCCTTCGGACCGATGAATCCGCCGCAGCCACGGGAGGAACGGCACGCCGACGCCGTATCCGTCGACGTGGCGTTCCTGCTCGCGGTGATCGCCGTCTACGGGCCGTGGACCACCTCGCGGGCGGTGAACGGGCCCGAGCGGCGACTGGCGGTATGGCGGGTGGACCTCGCCCGACGCGAACTCGACAGGCTGTCGCCGCTGCGCCGCCGGACGAACGGCACGTGGGCGTGACCTCGCCCTCCTCTCAGGCTCGACCCCTGGATTCGACAAGCCGCCCGCGCAGGGCGGGAAAGGAAATTGCCGGTGCAGCTCACGGTGATCAGCCAGAACATCCGCGGCGGACCTGATCCGGAGCGCTGGCCGCCGCTGGCCGCCCGGCTGCCGGCCGAGGACCCGCACGTTCTGCTGCCTCAGGAGACCGGCGGCGAGTCCCGGATGCGGGAACTGGACGAGCACCTTCCCGGCATGGCGGTGTGGCCGGCTCCGAACGACCGCCCGGACGGCGCCGCCGGGAACGCCGGAGCGGGTCGGCGCACGCGCCTGGACGGCGCCCCACAAGGGGCGTGCTCTGAGCGCTGGGCCGCGACCCCGCTCCCACGCCCCGTTGAGCCCGACGAGCCCCGCCCCCACGCCGAGCAGCACCTCCACGCCCTCTACCTGTACTCCGAGGGGCCGGGGCGCAGTCATGCGCCCCGACCGGCCGTCGAATCTCAGGAGTTCAGAGGTTCAAGCGACTTCGAGCGGCTTGACCTCGATGCCCTTGGACATCCACGGCTCGGGGGTCTCTCCCTGGGTCATCCTCTCCAGCCAGCGGAGTTGGTCCACGACGAAGGTGTGCGCCGCTCCTCCGTCCTGGAACAGCAGGACCGGCCCGTGTGTGCCGCGTTTGCCGTGCCCGTAGAGCATGATCCGGGTGACGTCGTCCACCTCCTCCATCGCGAACGAGCAGGGGAAGTTGTAGGAGTACAGACGGATGCCGGGGGCTCTCTCGGCCGCGGCGCGCAGTGGGCGCAGGATCTCGCGGATGTAGCGCGCCGGGTCCTCCATCGCGGCCTCTGCCGGTTCGATGCGGTAGCGGTCGCGGCGGGAGTCGCAGTAGGGGTCCATCACGTAGACGCGGACCGGGACCCGCTGCGCGGCCTCCTCCAGGACCGGCAGGAACTCCTCCCGCGCGTAGAAGGAGCGGGTGAGCCCGAACAGGTTGACGCGCTCGCGGGCCCCGCGTATCCGGTCGGTGAGGTCCTCTTCGGACTCCTCGTTGGTGTACGGGAAGGCGCCGATGATCCCCACGCGCTGAAGATGCGTGGGGTTGGCCTCGCCGTGGTCGGTGCCGAAGCCCAGCCGATCGGGCCGGGTCCGGTAGAGCCGGCAGAAGTACTCGATGCGTTCCTCGTTGGGCCTGCGGTGGCCAAGCTCCCAGCGGCACAGTGTCGAGGAGTCCACGTTCGGTGGCTCCAGGCCGTCGGCGACGTAGAGCTGGTCGAGCCGTGCGGAGACCTCCTCACGCGACCAGCCGTTGGCCAGCCGCCACGCCTCCAGCGCCGCGACCTCGGGGATGCGCCGAATGATCGACTCCACGACCGCTTCCGTGGTGAGGCCACGCCGCAGCCCATCGAGCCTGATCTCGGCGGCCTGCCGTTCGAGGCTGCGGCGATTCGAGCCGTTTCCGTTCACCATGCCCACATCCCTTGCCGGGTAACGGCAATCGCAATGCCGCTCAGCGGCAATTCGGTTGCCGTTGACTGCCCTTGGTTTTCTTGCCGCTGCACGGCAACGTTAACTCTTGACCGGGACGCGCCACAAGAGACGATCAGGTGGCTCCAACGTGTCCCCGGCAGACGTGAACATCCACCTTTCAGCAGGTCACGGAGTTGGGGCCCGGCTGAGATCCGCCCCGCAGACGAGGTGCCGGAAATGGACGAATCCGCACGTACGAACACCGCTACCGCTCCCCCGCAGACTGCACCGTACTCAGAGGCGGAGCCGCGTCACACCGCCCTCCAGGAACTCGCCGGGCTGCTGCGCGGCCAGGGCTACACCGCGAAGGTGGAGAGACTGCACCTGACCGTCACCGACGGGGACGAGCCGGTCGAGGTGTGGGCGCAACGCCGCCCCAACGATGAAAACCGCCTGTGGTTCGCCTGGGCGGGAGGTGGCCCGATGTGCCCGGCCGACCAGCCGCAGGACGCGGTCGTGGCGGTCAAGGCCGCGCTGCACCAGATCCCTGCCCGGATGTGACCTGAGACCGCGCGGTGCCCGGCCAAACCGCCGACCGGCCGGGACCGCGCTCTCCCGCCGCCTGCGAACGCCCGGGTAAGGGGGCCGGCGGACGTGGGTGGCGAGAGGGGAAGGGTCGCGGCACCAGGGAGCGCTGTGCCGCGACCCCACTCCCCCACCCCGTTGAGACCGATGAGCCCCCGCACCCACCCCCACCACGCGGAGCGGCGGCCGGCTGCCCGGCGGGTGGAGTTCGCCCGGCGCGAGCTCGACAGCCTGGTGCCGCTGCGCCGCCGGGGCAACGGCACGTGGGCGTGAACGTCCTCAGCCCGACCGCATGGATTCGACGAGCCGCCCGCGCAGGGCGGGAAAGGAAACCCTGGTGCAGCTCACGGTGATCAGCCAGAACATCAGCGACGGCCCTGATCCGGAGCGGTGGCCACCGCTGGCCGCCCGGCTGCTGGCCGAGGACCCGCACGTGCTGCTGCTGCAGGAGACCGGCGGCCGGAGCCGGATGGAAGAGCTGGTCGAGCACCTTCCCGGCTGGGCGGCGTACCTGGCGCCGCACGACCGCCCGGCGGGCACGGCCGCCGGGAACGTCGTCGCCTTCGATCCGAACGTGTTCGAGTTGCTGCATCTGGACGAGTCGTTGTCGACCTCGACGTTGTACGGGTTCGCCGTGGTCACCGTGCGGGCGCACGGCGTGGACGTGCCGTTGTCGTTCTGCTCGGTGCATTTCGACCCCAACAGCGCCCTGGCGGCGGGGATCGAGGCGCAGCGGGTCGCGACCCGCCTGTACTCGGGCGGCGGTGCGGGGCTGCTGGGCGGGGACGTCGGGCATCTGCCCGCCGATCCCCACTGGGACGACGAGCCGACGTGGGCGTCGCTGCCGCACCACCGCCGGGGTTCGTGGGCGGCCGCCGGGACCCGTTACGACGGTGACCGGACGGTGGCGTGGCGGCTGGAGGACAAGGGCCTGACCGATGTCGTCGCCCACCTCGCCCGGCTCCGCAACGACCCGGCGCTGTGCAGGCCGACCGCCGTCGGCGGTGTCCGCGTCGACCAGATGTGGGCGACCCCTGCCATGGCGGCGGCGGTGGTCGCCTACGAGCGGCTGAACAGCCGCGTGCGCAAGCACAGCGACCACGACGGCCTCAAGGTGACCGTCGACACCGACGGACTCGACCGCCGCCAGCTCCGGGAGTTCGTGTGACCGCGGTGGCGGGGCCGGTGAAGGTGGTGGCGTTGGACTACTCCCGCACCCTCACCAGCGCGGACGGCCCCCGCGACCCGACGTCGGGGATGCGGCCGGTCACCGACGAGGCCGCCGAGGCGGTCCGCGCGCTGCACGGCCGCGGCCTGACGCTGCTGCTCGCCTCCAACACCCTGACGACGCGGCGGCCCGCGCTGGAATGCGCCGGGATCGCGGACCTGTTCGGCGGGCTGATCGAGTCGCATGCCCTGCGCGCGGCCAAGCCCGACGGCCGGTTCTACCGGGCCGTGCTTCAGAGCGCCGGATGCGCTCCGCATGAGGTGCTGTTCGTCGGTGCCAACCAGGTGTGCGACGTCACCGGCCCGATGGAGGCCGGGATGCAGGCCGCGCTGATCGGCGCCGAGCCCGAACCCGGTGTGCTGCCGCCCGCCGCGCACCACCTGCCCACGATCGCCGACCTCCCTTCCCTGGTGGAGCGGCTGTGCGGCTGACGACCACCACCGACGACCTGCGGGCCCCGGCGCTGCCGGACCCCGTCACCCGGAGGGGAGGCGATGATGCCGAAGGACCGTGAGGAACCCATGGGCGAGTTCCGCCGCGACCTGGACGCCGAGGACTCCCTCCACGTGCCGCATTCGGCCCGTGTCTGGAACAGGTTCCTGGGCGGCAAGGAGTGCTACGACGTCGACCGGAGCGCCGCCGCCGACATCACCGACATCTGCCCCGGCATGGGCGCGGCGGTGCGCCAGGCCCGCGGGTTCCTGGTCCGAGCCGTCCACCACCTGGCCGCCCAGGAAGGCGTCGGCCAGTTCCTGGACGTCGGCTGCGGCCTGCCGATGCCGGAGGTGTTCCCCCGGCCCTACCCCGACCGGATCGTCCACCAGCCGTCCCCGCACGCCCCGACCCCCTGGCCCGCCACCCACGACCTGCATGAGGTCGCCCGGCGGGCGGCCCCGGACGCGCGGGTGCTGTACGTCGACAACGATCCGGTGGTGGGCGCCCACGCCCACGCGCTCCTCACCTGCGGCCGTGATGGCGTCGATTTCATCGACGCCGACCTGCGCGACCCCGGCGACATCCTGTCCCAGGCGCGTGAACTGCTGGACTTCTCAAAGCCGATCGCGGTCGTGCTCGGCGCCGTCCTCGGGCACCTGGGCGTGGACCCCCTCGACCCCCACGCCGCGCTCACCGATCCCCAGCAGGCCCGCCCCGAGACCCGCGCCGTCGTCGACGCCCTGATCGCCGCGCTCCCCCGGGGGAGCTTCCTGGCGGCCTACGACCTCGACGGCGGCGACCCGGAGGCGCGGGAGGCGATGCTCGTCTTCTGCGACCATGGGGCGTCGCCGTACCTGCCGCTCCCCCGCCGCCTTTTCGGTGAACTCTTCGACGGCCTGGAGGTGCTGCCGCCGGGGGTCGTCCGCCCGGAGCAGTGGCGGCCGTTGCGGGAGCCCGACGCCGATGCGCCGGTGTGGTGTGCGGTGGGCAGGAAGTTGTGACGATCCGCCGGTTGCTGGGGTCGCGGCTGCGGGAGATCCGCGAAGGGGCATGGTTCACGCTGGAGGCCGCCGCGTCCGCCCTCGGCGTCCCCTCTAAGCGGCTGGAGGGGGTGGAGGCCGGCCGCCTGCTCCCGACGCTGACGCAGATCATCGGCTTGTGCGACCTGTTCGGCTACGACGACGTGTGCGACCGGGCGCTGCTGCTCACCCTGGGCCGGCAGGCCAGGCGTCCGAACTGGTGGGACGACTACGCCGACGTCCTCGACGTCTGCGAGGCCGGATACCTGGAGGCCGAGCAGGTCGCGACCGAGATCCGCTCCTACCACCTGCTCGCCGTCCCCCCGCTGTTGCAGACCGCCGACTACGCCGACGCGCTCTTGGCGGTACGCCACGGCGACGGCGGCCATCTCCGCCGAGCCGAGCTCCTGGAGCGCAGGCAACGGATCCTGCGCGGTGACCGTCTGCCCGCCGTGTGGGCGCTGGTGGACGAGATGGCGCTTCGGCGGGCCGTCGGCGGCCCCGACGTCATGCGCCGCCAACTCCAGCACTTGGCCGACCTGTGCGCACTGCCGCACGTCACCCTCCAGATCTGCCTCATGACCGACGTCGAACACTGCCCGCCCGGCGGCCCGATCATCCTGCTGCGCATGCCCGGCCGCCTGACCGACGTCGTCTACCTGGAGTACGCGGTCGGCGGTCACTGGCCGAAGGACGTGCCCGCCCACCGGCGGCTGCTGGACCGCGCCGCCGTCGCCGCCCCGCCCCCCGACCACACCCCCGACCTGCTGCTGCGAATCGCCAAGGAGTTGTGATGCCGATCAACGATGAGGGACGCCAGTCGGAGGAGGAGGAGACCCGGCGGATGCTCGAGCTCCACCATGGCGGGGTGGGCGTGTCCCACATCGCCTCGGCGGTCGACCGCAGCCTCGACGCCGTTCGGGACCGGCTGGCCGCCGCGGGACACCCGGTCCGCCGGCGGCCCGGGGTCTTCACCGAAGAGCAGGTGACGGCGCTGGCGCAAGAGTACGAGGCGGGAGCCTCCATCCGCCGGCTCGCGGGCGCTCACGGGGTGGCGTACGGCAGCGTCCGCCGTGCCCTGCTGTACGCGGGGGTCACGCTGAGGCCGAGTCACCGCGCCGGCGCCGCGACCACATCCCCTCCCCCATCCGGGGACTGAGGACCCGGACGCCGCAGCCCGCCGACCGGCAGGCCCGCCTCGACCCCGCCCCGGGACACCCACGCCCACACCCCCCGCTACCACGCACCCCGAGTCCTCGAAGGAGAGGCCCAATGCCCAAAACCCCAGCCCATCGGACCGGCGGCCCCCGCGACCCGATGCCGATCGACACGACGACGCCGCATTCGGCGAGGGTGTGGAACTACTGGCTCGGCGGCAAAGACCACTACGACGCCGACCGCGCCGCCGGAGACGCCGTCCTGCGCGTGTACCCGGACATGGGCGTGGCCGCCCGACAGTCCCGGGCGTTCCTGACCGGCGCCGTCCACCACCTGGCCGCCGAGGCGGGCGTCCGCCAGTTCCTGGACATCGGCACAGGGCTGCCCACCGCCGACAACACCCACGAGATCGCACAGCGCGCCGCGCCCGACGCCCGGATCGTCTACGTCGACCACGACCCGATGGTGCTGGCGCACGCCCGCGCCCTCCTCGCCGGCACCCCGCAGGGCCGCACCGACTACGTCGACGCCGACCTGCACCACCCCCAATCCCTCCTGGAGCAGGCCAGCGAACTGCTGGACTTCCGGCACCCGATCGCGCTCATCCTCGGCGGCGTCCTGGGCCACATCGGCGTCGACCCCGACGACTCAGGCGCGGCCTTCACCGACCCCGACGGCGCCTACGCCGAAGCCCACCGCATAGTGCAGACCCTCATCCACGCGCTCCCGCCATGGAGCTACCTCGCCTTGTACGAGTTCGACCAATCCACACCCGAAGTCGTGAAGGCCGGACGCGCCTACGCCGACGCCGGGGCCCTGCCCTACCTGCTGCGCAGCCGCGACCAGATCGCCGGCTTCTTCGACGGCCTGGAGCTGCTGAGACCCGGGCTCGTCCACCCCGACCAGTGGCTGCCGGACCCGGACCCGGCGACCCACATCCCACCCACCGGCGACGGCGAGCGGACGCCGGTGTGGTGCGGCCTCGCCGTGAAGTCATGAGCATGCTCGTACTCCTCGGGCGGCGGCTGACCGAGCTGCGCACCGCCGCCGCCCTGGCGCTCGACGACGCCGCCCGCCGCGTCGACGTCCCCGCCGAATGGCTCGCCAACGTGGAGGCAGGGAAGGCTCACGCCGGGCTCGTGCCGCTGGTGATGGAGCTGGCTGACCTGTATCAGGTGGTTGAGTGGGCCGATCGGATGATGCTGGTTCACCTGGCCCGCCAGAGCAAGGCGACGAACTGGTGGCGTTCGTTCGGTGATGTGGTGGACGCTGACTGCGCCGCCTATCTGGAGGTCGAACAACTGGCCTCCACGATCTGCGTCTACGAGGCCTACTGCGTGCCCGACCTACTCCAGACGCAGGCGTACGCCCGCGCCCTGCTCACCAACCTGAATAGGGGTGCGGACTTGGACCGGTGCGTGGAGGTGTGCATCGCCCGCCAACGCACCGTCTCCGACGGTCAGACGGTGCGCGCCGTCATCGACGAAGCGGCACTCCAGCGCTCCGTGGGCGGTGTTGAGGTGATGCGTGACCAGTTGGAGCATCTGGTCGGCCTGTCCGACGACCCGGACATGAGCATCCAGGTGAGCCCCTTGGCGCTCACTGGCCATGTTCCGCCCGGCGTACGGACGACGCTGCTGTGCATGCCCGGCGCACTGCCCGACATGGTGTATCTGAAGGACAGCGTCGGCGGCCATTTCCCTGAAGATGTCGCACCCCACCAGGCGGCCTTCGACCGGGCCTCGCGAGCTGCACTTCCGCCGGATGAATCCCGCGACTTCCTGATCTGCTTGGCCAAAGAACTGTGAGATGTGGCCCCGGCGCTGGTTCTCGGGGCGAGACGTAGCCTCCATGATCGGCGGCTTCCATCGGGATGCCCAGGGTCTGCGTCACACGACCTTGCCCTCTGGCGAGGTTCGGGTGAACCCGGCGCGGTACGTGGGGGAGACGCCCTACGATGCAGGGGCTGGTCGGAGAGTTGCACTCAACGGCGCGATTCGGCCGCAGGTAGGGCCTGGTACCCGCTTGAGCGTCCCACCGCGCGCGGTACCAGGCCCTGCGGCCCTCAGGCCGCTACCACCGGATCCCGCCGACGATCCCGGCGATCTCGCTACCGAGCTGGATCAGCTCGACGAGCAGGCAGATCGTCAGGATCCACCGGTCCTCGGTGGTCCCCCTGTCGGGTCCGTCCATCAGGACAGGCCCTCCCCACCCCGGCGCTTGAGGGCGGCCGGGGATCGGCCCGCGCCAGACGGCGGCCACCTGGCGCCGGCCGCCGATGGACACCGCTGATCGCGGACGATCCGAAACGTAGAGCACTTGGTGCACAGCGTGGAGCGGAACCGGTGAGGTGCGCGTGAAGATGCAAGTGCATCGGTCGCCCTGGTGGGGTTCTCGCAGGTCAACCCCATTCATCACGGAGGAAAGTCGCTTTACTACCGTCCGCAACTTTGGGTGAATTGCCTAGTAACTGACGATTCTTCCGACTGTGGCCCTTCACCTTGCCGGCGGGGTGGCCCCCCCCGGCAGCAGTCAGCAGGTGTCCAGCATTTCGCCCAGTGCGGTCTTCTCCGCCTCATCAGACGCCAGCTGGTACCTGTGCTTCACTTCGATCCATGACCTGGCGTAGGTGCACCAGAACGAGGTGAGCGGCGGCCGCCACTCGGCGGGGTCCTTGTCGCCCTTGGCCTGATTGACGTTGTCGGTCACCGCCCACAACTGGCTCGAGGACAGGTCGTTGGCGAACTCGCGGCGCCGCTCCGTGGTCCAGGTGTCGGCACCCGACTGCCACGATTGGGCGAGGGGGACCATGTGGTCGATGTCGACGTCGGAGGCCGCCGTCCATACGGCTCCGTCGTAGGGGGAGGTCCAGGTGCCGGAGGTGGCGGCGCATGAGGCGTCCGTGACGACGCTCTCGCCGTCACGCTTCAGGACGGTCTCGCGGGTGTTGCAGGTCCCGGAGACGGTGGTCCAGTGCGGGTACTTGTCCCGTGAGTAGCCGGTCAGGGGCCGCTCGGGCGCGGTGGCGATCTCGTCGAGCTGCTGGCGGGCGGTATCGGCGTCCGGCGGCGGAGGTGGAGCCGCCGATCCGGTTATGGCCACGAAGCCGACGACGAGCGCGCCGGCCAACGCGGAGACGGTGGTGCTGCGGTTCACACGACCTCCCAGGACGGTGACGGCCGGAAGCACCAGCGTCGCGCGAATCAGCCTGCGGTGGACGGTGGCGTCGGCAGGTCGGGCCGCGGCGAGACCGGAGAGTCACCGGCCTGCCAGATCGGTTGCCTGAGGCGGAACGGCGATCCGGGACCGGTGGGGCGTCGTCCCGCTGATGGACATGCTCACCGAGACGGCCCTGCGGACGGGCTGCTTGAGCATCGTCACCCCGGCCGGGACGCAGAACCACCTGGACCCGGCGGTGCTGTTCGAACGGCTCCTGCTGCTGATCTACGCCTACGGGACGGGGACCGGGATCCGCGCGGTCGCCGCCGGCGACCACCCGCACACCGAGGACGACCTGCGGTACGCGCGCCGCCGCTACCTGACTGTCGAGGCCTGCCGCGAAGTCGCCCGGGTCGTCGCGAACGCGACCTTCGCCGTCCGGCAGGCGCCCTGTGGGGCGAGGGCACGACCGCGGTCGCCTCGGACTCCACCCACTTCTCCGCCTTCGACCAGAACATCTCCACCGAGTGGCACTCCCGCTACCGGCGCGCGAAACGCGGCGTCTTGATCTACTGGACGGTCGAGGTCGGCGGGGCGATGGCCGTCCACTCCCAGCCCATCAGCTGCTCGGCCTCCGAGGTCCACGCGATGGTCGAAGGTGCGATGCGGCACGGCACCGACATGGAGGTCGAGACCAACTTCGTCGACTCCCACGGCGCCTCGTTCGTCGGGTTCGGGATCACCCGGCCGCTGGACTTCGACCTGGTCGCCCGGTTCAAGCAGATCAACAAGATGAAGCTGTACCTGCCCGGAAAGGGCGAGGACTTCTCCTACCCGCTCCTCGCTGCCGCGCTGACCAGGCCGATCCGGTGGGACATCATCACCAACAACTACGACGTCCTGATGAAGTACGCCACCGCGATCCGGCTGCGCACCGCCACGACCGAAGCCCTGCTGCGCCGGTTCACCTCAGAGACCACCCACCCAGCCTACGCGGCGATGCTGGAGGTCGGCCGCGCCCAGCGCACGATCTTCCTGGCCCGCTGGCTCCGTGATCGCGATCTTCAGCGGGAGACCGAATCGGGCTTGAACGTGGTGGAGAACTACAACGGCGTCAACGACTACATCAAGTTCGGCAAACGCGGCGAACTCGCCTCTAACCGACGCGAAGAACAAGAGCTCGGGATGCTGTGCCTGCACATCCTTCAGTCCGCCCTCGGCCTGATCAATACCCTGATGATCCAGGACACCCTCGCGCTATCTGAGTGGGAGGGCGTCCTCACCGATGCCGACCGGCGTGGCCTCACGCCGCTGTTCCACACCAACATGACCCCGTATGGAGAGCTCCGACTGCGCACCGATCGGCGCCTGGACCTCACCGATCTTCCTGCGGCCCGAGCCGCTCACGGCCCTATATCGCCCATGGTCCGGGCGGGGCACCATGTTGGGGCTCCAGGGACAGTACCGGCGCGGCCGGCCGGCCACAGGGCATGCACTGAGTCTCAGGTATCCATTTCGACCACCAATAGACTGCTATGTGGTGGGATATCTCTGTGGACGAGACCGAATCTGGGCGGGAAGAGGCGTCTCCTGAATCGGAGGCCGACGAGCCAGCAAGCCGCTGGAGTGGGCTGAGGCGGGGTGGCACGTGGTTGGCGGTGACCTTCGGGGCAGCGGTGATCAGTGCGGTGGTCGGGGTGGTGGTGACCATGGGCGGCGACGAGGTGATCGAGGGTCGGTCGCTGCCGGTGGCGATCCGGCTGCATGATGATCCAGCCCAGATACCGGCGTTCTCGGACACGTCGATGAGAATGCTCGTGCCAGCCCGCCCGCAGGCGGCCGTTCCAGTACCGCGCCGTGACATGTGTTCAGGTGGGTTTCGGTCGTGGGCGCTGCGGCTCGGTGGCAGCGACTCGGAAGAAACCAGGGTACGGCTGGATCTGCAGGGACGTTCCACAAAGGGCGTGCTGATCTCGAGTCTGACCGCGCGAATCGTGGCCGTCCACCCATCCCCCGCGGTGGTCGGGGTGGGATGTGATTCCGCCGGTTCCGCGTCACCTCGAGACTTGTCGATCGACTTGGATTCGGCCCGACCGACCGCCCGCTACCTGGTGAAGGGACGCCGGGAGCCGTTCGGATTCACTCTTGCCAAGGCGGAGACCGAAGTCTTCAATATCACCGCCTACACCCGCCGGCCCGTGGTGATCGAATGGCGGCTTCACCTCGATTTGACCGTGGACGGCAAAAGTCGCCCGATCGAGATCGACGATCATGGAAAGCCGTTCCGCACCTCTGCGGCCCCCGCCGAGCGCCAGTACACATGGCAGTATGATGGATGGCACGACCACGAAAAGCCGGTTGCCGACCCATTCGGCTGACCCGTGCGCTACCCCTGGAAAGGGGTCAGCGCAACTCCAGGACTCGGATTCCGAAGTTGTCATGAACGGTACTACGAAACGGTCGTGTGAGCATGATCAGCAGGCCTCGGGAGGTGTACACCAAGGCGCCCCTGCTCCCCCGGTCGGCATGGATCGAATCAGTGACCATCCGGGAATCGATGATCTGGTGGCCGAGTGTCCGACCATCGGCGCTGAAGATTTCGAGTGCGCTCGGTGAACTGGTCCGAGTGTAAGTGTAGCCGAGGTTGACGATCAGACCGGAGGGGAGGTCGAGAAGCGTCCCGACGCCGTATCTACTGCGTAGGGTGGCGACCTCACGGCCGCTGGCCACATCCCATATGATCACCTCGGAGCTGTTGGCGATAAGACGAGCGGTCCTGCCGCCGGGCATGATCTGACTGGCGGGACTGTCCTGGCTGGTGCCATCCCGGCCACGCGTGAAGTCGTAGTTCACCACGGCCGGTCGGGCGGAGCCGTCGGTCCAGGTCGCGACGAACGTCCGCGGCTCAGCTCCGACTCCAAGGAACGTTACGCCGTCGCCGCCGAGCACCACATCGTCAACGATTCCGTGGTCGACCTCAAGCGAAATGACCCGGCGAGTGGACAGATCGTAGACTTTATGACCGTCGCGGTAGATGAGCAGGCGCCTCCCATCGAGGAACTTTAGTGATTCAGCGCCCCAATCCAGACCTCTCGACGACGGATCGGGTGGAATCATGAAGGAGTGGGTCTGGGTGCCGGTACGAAGGTCGGTGACGTGTACGTGATCGCTGGTACTGCTGGCGGCCAGCGTGCCGTCCGGGGAGATCGCCAAGGGTCGCACAACAGAATCAGGATCGTAACCGGGCTGCCGAATGTCGCGGACCTTGCGCAGCGGGTCCAAATCCCACACCACCAGCCGCCCGGACTTCCGCCTGATCACCAGTCGACTTCCGCTCGCCCCCAGCGCCAGAGCTCTTGGAGGATCCCCTGGGTCGTCCAGCGACGCTTTCAACGCCCGTTCCACCTGCCGGGCTTCCAAGCCGTTTCGCAATGTCGGTACAGCCACCGACCGAACTGAAGGAGATGTAAAAGTGTCGGTACCGCCCACCACCGGTGGCTCAGGCTGGGCCTCTCCGCGGCAGCCACCGGCCAGAAGCAGCCCGCCCAGTACTAACACCAGCACCGCCCATCCATGCAATACTCCACCTGATCCCGGCATGGAAACACTCTCCCAATCGCCTGTTCGTCCTGCCGTGGAACGCGAGCGAACCGGCATCGGCCAGCCTTACAGACCCCATTGCGTAACACAAGATTCTGTTAATGGCAGCAGTTTACACGAGCGCGACTACCCTTTGAATGACTCGAAACGGCTGCGGTCGACCATGGCCGCAACCGGACAACCTGCGCACGGCAACTACACCGTGTGAGCGCCAAGTCCGGCGTCCGGCCAATGCAGGCTCCTTAGAATGCTTCTGATATTACTCAATATCAGAAGCATCCCACCGGACCAGCTTCTGATATCGCGGCCTTGGACTACGCTTAGCCCGGCGAAACCACTTCTGATATTGCGAGGTCTATGTGGGGCGGCAGCACCAAGCGGTACCCGAGGCGTTCACCACCGTCCACACCGCCTACGCCGAGTCCCTCGCCCGGGCGCCGCTGGACGGCGACACCCGCCGCGCATACGACTCCCGGGTGCGGACCTTCCTCGCCTGGCTCGACAGGAGCGGCCTGGACGGCGACCCGCTCACCGACCCCCACGACCGCGACTTCGCCGTCCGCGACTACAAGACCCACATGAAGACCGTCCTGCACCGCGCCTCCAACACCGTCAACGCCCACCTCACCGCGCTGGACCACTTCTTCACCCAGCTCGGCCTCGGCCCCGCGGTCGTCCGCCGCGACGACGCCCCCAAGCTCGCACCCCGCGCCCTGGACGCCCGCCAGCAGAAGCGATACCTGCGCGCCGTCGAACGACGCCCCCTCGCCCGCGACCGCGCCATCGGCCGGCTGCTGTTCTACTCCGGCGTCCGGATCGCCGAACTCGTCGCCCTCGACGACAACGACGTCCCGCTGTCGGCGCGCAAGGGAAAAGTCATCATCCGGTCCGGCAAGGGCGAGACCTCCCGCGAGATCCCACTGCTGGACGGCACCGCCCGCGCCTCGGTCACCGAGTGGCGCACCGAACGCGCATCCTGGCCCGGCGCGCCCGACAACCCCGCCCTGCTCATCAACCGACGCGGCGGGCGTCTGTCGACCCGGGCCGTCGACCAGCTCATCGACGAACTCGCCACCGACGCCGACATCGTCGACGACGCGGGCGCCCTCGCCCTGTCCGCTCACATCCTGCGCCACACCCTGGCGACCAACCTCCTGCGCGCGGGCGTCGACATCGTCGTCGTCGCCGAGCTACTCGGCCACGCCCGACTCGACACCACACGCCGGTACACCCTGCCCACCCACGCCGACCTCGAAGACGCCGTCGGATGCCTCCCCACCGATCAGTAGGGCACTGCTGAGCTGGGCGAACTCAATCCCCTGTACCTGGTTGCACGACTCTTACCGACACCCCCCGTTGCATCGTCGCTGTAACCGATAGTGACGCGGCGAGCAGTTACCATCACCGGATGGCGGACATCCGCAACTTTCGGCATGCCTGTTACGCCGCTGCCCGTCGCACGGGTGGCAAGGTGGTCGAGTTCCGCATCGTCGATGGAGTGACGCCCAACTTCCACCAGGGGCTCATCGCTTATCATGATCGAACGATCGCCGTGGTCTGCACGCGCGACTCGACGCTACTGGCCGTCGCAGAGCCACGGACCCTCGAGTCCGTGTCCGGCGTCGGCGAGTCGGGCGCGCTGACGTTCGTCGACGTTCCTGCGCTGGCGGCGGTCCTAGGTGAGTTGCCCGGGTTTCAGGTGCTCACGCCCTCCGAGCTGAATGGCCCACTCGATCCCGCATCCTGGCCTGAGGCCCTGCCAGAGGACATCGAGTACTGGCGGCCCGGCACCCTTGGCGAAGCGCTCTTCAACTACTGGGATTGACGAACCCGACCGGATCCTCGACTCCAGCATCGCCACGTGTTGTGATCAGAGCGCGGCCAGATAACTCCCCGCTAAGTGGCCGCCAGCGGGGAACTTGAACTGGCCACCGACACCCGTGCTGGCCAAGTTCGCGGCAGCGGGGTGCTGCGGGCGACGACCCGCAGCCGCCCGGACCCGGTGTAGCGGCCCAGGATCAGCGTTTCGGGATCGGCGAGGGCGCCGGTGATCCCGCCGATGATCGCCTCGGTGGTGGCGCGGTGCTTGACCTTCTTCCACGATGTGCGCAGGCCGGGCCGGTACGGGTCGTCGGCGCCCTTGACGACCAGGCCCTCGATGCCCAGCGCGAGAAGCGCGTCGAACCACACCCGCGCCTCGGCCGGGTCGTCGGTGTGCGGCGATGCCACCACCAGGGCGGTCGGCGCCGCGGCGCCGAGCAGGTCCTCCAGGACCCGGCGGCGCTCGCGCAGCGGCCGGTCCCGCAGATCGACGCCTCGCGACTCCAACACGTCGAACACCACGAGATGACACGGTTCGGTGCGCCCGAGTTTGGCCCGGCGGCGCCCGGCGACATGGCGGCGCTGCAGGGCGGCGAAGTCCAGGCGGCCGTCCGGGTCCCATCGGACGATCTCGCCGTCCACCACCGTTTCCGGCGGAAGCTGGTCATGGACGGCTAGCGCGATCTCGGGGAACGCGTCGTTGAACCTGGCCAGGCGCCGCGACGCCAGGTGCACCCCGCGATACGCGTCGACCAGGGCCATCGCCCGGAAACCGTCCCACTTCGGCTCGTAGCGACAGCCCCCGCGGCACGAGGACACCGGTGCACATCCGTTCTGCGCTACCGCCGATGGCGGCGCAGAGCATCGACCACATCCCGGAGCCGGCCTGCACCCACAGTCGACACACGCCTGCGCTTGTCATGCCGTCCATCCTCGCGCTCGGGCAGTGGGAACGTGTGCAGAAAATGCAGAAACCCGGGTACTTGGCGACGCGGGCAGTTGAGGCCATCACCGTGCATGGGGGCGCACTGGACCATGTGGTTCATCAGGTGACCGGCCAAGGCGATGACGAACGCGGCGGAAACACTGGTGCTCCGGGTTGAGGGCGTCCCTCAAAGGGTTCCGCAGGTTGCTCAGGGCGACTTCCGCTCCTGTTCCTTCTGTCGAAGTGTGAACTCCTTCAAGCTCGTCGTGAGAGCGTCCCGCTTCAGTCCGTCGTCGAGGAGTTGGAATCGATTGGGCCGGTACCGTACCCGGCCGTGCTCATCGACCTCGGGTAGCGGTGCGAACACGGCGGGGTCGAGGGGCCAGTGACCGCCCGTCGGGCTCATGGGCCGCGCCTCACGGATCAACCCGAGTTCGAGGAGGGTGCGGCAGCCGTCCTCGTAACTGTCACTGCGCAGGTGATAGATCTCCTCGCGTGTTTGCCCGTACAGGAACACGCCGGCCCTGTCGTGACTTTGGGGGTGCCGCCACCGCAGGTGCCGCAGGATGAGCCAGGTGGCGATCTCCGACGGGTGGAGGACCTGAACCCAGCCGTGCAGGAAGAACTCGATCGGGATGCCGATCACTCCGGGCCTCGGGTCCGGCACGGTGTAGTGGTCGGGGGTCGGTACCCCTCCGCGTCCGGACTCGCTCATCAACTCGAAGGCGCCGTAGTCCCGATGCCGCCCGTTCGCCTTGAACGGCACCGTCACCAGGGCCTGCTCCTCCCCCTCCCCCAGTGACCGCAAGGCACCCTGGATCTGCCGGTCCCGGCAGGAGTCCGGGTCCCGCCGCTGTTTGGTCTCCCGCTGGTAGGACCCGGTCTGGCGGTCGTACGCGGTGTCGACGGCGATCAGGTCGCGCCACCCCATGCGCCCGGAGATCGGACGGGTGTTCTTCCACGGCTGCCCGGGCCGCAGACGGCACTGCGCCTCGAAGAGCGCCAACAGGTAGAACCTGAGCGCGACGCCACGCGGATTCAGCAGTCGCACCATGGGTGCCGCGGGTGGCCGGCGCTCGTTCCCCTCGGCCAGCAGGAAGCCCGTCCGCAGCAGAACACGATCCGGCCGCAGCTCGTCCGACTCCTCCCAAACCTCCCGCAAAGCCTTGTTCACCTGGGTCATCTGCTTGTACTGGCCGAGTTCGCCAATGCGCCGGAGTCGGCGCGCCAGAGGCGGCTCGACGGCCGGAGAGTGACCTTCGGGCAAGGCGACCCCGATTCAGATTGACCCCAACGCTTTGACCCGCATATGAGTATCGGGTCCTTATTAGATAAAGACTCGGGTGCGGGTCAAAGCGTTGATCCGCTCGCCTCCGAGGCTACCGGATGAGGCCCAAACTGGGAGGGCGGACAGGGACAGATCCCCCGTCCGCAGAGGCGGCGAGACGACCCGTTACGCGGAAACGCGAACGGCTCCGGAGGCACCCGGAGCCGTCTTCGCCGGCTCTTCACCACTCTGACCAGTAAGGAGACGAGCATGTCCATCGTACGACGGAACCCCGAGCCTTCCGGCGGCGACTCCGAACGGCTGCCGCTGCGTTGGGGAGTGATCCTGCTGGCTGCGCTCGGAGCCGGGGCGACCGCGTTCGCGTTCGGCGCGGCGGGCCTGGTCGTTTCCACTCTCCACAGCGTGCTCGCCTAGCCGGTCCCGGGGTCTCGGCCAGAGACCCGGGAATCATGAACTTCGACCTCCCCTGGTCGGGCCGGTGGCAGCGGTGGGCCGGGGCTGGGGGATGAGCTGCCGCGCGCATGGTCGTCCATGGGCCGGTCCGCCGAACACCCCGCCGGACCCGGAGACGGCGGGCGGACCGGGCGCTCGATGGCGGCCACGGTTCAGCGTTTGACCTGGTTGCGGATGGCGAGGATGGCCAGGCCCAGCAGGATCGGTCCCAGGACGCGGACGGTGATGTTGAGGTAGCGGCCGGGCGTGGTGAGTTCGGCGTCGGGGTTGCGGAAGATGACGGCGTTGACCGTGACCTCGGCGGCCTTCTCCAGGCGCTCGGCCAGGGGTATGACCGGTTCGGACTGCTGGATCGTCAGGTCGATCGCCTGGGGCCCCGTCGGGGTGGCGATGGTCCCGGTGGCCCTCTGCTGTTTGGCGGTCTGCGGGAATCCGAACACGGTCATCCCCGCGATGCTCAGCACGGCGACGAGCAGGACCCAGGCCAGGGCGCGGCGGGCGCGCAGCCCGTACCCGGAGAGGGACCAGTACAGCCATAGCAGTGCCCGGTCGGCGCCCCGGGAGGAGGCGCGGCGCATCTGCATCTCGCCGAAGTAGAAGTCGGCCGCGCCCGGCTCGTTCTTGCCCTCCTCCAGGGCTTTGCGGAGCTGTCGTTAAATCACCTCGATCCTTCGGGGGCCGACCACCTCCACACCTTCGTGGGCGGGCCGCCAGGGGCCGGGGCCGCCGCGGCGGGCGGTACGGCGCTGGGCCTGCCAATGGTGCTCTTCGACCAGGACCCGCCGCCGTCTCCCCGGGCTGGTGGCAAAGGCGCAGTCGCCGTCCAAGTGGATCTGGTCCGCCCGGTGCAGCCCGGCGAACAGGCATTCGCTCAGGTCCACGTCCGTCAACGTCACAGACTCCGCGTCCACCCCCCGCAACGGGGTCACCACCACCCCGCCCGAGCCGTCCAGATCCGGGGTGCCGGGGATCGGCCTGGACAGGGCGTGCACGCTAAGCGGCCCTGCGCACACCAGTCCGGTCGCGCCCACCCGCGCCGAACGCAGCCGCAGAACCACCCGACCCGACGACCGCAGCCCCCGGGCCGACACCCGACCGGCCGCCGCCTCCACCATCACCTCCCCCTCGGCCACCGCCCCGTCCAACGACAAGACTCCGACAACACGACATGACGCCCACGTCGCATCGCCCGCGAACCTCGCCCAGACGAAGGCAGCGTTCCTGGCGAACGACGTCTTTGCGAAGTAGGCGTACCCGGAGAACGCCGCCCCACGGAAGCCGGCGCCTCCTGCGAACGACACACGCTCGAAGTCTGCGTCTGCGGAGAACGACGCCATGTCGAAGTCGGCGTCCCCGGAGAACAACGTCCCTCCGAAGTGCGCGCCCCCGGAGAACGACGCCGCGTTGAACCTGGCGTTCCCGGCGAATGACGCCTCACGGAAGTCTGCGTCCCCGGAGAACGCCGCCTCACCGAAGTCCGTGTCTCCGGGGAACGACACCCCCTCGAAGTCGGCGTCCCCGGAGAACGCCGCCCCACGGAAGTCGACGTCTCCTGCGAACGACACCAGGCTGAAGTCGACGCCTCCGGCGAACGACGCCCTGCCGATTCGGGCATCGCCGAAGAGAGGGAGGCCGTCGGCATGGGGGCCACGAACGGCGTCGAAGAGCCGGTCCAAGAGATCCTCGGTGAAGGGCACCCCGCTCATGTCGACGGCCGCGCCGGGAGCCAGGCCGGACAGGAACGCCTCACCGGCCGGCTCACCGGCGTGAGCGAGGCACCGATCGAGGCCGGGCAGGCGGGCCCCCCAGCATGCCGAGCCATCGGCCCCGCGCCCGCCGCAGAACCCATTCACGATCCGGATGGTCATGAGCCGTGCCCGCCTTCCACCGTGCGCGTTGACGTGGATTGGATCGACCACACACCTCCCACGTTCCGCGCACCACGATGACGGACCGCCCGCCACCCATGGCCGTCCACCGTCGGGCCGCATCGATGACCGGCCGCGTGGTGGTGACTTCTAACCTCCTGGCAGCGCTACACCTTCGGGTGGGTTGCCATGGTCATCTACCGGGATGCCGGAAGGCGGCATGCCCCACCCTCGGGAACGGCTGAAATCCACTGCGCCGCCGGAGAACACCGCCGCGTCGAAGGGCACCTCGCCGCCGAAGAACGCCGCGTCCCAGAAGTTGACTGCGCCGCCGGAGAACGTCGTCTTCCCGAAGTGGACCGTGCCGCCGGTGAACTCTGCCGCGACTCGAACGTCTTGCGCTGGGCCTCTTCGGCGATCTCGGCGGCGCGGTGCGCGGCCTGGACGCTCTCATGGGCGCCTTGGGCCGTGCGACGCGCGGAGGCGGCGGTGGCGGCGGTGTAGTAGATCGCCACCGCCGCGAGAAGCCCGGTGTCCACCGCGGTGATCCGGGCCCGGGCGTTGTCCAGGACCTCCTGACGTTCCTTGCCCGAGGGGGCGCCCTTGCCCTCCAGGTCGACCCCGTCAACGTGCTCGACCCACCAGGCGGTGGCGGGCCACAGCAGCACGACCAGCACCAGCAGCAGGCACACGATCGCGGCCGCACCGGCCGCCCACCGCACCCACCGTCGACCCCGCCAGGACACCGTCGCCGGACCTGGGACCGAGGCAGGCGACCCCTTCGGCAGGCTCATGCCCCGTCAGACGCAGAACGACCGGAGCCGGATCACGGTCCCAGCCCACCAGCTTTCCCATCCGCCCACCACTGGTCCCGGGTCAGCTACCGCCGCTCACCCTCTGACCGCGACGGCCGGATTCGCCGACCGCCCGCCGCCACTCCCCGGCCGCCGGGGTCTCCGCGACCACCAGCAGCGTGTCTCGTCGGTGATCAGGCGGCCTTGTCCAAGGCACCGGTGTGGGCGAGTGCGGCGTCGATCCACTGGACGAACTTCAAGGACCGGACCGTCGGTCCGCCGTGACATTCACTCACCGGGCGACGCGGGGCGCGACCGCGGTGTGTCCCGGGTTCCACAGCCCGGACCACGGGAGTTGGCCCGTACCGCCGAGGAGTCGGAAGAAGGACCGCCACCATCGCCACCCGCTGACGCGGCCGCCCGGCTGTACAACGCACCGGGCAGGGAGTTCGACTTTCGTCGATCTGGCCGGATGAGGCCACGGCGCCCAGCCGGCCTCTGACGACGGTATTTGCCGTGGTGAGTCCACCTGTCAGACGACGTGGTGTGCAGTTGGGGATCGATCGGTGAGCGTGCGGGGAAGATCTCGCGATCCTTCGGCGCGATCGTCCGTCTATGTTCCGTCCTTTGACTCCACCGGAACGGATCGTTCTCAGCATCCGCTTCTGGTGTCCGTTCGCCGAGGTCGGGGGGATCTGCCCGGTGGTGACGCACACAAGCCTGCGCGCAGCAGGAGACGAAGGACGCCCCCAGCCCGACTGCGGCACGGGGACGGTGGCCGTGGGCACCGCAGCCTGCCATCGACGAGCAGGAAGCCATGGGTGACGATGAGCGGCATCCATCTGGAGGAGACAGTGAGAGAAGAGGCGTAGAACGCATGATTCGGCAGCCTGATGCAGCCGACCCACAACGCCGTGGGCGCGGAACTGATGCCGAACGCCGCCGTGACGGGTTGCTGGCCCTGCTCGCTGAGCTTGAGCACATGGGGACCGAACCTCGCCTCGAGCTCGTGGTGTCGGGCGTCCGTGTGTTGTGCATCGGCGCGGGGTCGACCTTCGCCTTCGTCAGCGAAGACGGCCAGGTGTTGGGCCCCACCAGCGAGGTGCACGCGGTCGCCGATGTACTCGTGACCGACACTCGTAGACCATGAACATGGCGTTAGCCCGCCACCGGATCCGGCTCGCGGACACGGGCCGTGATCGCCGTCGCGGCCGCGGCCGCGGGTGATCATGCCGGCCGGCCTCTGGTCACCTTGAAAGGCCGGGATGGAGTCCTCGCCTGTGCCGCGTTCCGCCGGCTTCGGATGCCACCATGGGTCACATTCGCCCGCGACGGTGACACTGCCCGCGTCGAACGTGATCGTCGACGTGGCCGAGGACGAGCCGCCGCGTCGGCGTTCTGAACGTCGACACATGTGCCGATCCGGCGATTCATCACGGTCGCGGCGACGGGAACCGGTACTCGGTGGCATGGTCGCATGGACGGGCTGTGTCCGGCGGTCCGTCTCTACGAGCCGACTTGCATCAGCCGATTCCACTGAGATGTCGTCCAATCTCGAGCGGCTGGCGGCAAGCCGGGTGATCGACTCGGCGGCCGGCCGCTGCACACGCGGCACACGCCGGAGCGCCGCCGTCTATCGCCGTCGATCATCGTGCACTTGGCCGTGGTGGTCGCCGACCGACCGCACCACTTTCCACAATGAGGCAGATATGGGCTGCTCGACGGCGCGGGCTGAGACCATTCAGCGTCTCAGGGGCGGGTCGACCTGGCCGGACAGCCAGGCCAGACGTCCATTGGCGATGGAATGCCCCTCTTCACGAAGTCTCCTGCCCAACTCGGACTGGGTCAGGGAAATCCCCTGGCTGCGGCACACCGCGATGATGTTCTGTGCGGCTTTCACCAGGGCCGCGTCCCGCTCGTCCGGCGCGCGACCCTCGGGCGCGCCACCTCTCGCCGGGACCGAGCGCCGGCGGGTCTGCGCCGCACCCGGCCGCGACGATCTGTCATGTCGGCCCGCAACGGCGGCCCTCGCCGGTGGCGACGTGGCGGGCATGGACATGGTGTCGCCTGCGGCGGCGTTCCCTTCCTGCGGATGGAAGACATCACCGGCGGCCCGGCCCGCGGTGGACGCCCGGCCGGTGTCCGATCTCTTCGCCAAGGGCGGGTCCGTGCCAGGGCCGCGGGCCGCGTCGCTTCCCGGATGCTGCGCGGCGGGACGCTGAACGTTCGCTGTGATCTGGGCCGGGTGAAGCCGCAGCGCCAACCGTTCACGAAGCGGCGCCTTCCAATGCCATCGCCACCGCCCGTAACTTTCCTGCAGGCGGCAGACCGTCTGTAGCCGCTCGTACTCCAGGCGCAACCCATCCTGGTAGGTGGTGATGTGCCACAGCACCATCCGACGGTGGAGCGCCCAACTCGACCAGGGGGCGAGCACTCGACGTGACATCGGAATCCCTTCGATCCGGAGCCGGCCGGTCAAGCCCGCGCTGCGCCGAAGGAGATGACGGATTCCCTCGATGGTCACAATGAACAGCGTCGGCATCGCCGCGTGGATGACGACCGCTGCGTCTTCACCGCGCGCAGCCGTGACGTTGAGGTAGATGGTCGCGCCGATGAAGGTCCACGCCACCCACCGCAGCACCGGCCAAGCGATGTTCAGGTACTCCATCAGCAGGTCCCAGGCCAACAACGCGATGATTCCCACGTCGATGCCCACGGGGACGACCCAGGCCCATCCCCCGAACCATGGCCGAGCCACGTCGCGGACCGTGTGGAACGACGCCACGCCGCCCAGGACGGCCAGGGCCGTGACCAAGGGTGCCTCGACGAGGATGGCGACGCGCACACTCACCGGCCACGAACTCGGAGGTTCGATCCCGTCGCCGGCGATCTGACCGTCCGCGCTCGCCCGCGCGTTCCCGATGGTCTGTGGGCGGTCCGTGCCGTTCATGTCGTGGCCCCCGTGTCCGTTCTAGCGTGGTGGGCGGTTGCCGGTGGGGTGGGCGCCCTGCGAGGAGAGCGGCTGACTGCGTGGAGGCGTCGGTCGCGCCGCGGTCGCCTGTTTTCTGAAGGGGAACCTGGGGAGAGAGCGCGGGGGCTCGGGCTGCGGCGCGGTCCGTGGGCCGGGGCTGCTCACGGGGGCGTCCAGATTCGCAAGGTCGGCCGCTGTGGTCGCGCCGGGCGGTCGCCCTCGTCCCGCGACCAAGACATCTTCCCGGGGCCGTGCCGGTGGCTCGTTCGGCGACGATGAGGTCCCGGGGGCGGCGCCCGGCGGCGACGGTGACGGAACCGGTGTGGGGGGACCCTGCGCTGGACGTGGGCCGGGCTGCGGGCCTGGATCACTGGGGGGTGGCCCGAGGCGGTCGGGTGTGAAGTCCCTCAGAGGCGTCACCGTGGTGATGCCGTCGTAGCGCCCGAGGGGCATAGGGGCCGTGCCGGTCGGTAGCCATCCGCGTAGATCATCCAGGGTTTCCGCGACGCAGTGGTGTACGAGGCGTAGGGCATGCCAGACCTCGGAGTCACGGCCGTGGGTCACCTCGGCGGCGCGGGTCTGTTCGGCGCACATGGCTTCGAGTTCTTCCCAGATCTCCTCGATGAGGTCTTCGGCCCGCCGTTGCACGACCTGGGCGGCCTCCACCGCCAGCCGGCCGACGTGGCGTCGGGGACCCTTGCCCGCCTCGTCGATGAGAGCGCTGAGGTTCGCGGCGTCCGTTGTCAAGCTCGCCATCTCGCCGACCCTCTCCAGGATGATCCGGCGTCCTGTGTCCACGAGGGGATGTGCTCCCTGCCGGCTCACCAGCCCGAGGGCCCGCTGCAGCCTGGCCACCCCGGTCGTCACCTTCGTGCTCAGGTCTGGGATAGCGGGGAACCGCACGTCCGGTGACGGGCCGTCGATTCCGGTGAGATCAGGCACGGGCGGGTTTCGCTGACTCCCTGGAGGTGTCTCCAGGAGCCGCATGCGCGTTTGTGCGGTGGCGTTCCTGATGTCATCCGGGTTGTTCAAAGTGATGTGCGACGGCAGTGTCCCGAGCATCCGCTCCGCGTAATCGCCGGTGAAGCGATAGAGCCGCCGCAAGGTACGACGCCACGGCGGGGGACGGCGATTCGTTCCAGCATTCTTGCGGAGAAGTCTGTGCGTGAGGGCGCGTATGCCATGGGAGGCGCGTGCCTTGATGGTTCGCCAGCGTCCTGTTTCCCTGATCTCGGCTGACAGCTCTGCGCCATACCTGCGCGCCGCGCCGCGCATGACGCCGCCCACCGCGACGGTGGCCCTCCAGATCGCCTTGATTCCCTGCCATTCAGGACTGCCGCGGTCTTCTCCGATGATGCGGGCGGCCTGGGCGAGTGGCTCCCACAAAGGTAGGAGGTCCCGTGGCATGTCCGATGCGGGGATGGACCTCATTGGAATCTCGCCGCGTGGTGGAGGCCTGCCATCGAGGGCGTTTCGGTAGGTTCTGTTGAACAGCGCGTAGCTCGCCTCGATGGCGTCACGTGGTGTGCCGGATCGGGTCGCAGAGTGCGCGTTCGGTGACGAGGTGACCGCGGTGGTGGGCGACGCCGGGGCCGTGGCATGGCGGGGCCTCGGGTGCGAGGCCGGGGCGGCGTCGTCGTTGCCGTTCCACTGCCCTGACGGCTGTCTGGGCACCTGTGAGACGGCGTTGACCGTTTGACCGCCGGCGCGGTTGTCGGTCCTCGGGCCGATCGGCTCCTCGAACGCTGCGGCGGTGTCGTTGGACGGCGTCATAGGGTCGGAGACGCCATTTCGACTTCGGGGATCGGGGTGCTGCCGCGGCGGCTGCGCAATCGGCGGAAAAGCGTGTGCTTCGGTCAGTTTGGCCAGGATGTGGACCGGGTTGGGGTGGTCGAGGTCGTCTTGGTCGATGATGAAGAGCGCGACCGTTGCAGACTGCACTGTCGCCAGGAGTTCGCCGTGCGCAAGGTGGAAAGCGAGGCTCAGGGCGTCCCCGTTCAATCTGAACTCGATACTTTGTCGTTGGACCACGTGATCCAGCCAGCCTCGCTCCGCCATTTGCCAGCTGGCTCGAAGTATCCTTCGCAGAGCCTCTTCGGCCTCGATCTCGGTGGTGTATGCAGAGCCGAGGAGTACGATGACGGGATCGGTGTCGCTCGAGTCGACGTTCGAATTCTCAGCGATCGACGCCGCCTCATGCGGCACGGGGGCGATGCCGTTCACTTCATCGCTCGGTGTGACGGACATTCGATCTCCCGGTGCTCATGCGATGTATTGAACCTTGCGGTGCAGCCGATCCGCCGGCTATGGAGCCGCCTCGATGTATTCGTGCGGCCGGGGCGGAAGGCTGTCGAGTTCCGAGGCCAGGTCGTGATTCACGGGGACTACCCCGTCGTGGGCCCTTCGAGGAGGCCACTGGCGTCGGCCGCCACCCGAGCATGCCTGCACTTCCATAGTGCGCCGCAGTTTCGGGAACGTCTACGCCGGACTCGGGCGGCGTCGCGGGGGTGGGCGTGAGGCACCCGGCGGTCCGGCAAGGGTTGTCGCCCGGCCCCCGGGCGGTGACGGGCGCTGTCTCGGCGCGCCGTACGCCGCAGGCAGGTCGGAAGGCCCAGGGACCGTTCGGTGGTGATGAGAGCCAGCCCTCTTCGCCGTCCACGGTCATCTCCGCGTCCGAACGGGACGCGCTCCGGCGCGCCTTCGTCTCCAGGCGTACTCACGCCGGCGTTGTCGTCGGCCGGGTGCGGCTCGCACGTTGGGGGCATCGCGTCCGTGGTTCAAGTGCGCCCTGGTCCGGGTCTGTGCCGGCGGGAGTCCGGAGGCGAGGCGGGTGACACGTCCCGTTGAGGATTGGCTGAAGCGGGGCGTGTCCTCACGGCGTCGCCGACCGGCCCGGGGAAGTCGACCCCCCGGTCTCGAGAGGACGGTGCCACCGCGCCGGAGTCGGGGTAGCGGCGGTGCAGTTCTCCCAGGTAGGGCGCGGTGTCCAGCGCGGTCTCGACCCATGCTCGTACGGCTTTGACGGTGGGCTGGAGCTCCTCGAGCAGTTTTTCGCCGGGAAGGCCGCACCATCCGCTGAGGGAGGACACCAAAATGGCCTGATCGTCGCCCGGACCCGCCTGTATGCCGGTGTCGCCGCGAGGTCCGATGATCTCCCGGGTCGCGGTCAGTTCCACCAGGCGGCGAAAGGCTTCCACGGGGTTGCCGACCCGTCCGAGCGGCAACGTGATCGTCGGAAACGACATGGCCGGGCGTGGGAGGGTGTCGCCGATATCGACCGCTTGTTGCCTGGTGGGATGCCAGATGGCCAGCAGCGGGCGGTTCCCTTCGAGGACCGAGGTGACCAGCCCCGTCAGCGTCTGCCGCTCGGAGGTACCGGTCCTGGTGACGGCGATGGTGTCTCCCACGCAGACGGCATCGTTGATCGGGCCTGTGAACGCTGCACGGTCCGCCGACGCATCCCTGGAGAGGGCACCGAACGGTCGCAGAGGTGGGGTGAGTTCGCTGACGATGGCGGCCGCGTCGATTTCCGTCGGTGATCCTCGGGCGATCTGCGCACCGGCCTGCAGGAGCCGACCGAAGGGGTTGGGGCGGCCGAGACCTGAGGTGTCCTCCCAGGTCGCCGCTGCGCCCGCGCATGCGTCGATGAAGCCTCGCAGCGTGTCCGGGGTGGCTTGATACATCCACTGGATCACGGCGTCATCGCGCCACTGACCGCCGAGGTCCGGCGAGTTGGCCACGGCGATGAATTGCAGTGCACCCATCCGATAGTGCTCGCTCGGTCGGCGGTGACCGCGGGCCGCCAGGCAGGCGTCCAAGGCGACGGCCCGTGCGAGCAGGGAACGAGGTTCTTTCTGTTGTGGAGTGGGGGACGCCGTGTCGGCGAACGTGGCGATATCTTGGATGAGGTGAATGACGAGCCGATCCAGTTGTTCGGTGTCCGCGGCAATCGACTGAATCACGGCTTGCCGCACGGCTTCGCGGTCCGGTGTGACCCACTCGGACAGCATCCTCCGCCAAAACGGGGACCGGTGAGGGCGTACGGAGAACCCGGCGTGCTCGTGAATCGCGACGATGGCGCCGATGATCGAGCTATCCATCGCCGATCCGCTCAATGCCGCGTCGTCGAGGCGCCCAGTCGCAGGCGTTCGCCGCGTCCCCTCCGCGACGGCCACGAGCGCCTCTTCGCGACGCCACGGTCCCTCGCCCCGAACACCGCGTGGTCATTTGGTCTTGCGCGGTGGACGGCCACCGTCCGACGGGTGCGATCCGCATGTCCTCATGCTCCTTCCGCGTCGCTTTCGTCATCGGCTCTTGCGGGCCGATGGCGGTCCCCCGGGCCCTCGGCGAGGCGAACTCTTACGCCGATGGCCACGTTCACCCGGCGGGCGCAGTTGAAGGAGATCGCACGATGGGTGACGCGCCCCGAAGTCCATGCGTGTGGTCCGCGGCGTTTCCGCCTGCGCCGCCGTGCCGTTCACCAAGAACGGGAGGTAGATTTTCGAGAGGTTCGGGGTGGCGCGAGCTATTTCCCGAGCCCGCCTCCCGGTGCGACGCAGAAAATGCGCGGCGAGATCGCGGGGGTTGTGCCCCGTCCACGTGGAGAGACTGTCGATCAGCGATTGCATGTCCTCATCGCGTATCTGCTTGAGCCTCCATGTGGGGGCGACCACGTCCTGGAGCTGCATGGCGACGAACAGGGCGAACGCGGTCTCTTCGGCCTCCAGCGGGCAGGTGATGTCCCGTTGGTGGAGTTCGAGGCGGGTGAACCGTTCCGTCGGTCGGACCTGCGGGGCCGGGACGTCGGCGGCCGATGGATGGCCGAAGAACGACACGCGGTACATGGGTTCGCTGTGACGGGCGAAGGCCGCAATCGCCGATGTGGGCGTGGCGGAAACCACGCCCTTTCCTCGACCGGGAACGAACACCGTGCCACCGATCGGCGATGACGGGTCGACTGAACGGTTTTCGTGGTCATCGCCCGCGGCGGAGAGGGGAAGGATCTTCGCCAAGGTAGAGGTGGCGTGCCGTTCAATGAACGCGAACGTCGAGACCTCCGACGTGCCTTCGGCCAGCATCCGCCTTTCGATCGCGACGGTGACGCCGAGTTCCAACGCCGGCCGGAAGGGGTTGACTCGACTGACCCCCCTCTCGGCGTCCTCGGTTTGATGGCGCAGGGCTGTGTACGATCGCGCGTCGAGGAAACCTCTCAAAGCCGCCGGGGTGAAGTCGCGAAGCACCCAGATCTCTTCGTCGAACGGCATCGTGCATGCCGGCGGGGGTAGGACGGCGTCGGCGGTGTCCCAGCCGTGCAGATAGCCGGGGCCGATGACGTGACCGCTGACTTCGGTGACCGCCTCCACGGCCATGGCGCGTGCCAGCACCTGAGAGTCGGTGAAGTGGCCGGTGACGGTCCGGCGCCTGAGATCTTCGACGGTGTACAGGATCTCGCGGTCCAGCGCATCCGGATGGGCGCCGAGCAGCCTGATCAACTCCAGCCACAAGGTGGTTCCGTCGGGCGCCACATCGGTCCAACCCGACAACTGGAGATCGGGCGGCGGGAGTTGAACACGCTCGTAGAGGTCGTGTACGGCACGAGCCGGCGCTGGCTGGGTCATGCTGCCTCATTTCCGGAGGGATGGTGGTGGGGAGCCGGGTCCGATCGCGCGCCGACCACGCCGACGGGCTCAACCCTGTGGGGGCGGGTCTTCGCCGCAGGGACACCGGGGGCGGCACGCGGTCTGCCACTGCCGAAACGAGCGAGGGCCCTGGCGGCGTCGAAACTTGGGGATGCGGTTGGCGGGGATGCCGACCGGTGACGGGCCGAGTACCGCGAGGGTTCGGGCGTCGGGAAGGCGGGCTGCGAGGGCCGGCAACGTCCACTGCCAAACACCGATCCGCCGCAGCTCGGAGTTCCGACGGAGGAGACGACGCGGCTTGATCGCGCGGGCCGCCGAGGAGCGGCCGCCGGACCGGCCGGCGGCGCTCGTCACCGGCGCGGTTCCTCGGCTGCGGGACCTCACCTTGCGGGCCCGCGGCGCTTGTTGGAAGGAGGGTTTCCTCTGCGGGGTTGGGCCCTTCGGTGGGACGCCGTCGGCGGCTCGGGGGCCTGCGGCGTGTCGAGTCCCGCAGATCGTGCGGCGCTCCTGCTCACGGCCTGTTGGTCGTGATCCAGGGCCGAGGGCAGCCAGACCGCGGAGTCGATCACGACGGTCATGCGTTCGGCTGCGGCGATGACCTGTTCTCGTAGGCGCCGGTGCAGGCCCAGGACGGGTACTGCGGACCAGGCGCTGAGCGCGGACCTCAGCCGGATCAAGTCGGCGTTATCGACACGCTCTCGCGGCCCGGAGGTGACCGGCCACGATGCGACCTTGGCCGCCTCCAGGGAGATGATCAGCGTTTCGGCCTCCAGAATGTTCGAGACATTTCCCCGCGAGGTTCGAACACCGGGAAAGGGGGCCATCGGCTCCAGGTCCGGGCCCGAGTACGACTTCGGCGTCTCCAGCCCGGGGAAACGCACCGTGAAGATCGGCAGGGTGATGTCGCCTGCGCCGGGGTCGGACAGATGTGAGGCCGAGGTGATGATGCCGTTGACGCCGCCCCTGCGTCCGGGGACGCCGTCGATGATCAAGACGGAGTCTCCGACGCCGAGATCGGGCCGCAACGGGTCGCCCCTGATAGGGCGATGTGGTTCGGGTGGACGAGCCAGTTGGCCCAGGGTGACCGCGATGAGCATCGCGGTGTCGGGCAGGTGCTGGACCAGATGGTGCCCGGCTTCCAGCAGGGAACGGAACGGATTGGGGAAGCCGAGGGCCTCTGTGCGGACGAGGAGCCGCTGGTGGGCCATCGCGAACGCGACGATGGAGTCGGCGAACCCGCGAAGCAGGTCGTTGTCGGCACCGCGCAGGTGGTCGCGTAGCGCGTTGACCGGGGTGTGATCTCGGGGTCCGCCGTAGACCTGGCTGAGGGCTTGGGCCTGCGCGTGGCCCTCCCGGTAACCGCGGCTGGGACCGGGGTGCTGCCGGGCGTTGAGCACGAATTCCAGCGCCGCCGCCCGTGCGATCAAGGGCCCCAAGTCCCGAGTGCCCGCGCCGGCGGCGTCGTGGTAGGTGGTGACGACGTCGACGACCGCGCGGTCCAGGTCCTGCGAGCGCGCCGCCGCGAACTCCTGCAGGCAGTAGGCAAGGGCGGGGCGGTCGAGTTTGCCCTCGGCGCCGTGACCGCTGATGTCGGCCGGCACGCCGAGGCGTGCGTGGATTCGGTTGAGGGCCTCGGCTGGCTCTAGACCGGCCATGTGAGGGCCCCCATGCATGTCGCGGTGGATTGCGTCCGGGGCGTTCGAATGCCCTTCATCGTGTCCTCCCGGTCCTGGCGATCCCTGGCGTCCGCGCCGTTGCGCGGCGCCGGCGGTACTCGTTGGTGAGGTCCGCCGAGTGTCGACTCGGCACATGGGTGCGGCGACGAGGTCCAGGCATGGCCTGAAGTCGGAGGGCCGTGCCTGGCCGTTTCGGGGGTTGTCCACGGGCGTGGTCGCCGAAAGCCGTGGCGCACGAATCCCGGCCCCTTCGGCCGGGTCTTGGCGTTTCGGCGGGCGAGATCACCACGCGCCAGCTCGTGGGAGGCCGACAGCGTTCCCATCGGCGAACGGTGTGGCCGATCCGAAGAGGAGCGTTCAATGGTCGATCTCCGGGGGCGTGGGGTGAGTGCCGGTGCTGGGGGCGCCGGCCGCGCGGGGAGGTGGGTGACCGTGGCCGGTGGATGCGAGGGAGTCGGTCCTCGCGCTTGCGTCTGGCTGCGCAGGGGGCGCAGGGACATGGTCGGGCCCGGGCGTCGGACGGGGCGGGGGGTGCACGATCGCCCGTCGCCGCAGTTCTGCGTCGATGCCGGTGAGCAGTGGGGCGGCAGGGTTCCCGGAGGCTCGCGGGTACGTCAGGTCGACCAGGGCGTGCCAGTAGTCACGGATACGCGTCCAGCGTTCGTGGGCGCACAGGACCTGGTCGGTGAACCCGCGCAGCGGTTCGTCGGCGAGGCCCGCGAGTGTGGCCGCCAGATGCTCGGAGTCGATCAACGGCTCGGTGCGGGTCAGCAGTCGGCGGGCGTCGGCGGTTCCCGCGTTGTAGCCGGGTCCGGGGCCGAAATGGCCTCGGCGCTCGTACTCCTCGGCGAGGGCGATGGCGTGAGCCGCGATGTGCTCGGTCGCCGTAAATGGTGCACCGAAGCCGTTCACATCGTCTCCGTGGAAGGCTTCGTCCAGGTAGTGGGCGCAGACGTCCTCGACGAGTCGGAGTCCGTCCCTGTCCAGGGCCGACAGGTGATGCCGATGGCGAAATCGGCATATTTGGAGGTGATAAGGGTCGGGCTCGATGTGCGCCCAGTGCTCGGCGCGAAACTCCCTGGGAGTGGCGTCGTGGGCGGTCATGATCGTGATCAGCGCCGCGCCGGCGTCGATGGCCGCCGGACGGCGGTGGCCGAGGTCGTCCACGGTGTCCTCCAGGGATGACATGCGATTCGTTGAACGAGGGAGGGGCTACGGCTGGGAGGGCTAGACGCCGTTGGCGTGTTTGCCGCCGGCGGTGTTGCGTGTGGGCGTTGTCCGCCGTGGGCCGGGTCGAGGGGCGGTCTCGCTCGCCGGGACGCCCACGTCGAGGCGGGCCGGGTAGTCCTTGTCCCGTCGGCCGCTGTGGTCCTTGGCGGTGGCCAGTTGGGCCGATTGTGCGGCGGTCCACAGCCCGACCGGCCCGCATCCTGCGAGTGAGGTGAATTTCTCCAGCCGCTCGATGACGCCGGGAAGTCGGGACTCGAAGCGGCCGATGAGGGTGTCGGGCGGTACGGCGGCCCACTGCGCGAATGCGGTGAGGAGTCTTTGAAGGTCGTGTTGGTGGATGTCTCTGTCCGACGGCGTGGTGCCGCCTCTCAGCGCCGCGGAGAGCACGAGGATCGCTTCCTCGGCGCCGATGGGGTCGGTGATGTCACCGCATTCGAGCCTGATCTCGGCGAAGGGCTTGGCCGGGGTGAGCGGCCCGCTGTATCGCACCGGTGTCGTACGACCTGCGAAACGCAGGGAATACGCGGCGGGTATTCCCGCATGAGTGGCGGTGGAGGTGGGGTCGTAGGAGATCGCGGTGATGACGGCGGCCTCGGAGACGCCTCGCCCGGCGGTGGCGTCGATGTGGACCGCGTCGCCGATGCGGCGTTCGTCGTGTGGGCTGTGTCCTGCGCCGAGACGGCCGAGGGCGATGGCCGATGTTTCGTCCGGGCCTCGGCGGGCGCGTATCAGGCCGTTCACCAGGTCGAGGGCGTCACGGTGCGGCCGGTGGGTGCGCCTTCGGATGGTCACCGACGTGCTGTGGGGGGCGACGGCGGTCAGCGTGTCCGCGAAACCGCGAAGGCCCGCGCAGCCGAGATCGCGGCTGTACCGGTAGGTCAGTCCGGTCGCGGACGCCGGCGCTACCGACAATTCGCCGTCCAGCATCAGTGCGCGTGAATGACCCGCACGGTAGCCCCGGGTCGGCGTGCCTCCTCGCACGGCCTGTGCCGCCAGAACCGCCAGCGCCTGGGCGGTGGTGCGAGAATCGACCCTGCCTCGCGTCGATGACTGCCGGTGGAGTTCATGGTCGGTGTGGGTGATCGCCCGGTCCAGCGCCTCATGGTCGCAGATGGCGTACTTGATGACGGCGAATCGCAAGGCGTGCTCATGCGGCGGGGCGAGTTCGGCGGAGCCGGGAATGGGTCGTCTTCCGCCGAGCAGCCCGTGGAAGGTCCGAAACGCCTCCGCCAGGAAGTGGTGGGTGATCATGTTCTGCTCCCGACCATGAGTGGTGTGGGCCGGCGTCCGCCGCAGGTTCCCGTCCGACCCCGTTCAAGTGGCGTCAGTCGACGTTTCAGTGCGGTGTTGTCATCTGGGCGGTGCTGGGCCGCCGGGGCCTTGGCCCAGGCTCGGCGGCGGCCCCTGCGGTGGCCGTCGCGGATGGCGCGGCCCCCGGGAACCGGTCGAGGGGGGGTCGGCGGTGAAGTCCAGGACGTGGCTGTTGTCGGGCGTGGTCGCCTCGGAAGGTCGCCCGGGGCGGGCCGTGTAACGATGGTGCAGGGTGTGCAGGCCCGGTGAGGCCGCCATGGCGGCCCTCAACCGCTGGGCCGCGACGTCGACGGCGGGAGCGATCCGATCGGTCAGGGCGCTGACCGTGATGCCGCTCCACGTGTGAAGGGCGAACTCGACCTTTCCGAGGTCGCTGTGATCGCTCTCCCGCAGGGGCGCCCCTGCGTCCAGACCCGCCTTGTGAGCCCCGTACAAGGTGATGAGCAGTTGTTCCGCGTCCAAGGGGCAGTAAATCGTTCCACGGTCGAGTTCCTGCCGAGGGAATGGATCGGCCTTCGACAGTTGATGCCTTCCGTAGGCGTGGTGCTCGGTGTCGCCGACGAATCGGACGTGATGGACGAAACCGAGGAGGTTCTCGCTTCTGGGGTCGAGGTCGAGGGAGGTGTTCACCACGATGCCGGTGCCGTGGCGGCCCCCACCCGACACCCGAACCGTGTCGCCGACCTCGATGACAGCCGATTCCCGCGACCCTGGCGGGTCAAGGGCGCGTTTCACGATGCCGACCACCGCCGCGGCCGTCTCCGAGGTGAAGGATCCGTCCTCGCGTGCGGCGGCGCCCCGAAGGACCCTCGCGAAGAAGCGCGACATGTCACGGTCACCGCCGATGTTCAAGGCGTCATAGGACATTGCGTCGACGAACCCGCGGCGGGCCTCGGGTGTCAGGTTGTCGAGGGTTCTGGCGACATGATCGAGGTAGTACTGGGGCGCGGACCCGATGTCGACCACTTCTCGCGCGCCGACCGACCCGGTCGTACTTCCCATAAGGGCCCCGGCCACGTAGTGAGCGGATGGTCCCTGGTGACCGCGTGCCTCCATGGCCCGATGCATGGCCACCGCGCGGGACGGCAACGCGCTTCCCATTTCGGGCGTGATCAGCCCTGAGATGTGCAGCAACTGGAACTCGACGTACAGCCGGCACGCCGCCCTTTCCAACTGCTCCGGAGTGGCCGCCGCGTATTCGACGACGCTGTGCCACAGCACCTGAGGGTCGAGGCCGGGTTGGGCCCAGACCGAACCGGGAAGGTTCGGCGGGCTGTCGTCGAAACGCTCGAAGAGATGGCGGACCGCATCCGACGATGCCGTGCTCATGGGGACTCCTGGGCGTCGGGGATCAGGGGGTGGAGCCCGGGCGTTGACCCGGTGCGGGACCGTCGGGCGCCGGGGGCAGTGCCCGTGGCGCGGCCGCGGATCGGCGCGGCCGCCTGGATGGCCTGCGTTCCGCCGGTGCCGCCGAGGGGAAGTCCTGCGCCGCCAGAGCCGACGACGTGGGGGCGCCCGAGTCCGGCTGAGCGGGTGCGACATCGCCGGGCCCGAGGGCCGAGCGCGATGACGTGGCCCCCACCGGCGCCGGCCGGTCCTCCGCCGGGGCCGCTGGCGAGCCGCCGAGAATTCCGACCATCCGCTGGATGCGATCGTTGAGCCGCATCATCATGACGGATTTGTCCTCGCCGAACCATTCCGCTATTTTCGACAAAAGCACATCGTGGTCGTCGATCGCGTACTGAAATGACTCTCCGCGGTAACCGCCCAGTCTGATGTTGGCTTCCAACGGGACGAAGACATGAATGGCGTGGTCGAGGCTCACGACCTTTCCGCTGAGGCGGGTGGTGATCGGGAACAGCCTTTCCGCGCGCAGAACATGGTCCTGAACGCGCATCAGGGCCTCGGTCACGATGTTCCGGCGAAGGCTCGTGACGGGCCATTGCGACCAGGTGGCCAGCGCGATCGATATGCGCTGCTCGTCGGCTTGCGCTCTGTGATGCGGGGGGACGTGGCCTTGTTGGCTGATGAGGATGTGCATCATGCGGCTCAAGACGGCGTCGCGTGCCTCTCGCGGGTCGGTGATGAGGCCATCTCCGATGGCCAGGCGGGGAAATATCGGTGCCGGTGCGAGCACCTCAGGTGGAAGGCCGACGATCACGTCGTTCGGAAACCACACTGAAATCAACCCGTTGTCGGTGGGTCGACTTTCCGTCACCTGGCCGCGATGCGGCAGCTCGATGGGGCTTATCGCCGAGAGGTTGAGCCGATGGACGTTGTCTCCCGGCTGAGGCGACTCCCTCATCACGTCGCCCTGTCCTGGTCGGCCGCCAACGCCCGCCGTCTCATCTCCGCATCGACGGCGTGCAGGTACGGGACGATGCGGTTGGGGGGCTTGCCCGTGCCGGCGAACTCCGGGATGAGCCCCCACAGATCGCGCGTCCGCAGCCAGCTGTCGTAAAAGCACAGGACCTGGTGGCAGAAGCCGCGCAAGGCGTCGTCGGTCAGGGCCCCGACGAGGCCGGGCAGACTTCCCATGTCGGGATGGAGGACTCCGGTGAGCATGTGGAACGCCTCGGCCGCTCCGTCGAGGTAGGCGACGGTCGGCCCGCGGTAACCTCTCACCTCGAACTCCGCGACCAGGGCGCAGGCGTGCGCGGCGATCTGTTCCGCCGGCAGCAGCGGGGCCATGTCCCCCTGGTAGTAGGCGGTGACGTGCTCGATGACCTGGAGGGCCTCGTGGTCGAGGGCGCGGTGCGGGGTGCGATGAAGGCGGAACCGGAAACGATGCAGGTGGTAGGGGTCGGGTTCGACGCCTTCCCAGTGGGAGGACCGATAGTCCTCCAGGAACAAGTCGTAGGCGGTCTGCAGCCGCTCCAACGCGGCGCGGACGTCGTGCCCGGTGGGCTCGGCGACGTCGCCCACCGGCCCGGGGGCGGCGTCGCCGCCGGCTCGCGCCGGCAAGGCCTGTTCACGCAATGCGTTCTCCTAGGGGGCGTGGGTCATCGGGGTCGCATGCCCGTCGTGTGCGGGCCGCGCGGCGGCTACGGCCGCCGGGGCCGCAGGGTGACGTCGGCTGGTGCGGGTGCTCGTGCGGCGGGCCGGGTGCCTGGGCCCCTCGGCGCGGGGCGTCGCTCGACATGCGCGTGCCTCCGGGTCCGGCGGATGCGTGGTCGGCGGGCGTGCGGGGGTCACGGGCGTTTCGGTGATCCGGGCAGCGCATGCGGTGGCCAGTCGGACAGGTGGGCCGGGCGGGGACGCCCCCTGCGCAGTTGCGGACCTGGTCGGGCGGTGCCGGCGACGTCGGGGCCCGCTGCGGGGAGCTCCTCGAGCGCGTTCCGCGCCGCGACCCGGCCCGTTCCGGTTGTGGGTGGCGATCCGAAGCGGGACGTGACCTCGTGTGCCAGCTCCTCGAAGGGCGACCGCCGGCCCTCCGCAGTGGCTTCTCCCAGGGCGAACGCGTCCGACATCGACCGCCAGAAGTCGAGTTCGTGCGCGAAGAAGTCGCGCATTCCGCGTGCGGTCTCCGCCGAGATCCCTTCGAGGGCCGGTTTGATGTCCGGCCGGTGATGCGGCATGGCGGGCAGGTCGGACCATACTGCCTCGGCAAAGACGATCGCCGCGCGCCAGCCGGCGAGATAGTCCGTGCGGGGGCCCGCGTATCCCAGGCGGTCCATTTCTTCGCCCAGGGCGATGAGCATGGCCAAAACGCGTGGTGGCGGATGCATGGAGCCCCGGTCCGCGAGGGGCTGGGTGAGGTCGTACAACGCGACCTGTTCGATCGCCTTGACCGCGAACCGGTCGAGTCGTTCGGCGCGAGATCCGGCCAGGACGAAACGCTGGGTTCGAAGATGTTCGGTGTCGGGTGGCAGACGTTCCCAGTGGCCGGGATCGACGATGATGTCCCGGGCCGGATAGAGGTCGATGATCCGTTGTACCGACGCGACGGCGTCCATCGCGTGTTCCTCGGATGGATGGCGCGTGCTCATCGCATGTCCCGGGGGCCCGGCGATGCTGGTCCGCTGCTCGAAAACGAAGGGTTTTCGCCCATGGCCGCCGGCTCGCGCGGTGGGTGGGCGGCGTAGGCGGAGATGGCTTCGAATTTCGGGTCGATGCCTTCGCGCGCCCGCCGGTGGTCGCAGCTCACTAGATCACCTCCGATTGTCGCGTCCATCGGTCATGCAGTCCGGCCCGAGGACGGTGTTCTCGCCGACTCGTTCGCCTGCGACGTGGGCCTTTGCCGCGGTCCCCGGCCGCTCGCCGGTGCGGCCACGGGCGTCTGGGGGAACTCCGCCCGCAGTGCTGGGAGACTTCCCGCAGTGGCGGCAGGACGAGTTTGTCGATACAGCGACACCATTTCGGGCGCGGAGTCGAGGACTGCGCACATTCGAGCCTCCGCGTTCTTGATATCGGGTTCCAGCTCGAGATAGAGATCTTCTATTCGCAGGCCGCTCCACTCGGTGAGCGCACTGGTGAGGTCGTGCTGATCGGCCCTGTCCATCTTCCGCAGGTGTGGATCGCGCGGCGTGTGCTCTTCCGGTTGCCGCGCCGAGGCGATGAGGGCGACCAGCAGATTCTGAGCGGTCAGCGGATCGGCCACCACGCGGCGATGCAGGGGCACCACCGGAAAGGCGGCCGTGGGCTGCAACCGGCCGCTCCTGAAGACGCCGGAGTTCCGGCCGGGAAGCCATATGCGGTAAGCCTTTCCGTTTGAGGGGGAATGGGAGATCAACCCACTGATGTGTCTGGCCTCTGCGGTCAGTACCTGGACCGGTGTTCCCGGCGGCAGCCGCTGCGTTCGCGGCCCGACGTTCGCGGGCGACACGGCGAGGAGATGGCTGAGCGCCGCAGCCGCGATGTCGGCGGTTCGACTGTTTTCGGCGGCGTTCGCCGCGAGCCGCAGCGGAGTGGCGAACGGGTTGGGCGACTCGATGCCCTTCAGCGAGGTGTAGCGCTGCGCCGAAAGAACAAAATGGTCGATGACGCCTCGCATGGCGGCATCGCCGAGTTCCCGCATCCGCACCTGGGCGGCACGAGTGATCACGCGCTGCTGGATCGCTTCGGCGATGACCTCCCGCGCGACCTCGTGTCCCTTCAGATAGTCGCCGGGAGTGGTGTGGTGACGTGTGGACAGCACTGTTTCCAGCACCACGATGTGTGCGAGGGTCTGCCTGTTGAGGGCACCCACCTCCAGCACCCGCCGGTTCTGCCGGTGGAGTCGGGTCACCAGGTGGGCGGTTTGGCCTTCCAGGGCCTCGGTGAGTGCGGTGGAACAGGCGACGGTGGCCCACCAGGCCGCTGAGGCGTCCGGTCGGGTCGCGTTCCAGCGTTCGGCGTCCAGTGGGGGGACGACGACGTCGGGCAGTTTGAACCGTGCGAACAGGGATGTCATCGCTTCCGCCGGCCCCGGCGGCTGCAACGGCGGCGTCTCGGCCTCTTGCGCGGGCTTGGTCATCTCGGCTCCCTCAGGTCTTCCGCGCTGATGCGGTCGGCTGCGCACGAGCCGCCGTCGCCGGGACGGTGGTCGGGCGGGGCGGTGCCCGCAGGACGTGCCGGTCATCGTTTCCCGGTGCGGGACCCACCCGACGGTGCGGTGCGACTGCGGGCCCCGGCTGCGGTGTGGAACGGTCCTCGGCTCGATGAGGCCCAGGGCGCTCCCTGCGGGGGCGTGGACCGCCGGCGCTCGCCGATCGGCGACCCATGCGCCGATCCGCGGGTCCCGGCGGCCTGGCCGGCGCCGTGGTCGCGACACCGGTTCGGGCGCACACGCTGCGGCCGTCGGCGGGGGCGGCAACAGGGGGGGCGGGAGCGGTCACCTGGTCCCTACCCTTCTGCCGTGGCGTCAGGGCCCTGATCCGCTTCCGGCGGCGGGGACGCGACGTCCCAGTAGCCGGGGGGCGCCGGTTCGGCGCCGGCCTGGTGCGGCTCGATGTGCTGGTCTTCGGAGCACTGGTAGAAGGGGCCGCGGGCGCCGAGCAGAATCGGCAGCTGAGAGTCCAGGTAGTGGTACCAGTCGGCGATGCCGGTCGCCGGTTCCAGTCGCAGGGCCTCCCACGATCGCCACAGCGCCGTGAGCCGGGAGACCGCCTCTGAGTGAAGCCACCACTGGGCGCACCAGCGGAACTCGCCGCCGAGCGTGCGCCGGTACATCGGCAGGAACCGCTCGAGCACCCACTCCTCGACGTTGTCGAACACCGGCCGGGGCGGCGCCTCCTCCTGCGCGGGCGCCGGGGAGCCCGGGTCGACGCTCATGGGTGACCCCTGCGCGGTCGGTCGGCGGTGTCGTTGGCCGCGTCGGCGATCATCCGTTCGGCGAGGGCCATGTGCGCGGAGATCTCCGCCGCGCGCGGCCCCCGATACCAGGGGCGCAACTGCAGCAGGGCCGGTTTCCCGCCGGTGGCCAGCAGCAGCGCCGAGCCCGGCGGCAGTGCCCGGATGGCGGCCGCCTCGAGGATGTCCTGGCGACGCAGACTGATCTGCTCGGAGGCCTGACCCTGCCCGTGGGTGATGGAGCGGACCGCCACGTCGTGCTGGCCGACGAGCGTGGATAGATCACGCGCCAGCCGCGGGGAGTCGACGCCGGCCCCGATGATCTTCCGGGTGGCGGCTCCCCACAAGGCGGCCATGCCCTGCTCGCCCCACACCGTCTGTCCCTGCTCGTAGCTCTGCAGGATGGTGACCGGGATGATCCCTCGCGACCCCAGATGGGAGTACAGCTCCGGCAGGTCGGCGATGCGGCAGATGTTGGCGGCCTCGTCGAGCACGACCACCAGCGGCGGGTCGATACGGCCGCCGGAACGTTCGGCGCGGCGTTCGGCGGCGCGCATGTTGGCGTCGGTGAGGGCCGCGATGAGCGGCGCCGCCGGACTCTTGCTCTTCGATAGCAGGAACAGCGCGTCGCGGGTGGTGACGAAGACGTCGGGATTGAAGCGGCGCAGCGGCTGTTCCGGGGGGGTGACCCACGCCAGGATGTCTTCGTCGCGCAGCGCCTTGGCGGCGGTGCGCGCGGTCTGATAGATCCCGTCACGGGTTTCCACGGCGCCGTTCTGTGCGCCGCGCAGGCCCGAGGCCATGAGCTTGAAGCCCGCCTTCTGCAGCAGTTCCACGGGAGTGGGCACGGCGGGTTCATCGAGCCACAGTGCGACGTCGTGCAGGGTCCGGCCGGAGGAGGAGGCGGCCAGGAACAGGCTCGCGAGCAGGTCTTGGGCGGCCGGTCCCCACAGGTCCTTCTTGCTGCCGTCATCGACGGTGAGCACGAAGTGGCCGGCCAGGCGGTGGGCGTCCTCCACGCCGGCCAGGCCCAACAAGGGGTCCCACCACCATTTCTGCGGCTGGTAGGTGATCTTCTGCGGGTCGAACAGCCAGATGTTGGCGCCGGTGTCGTCGGCGCGCGACTGCGCGGTGGCCGCCCACAGGTCGCCCTTGTTGGAGGTGGCGATCACCGGGCCGGGGGCCGACAGCACGTAGGGAATGGACAGGCACGTGGTCTTGCCGCTGCGCGGGGCCATGAAGGTGACCAGGGAGTCTTCCCAGGACGCGAACAGCGTGGGGCCGGTCTTGCCGCCGGGGCGCTTGAGGTCGCCGAGCGGCAGGCCGATGTCGTGGTCGGGCAGGGGGCCGGACCGTTTGGCCAGGGACACGCGGAGTTCGCGGGCCTGCGCGGAGGCCATGTCCGGTTTGAGGACGTCCAGCCCCGGATTGTCGGCCAGCGCCGCGACCGGATCGGCCGGATCACCGCGGCGGGCGTCGATGCGCCGCCACGCTTTGAGGGCCGCCACCGCGGCCGCCGCGCACAGCGCCAGTGTGTTGGCGACGACGAGGGGGGTGGGGGTGTTCGGCCATGCCTGCCGGGTGCGGCCGACGACGACGTGGTGCACGAAGGCGAAACCGAAGCCCTCCACCGTCCCGGTGGTGATCAGCGAGGCCAGCCAGGCCGCCGCCCACACGATCACGAAGAGGACGGGGAAGGCCCAGCAAACCCCCAGCACGATCCAGCCGCCGGGGTTGCCGCCGCTGCTCCACCCCGCCTTGGGTCCCAGTGCGCGGGTCATGGGCGCCTGCGTGGGGAGCCGCCCGCCGCCGGGCGGGCGGCCAAGGTTGTGCGCCGCGCCCTGGTCGGTGGAGGGCGTCGGCCGGTCGAGGCCGGCGACACGTCGAGCGAGGGGCCGCGGCGTTCGGGCGGCGGCGCGGTTCGGTGCGGCCGCACCCGCCGGATCGCGCCCGGGGGGCCGGCGGGCCGCGGGCGGTGGCCCACCGAGACGCCGGGGATGCCCTGGAGGCCCTGGAGGCCATGGCGGTGTTCGCAGTCGGCGATGGTCGGGGGGCGCGGTGCCGCGCGGCCGGGCAAAGCCGTGTTCGTGAGCAGGTTCATGGGCGGGGTCCTGTGCGGCGAGGAGGTGGGAGGTGGGGGCGGTCGACGGGGAAGCCGCCCGGAGCATGCGAGGTTCGGGGCCCTCCCCCGGCGGGGGTGTCCAGCCGCGACGCCGTCGGCGCCCGCAGCCCGGGCATGACGGCGACGTCGGTGCGGGTCAGGCGGTCCAAAGCGGGCTGAACGCCGTGGTGGACCTCTGCGGGGGACCCCCCGTACCAGGCGCTCAGGAGTTCCAGCAGCTCGACTCCCAGAAGCTGCATCTGTCGGTCGCCCAGGCGGGGGTCGGTCGCGGGTCCGGCGCGATCGAGGCCGCGTTCCCTGCTGGCGAGGATGTCGATGAGCAGGGACTGGGCCTCAAGGGGACTGCTGATGTCGCCGATGACGGTGGCGACGGGGAACAACGTCGCCAGACGCCGATCGCGGAAGTCGAACAGGTGGGCCCCGATGGCGGGGGTGAGGTGTTTCAAGAGCGCGTCGGGTGCCATGCCCGTCCATGCCGCCAACGCGGTGAGATGCTCATCCCGGCTCTTGACCGTTGCGGCGGGAGGTGACAACCCTCCGGTGACGAACATCGAGATCCGTGCCGACATCACGATGATGTCCTGTTCGGTGGCGAGCGGGTCTCCGTTCGCCCATCGGGAATCCAAACGAGCGGCGCGTTCCAATTCGTCGATGGCGAACGAACCGGTGATGCGCCCGGGAAATCGGACCTCGTGCATTCTGTGTTCGTCGGAACCGATGCCCGTCACGACACCGGCGGCAGGGATCCCCAGATCGCTGGAACGCCTTCTGGCGACGATGTGAACGCCGTCTCCGGGGCTGAATCGATCGGTGAGAGAACTGGTCACGGAGGTCTCCTACTGGGGCGGCCGGCGGCGGGTGGGCGGTGTGGTCCTGGACGCCCGCGGCGGGCCGCCGGTGCGCCGGACAGGGTCCCTTCGGGAGCCGGGCGCGGTGCCTTGTTGCGGGGTGTCCAGGTCGGCGTCTCGTTTCGCGTTCGGCGAACCGGACGTGGCGGCCGAGCCGTCCGGCTCTGCGGAATCGATGTGCCGGTTGATGAGGTTGCCCAGGTGGCGGGTGAGTTGTTGGGGCCCGAGGGCGTACCAGTCGGCCATGGTGGCGGTCAGTTGTCGTCGGGCCAGCCCGAGACTGGTGTGGGTGAGGTGTTCGTAGCCCTGCGGGGCCCGCCGGGTGACGGGCATGGCGTTGAGTTGGATCAGCAGTCTCTGGGCCGGTTCGGGGCCGGTGACCTCTCCGAGAGGCGTCTGGAATGGGAACAGGCGGGCCGTCGACGCGGCGTGCCGGGCGTCGGCGGCCGCCTCGGCCCACGGTGTGAGAACGGCCCGAAGGCTCACCTGGGAGAGGTTCGTCCATTCGGCCAGGGCCTCTGAATGGCGGCGAACGTCGGCCACGACCTTTTCGTCGGGCACCAGTCCGCCACGTTCTTGCAGGATCGTCACCGCGGCGGCATCGAGCATTCCCGACTCGCGCGCCATGCGAGGGGCCAGACGCCATTGGGCTTCGACGTGGTCGTCGATGGCGTACCAGGCGGCCAATGCCTGCACCGCGCTCCCGGAAACGGTCGCCAGCCGCCCTTTCACGTCTGCCCGATCGCGTGGGGCGGTGTCGCGGTAGGCGGTGTACGCGCCGATCAGCAGCCGCCACGCCTGCTCGGGGTCGGTGACCACTCCCCCGCGGGTGATGTGGGGGAACATCGCGGTCCTGCGCGTTCGGGCGACCTGATCGGCCTGGGCGTCGACGGCGGGCTGGAGCATGTCGGTCAGCTTGACCTCGGGCACGGCGGCCCAGGCCGCCAGCGCGCCCAGGCGTTCGTGCAGCGGCTTTGCTGCGCTCGGCGGGGGCGCGACACCCTCGCGTTCGAGAAACCGCAGATGGGCCGATGCGGCGATGATGAGTCGTTCGGCCTCACTCGGGTCTGCCGCCCACTCGGCGTCGAAGTGCCGGGCTTTCATGAGGGCCCGCTCGGGCACCAGGCGTTCGTTTCCGCCGCAGAACCAGACGCTGTAGGAGATCTCCGGTTTCCTGGACGCCACTGCGGTGACGAGTCCCCTGACCGGGAGGTGGAACGCGTTGTCCGCCAGGTAGCCGGGATCGATCGCACCGACTCGCGCGACGCTGTCGCCTACGGCGAAGACCGGTTCCCTGCTCGGCTCAGACATGGTCGTCCGCCCGGGGCCGTCGGCCGATTCCGGTGTCGAGGTCGCAGGTCATGGTGTTCTTCCCGAGGTGCGTGATGAGTTCGGCTCGGTGGGACGCTTCGTCGTCGTCGCGCCGGCCGCGGGCGCGACCGGTGTCGTCGCGCCGCGCGGGAACTCCTGCGCGGCGAGGCCGATCGTGTGGACCGTTGACGACGTGCCCGAATGCGGAGTGAGCGCCTTTTTCAGCGCGGGCATGTGCTCGGCCGCCGTGGTGGGGTGCATTCCCAGGAGCGGCAGGAGGCGGTGGGCCATGTCGGTGGTGTTCAGGTCCCCGTACCATCGCTGGAGCAGCGGCCCTATCGTGCCGAGGACCTGCCCGGTGGAGCCTTTGGGCATTTCCCTCTTGCTGTCTTTGAGGGTGGCCAAGGACGCCAGGGCGTCCACGACGCGCTGGTGCGCCTCGGCCGGTGTGGCGATGACGACTTCGCCGAGGCGGGCGGGGAAGGCGAAGGTGAGACGATGTTCCATGCGCACGACTTCGGCGTCGATGCCGGGCGCCAGTCGCTGCTCCAGGGTGCGAGGATGCAGTCCGGCCCATCGGGCGAACTCCGCCGTGAGGTCACCGGCGTCCTGGCTGGTGGTCAGGGACCAACCTCGCGTGCGGAACACTTCGGTCTCTGCGGCCTTTTGGATGATGGCGATCTCCGCGCGGATAGGATCCCCGCCCATCCACTGGCGGCCGAAGTGGTTTCCGACGTCGAGTGCCTCGCCGGGATAGACGCGTTCGGGGCCGCCGATGAACCGGACGACATAGCGGTTGTCCAAGGGACTGGCCGCGGTGACCACGCCATGTTGTGAAAGGCCGCTGACCTCATGGCCGGGAAGCCAGTCGGTGCGGGCGACGGTCTGCCCTATCGCGTATGTCATGTCCAGACTCCGGACGTCGGGGTTCGATGGGCGGGCGGATGTTCCGCCGCGGGCCGCGGGCCGCGTATCGTGGATCGCCGACGAAGCCGTTCCCGGTGAGCGGGGCGGCCCGTGGATGATCCCGAGGGGTGCTGCTATCTATTTTCTGGTTCGGCGGGTTTCCTCACTGGAGCGCGCTTCGCGGGGGAGTTTTCGGGGGGATGGGCGGCGCGAATGGCCTGGTCGGTGTCGTAGAGAGCTTTTTCGGCCCCGACGAGGGACAGTTCGACGGGTATTCCCAGGCGTTCACCGGTTTTGATGAGGTATTTTCCGCGTCCGGGGTGGCGCGCTCCCGGCTGCCAGGAGTCCGGCGCCGACCACGTGGCGACGAGTTCTGATTCGGGTCCCGTCAGCGGGGTGATCTCGTGGACGCGTGCCAGTTCCCGTGGCGGTAGGCCGGCCAGCACCGTGATCGCCGAGCGTTCCACGAAGCCGCGGGCCTTGGCGCGGTCCTGGGGGGTCGCCAGCGCGTCGAGGTCGGCCAGCGAGTGAGTGATCATGATCGAGGCCATGCCCTTGGCGCGGTTGAGGCGGGTGAGGGCGTCGGCGTACTCGACCAGGCCGGGCGCGCCGCGCAGCGCCCGCCACAGTTCGTCCATGACCCCGAGGTAGGAGCGGCGCGGCGCGATGTCCAGGTCGGTCAGGGCGGCGGCGGCGTCGACCATGGCGAAGCCGTACGCCCATGTGCTGAGCATGGCGGCGGTGAGGAGTTTGTCGCCGGCGGCGCCGATGCGGGAGATGTCGACGCTGACCGCGGGGGCCTCCAGGTCCAGGGGGCGGGAGGTGGGTGCGTCGAAGACGCCGGCCAGGGATCCGGTGCACAGCAGGTCGAGGGTGTAGATCAGGTCGCGGATGCGGGCGCGGTATTCCTCGGGGGTGTCGGTGCGCGCGGCCGACCGCAGTTCGCCGGGTCCCTGTTCGACGGTGCGCAGGACGTCGATGACGGTGGGGTCCTGCCCGCCGGTGGCGCGGTCGTCGAGCAGGTCGATGGCGCGGCCGAGGACGACCTCCTCGGAGTTGGTGATGGGTGTTTCGCGGACCAGGGTGCACAGGGCCATCAGCAGCGACAGTCGCCGGGACCTGACCTCCCAGCGCAGGGTGTCGGCGTCGGTGCCGCTCATCTTGCGCAGGGCGGTGCCCAACGGTCCGGAATCGAGGGGGTTGATGCGGTCCATGCCCCGGCCGATGCGGATGACCTGACCTCCCAGGTGTTCGACGAGGAGGGTGTAGTCGGGTTTGGTGTCGCCGAGGATGAGGGCCTGGGAACCGGCGGCGATGACGCCGGTGACGAGCCGTTTGACGAGGGTCGACTTTCCGGTGCCGGGTTGCCCGAGGACGAACATGCCGGGGTTGGTGATGAGCCCTGCGCGCAACCAGCTCAGCGGGTCCAGGCAGACGACCTCCCCCCACAGTTGGTGGCGGCCGACGGGGGTGCCGACGGTGGGGGACCCCGAGCCGGCCATGAAGGGGAACAGGCCGCAGGCCTGCGCGGTGGTGGCCTGGTATTCCGGAGCGGTCCCGACGTGGACGGCGCGGCCGCCGTCGCGCATCCTCCAACCCCATGCTGGTGCCAGCGGTTCGGCTTGGGCTCGGGCCTCCACGCCGCTGTCGGGTGGGGGGTTGGATGGTCGGCGGCGGTGGAGCACGTCGTCTCCCGGTGGGCTCGAGGGTCTATTGGGTCAGTTGGGCCAGTGGCGTGCCAGGACCGGGGGGCAGATCCCGCACGGCAGCGTGGTGGCGAATCCGGCCTGCTGGCTGTTCCACATGCGTCGCAGTCGGATCTTGGAGGCCTCCGCGCAGGCCTCGGTGTCGGCGATGGCATGGGGCAGGTGGGTGTCGTTGGTGACCGTCGCGGTGACGTACAGGGCCATGAGGAGGACACCGGCCCCCATGGCCTCCTCGCGGGCGGCCTGCTGGGCGCGTGCCTGGTCGGTGGCGTCACGTGCGGTTTCGTCGCGGCCGGTCCGCAGGCGGTAGTGCCGCCGGAAGGTGGCGGCGTTGACCTCGGTCTCCAGGACCCGGGTGGCTTCGGCGGCCGGGAACGGGCGGTATTGGAGACTGACGCGTTTGGGATAGGGCCCGGGCGACAGCAGGCGGGCCAGCACGTCGGCGTGCACGTTGGCGCGGGGCGCCTCGTGCCAGGCCCAGGTGACGCTGATGCCGCCGTCGTGCTGATAGTGGCCGGGGTGCTCCTCGGCGCCGACGGGTCCGGCGTCGCTGTAGCCGAGTCCCTCGGTGCTCAGGCCCGCCCTTTGGGCGGCCAGGATTCGGTTGACCTCCCCGCGGGCCGCCGGGTCGAACGCGGTGCGCACGACGCCCGCGATGTCGTCGCAGGTCGCGCGGCCCACGACGGTGACGCCGCTGGTCGCCAGGGTGGACTCCAGTCCCTGGAGGGTGCGGCCGACCTCGGCGACGGCCGACAGCAGGTCCTTGGGCGCCGTCGGAGCGGCGCGGGCGTCGAAGGTCATCGACACGCGGGTGTCCACGTCGGCCGACGCGCTGGGGGCCGCCTGCACCAGCTGCCTCATGATGTCGCGAGCGGCCGTGGGTGCCGTCGGGGACATGGCGGCGGTGACGCTGTCGGTGAGGGTGTCACCGGGGTCGGGTGCGGTGTCGACGGTGACGGTCACCCATTTGACGGTCGGCATGTGTCCGAGCGAGGCCAGCCACGCCCCCCAGTTGGCGACCCACCCATCGGCGTCGGTCCGGTCGGCGAGCCAGGTGGAGGTGGGCACGACCCGCAGCGTGGCGGTCAACAGCCCGCTGCGTCGGTCCCAGACGAGTCCGTAGTGACCGCCGAAGCCGTCCTCGGCCGTCAGCAGGGTGGTGGTGGCCAGCACGCCGGGCAGTTGGAAGGCGCGGGGAAGTTCGACGACGACGCCGGCGCGGTAACGCGTCCAGCCCCGGCGGGATCCGTAGGACCAGCGGGCCCGCTGCAGGATGAGGCCGCCGGCCGAGACGCCCCCGACCCGGATGAACGTCAACGCACCGGCCGCCAGAACGGGTGGGCCGACGTACAGCAGCGCTCGGGGGGCCAGGGATCCGGTGAGCACGACGACGACGATCCCGGCCAAGAGCAGGAGCGTTCCACCGCTGCCCAGCCCGGCGACGCCGATGCCCCGGCGCTGCCGCCAGCCGCCGTAGGTGCGTGGCGCCGACATCAGGTGTCCCTGCTGCCGTCGGGGCCGGGACCGGGATCCACGGCCTGGGTCGCCTGCCCCGCCGCCTCGGTGGCCGTCTTGGCGGCCGCGGCGACGCCGACGCCCGCCGGATGGGCTCCGCCCGCCATCTGCGGTGAGTGCGGATGCCCGGCGCCCGATGGGGTGGGGGCCGTCGGCCCGGCGGCGCCGGGGGGCGCGCCCTGCGGCGGGTCGCCGTCGCCCTGCGGCGTGGGCGTCGGCGGGGTCGGGGCGGGGTCGCCGCTCCCGCCGCTCCCGCCGGTCGGGGCGGGGTTACCTCCACCGTGGGGAGTGGGGTGCACGGCCAGGCGAACGGGGGTCGGGTCCTCGCCGTCGCCGTCTCCGCCCGGTGACGGCGTCGAATCGGGGACCGGACGGGGGCCCGGCGGCGGGGTGGACTGTTGGTCGTTGGGGGTGCCGTTGCCTGCCAGGTCCATGTTGCGGGCCTGGTCGGCGGCTGATTGGCCACCGACTCCCCCCGAGGATCGACGGAAGGACCCGACGGCGTCGACGGCGCTGAGGCCGGTGGACAGCAGTTGGCCGCCGCCGCCGGACCCGATCGCGCCGGTGGCCCAGGTGAAGAACTGCAACAGCACCGGCATCGCGATGAGGCTGAGCACCAGCATCGCCAGGCCCATCAGGGTCGTCCGCGAGTCGGTGCCCTTGCCGATCATGGTGAAGGCGGTGGCGTAGACGGCGGCCACGGCGGCCTTGTAGAAGATCAGGGCCAGCATCCACGCGGCGATCTTCTTGAACCAGACGCGGGTGGAGGGGGCCAGCGTCCCGGCTGCGGCCAGCGGAAGCAGACCGCACAGCACGACCAGGGCCGCCTGCCGAAACAGCATCAGCAGGGCCTGGATGATGATCAACACGAGGATGATGGAGCCGAGGATGATGATGGTCCCGTTGGGCACGGTGGTCGCCGCGGTCAACGTCAGCAGGTCGTACAGGCGCCCGGCGGCCTGCCGATCGGTGGAGATGCTGAGGACCCACACCGACCACTGGTCGACGTAGTCCAGGAGCAGCGTCGGAACGAACACGCCGATGCCCGCCGTCGCGGTGATGATGAGGACGCCTTGGCCGACGTCGACCAGGGCGTGGGACTTGCGGGTGAGCGCCATCCGCCCGCCGGCGGCCACCACCGCCAGCGTGGCGACCGACAGCGAGATCGGCATGATCCATTCCTGGATGCGCCACACCGCGGCCTCGTCTTGCAGGTGAATGGAGTCCAGGCCGAACCAGACCATGAACGTCTCGCGGAACACCCAGGCGATACCGGAACGGATCGTCCCGGCGAAGGCGTTGATGGCGGGCTGGGTGACCGCGTCGACGGGATCCTTGATGTTCTCCAATCCCGTTTTGAGGTTGCACAGGTGCTTGCCGGGGTCGATGAGGGAGCCCGGGCACGTGTCGACGGTCGTGGTGGGCGGCACCAGGTCGGTCATGGCGTTCTCGCACCGGGGAACGGCGTGTAACCGGCGGCCGAGCCGACCTGCGAGGAGGCCCCGGACCAGTCGCCGCCCGGGGGGGCCACAACGCGCCAGTCGCCCCGCCGCCACACCAACTGCAGGCGCGTCACCGCCCGGACGATGCCGCCGCCCGCAGCGTCGGAGCCGGCGCCCGCACCTGCGCTCGGACCCGCGGTCAGCAGGTCGACGGTCGCCTCGTTCGCGCTGTAGTGATTCCAGCGGTAGGCCTCCTGGACGGCCTGCACGGCTCCCAGTGGCTCCCCCTCGGGGACCCCGGCCGCTTCCCGCTGCCGGGCGTACAGGTTCCTGCACTGCAGCAGCAGCAGGCCGGCGTCGGAGCCGACGACCTGTTGCCGCACCGTCGGCTCGAAGACCCCGGGCCCCCACTGGGCGTTGGCCCGCACCCCGATGTGCAGGGCGGCCAGCAACGCCCCCGCCGGAGTGCGGGCGAAACCGCTCACCAGTTCACCGTCTCGCCTGCCGGGTCCGTGGGCGGGCGAGTAGGGCAGGTCGATCCCGTGAAAGGAGCGCCATCGCACACCGTCGAACATCCTCGGCACCGGCGCCGTGTCCTGCGCGCCCCCGTCGGCCTGCTGCGAGGCGGGCGGCGGCTCGGGGGGCCGCTCACCGTCGCGCATGAGCGCCATGCCCACGAGCGCGGCCACGGCGACCGCCGTCGCCGACCACACGGCCCGTCGGCGTTTGCGGGGACCGGGCGCAGCGCGCAAGGCAGGCATCGGCTCAGCCTCCCGAGAAGAACTGGCCGACCAGACCGGTCCCGACACCGGCCAGGCTCAAACCGCCCAACACCCACGGAATGCCGGTCGCGCCGTCGGCCGCCATGCTGGAGCGGTTACGGCGCCCGATGGCCATCTGACCGGCGCAGATGAGCAGGCCGGCCACCCCGCAGACCAGGACACCCCACTTGCCCCATCCGATCAGCATCTCCACCGGCGCGCCCAGCCCCGGCGGCTCGATCGGCGGCGAGTCGGGGACGTTGGTGCCGGGCGAGGTGCCGACCGTGGGCGTGTCGTGCGCCGGCGCGGCGATCAACGGCCCGGTCCGCACGCGATCTGCGTGTTCGGTGAGCAGCGCCTGGGGTGTTCGCATCACATCTCCTTGCCGCGTGAGGTGCTCGAGCCTGCGGGGGCCCGGACCGCGGCCTGCGGCCGCGGGGCTCGGCCGCCCGGGTCCAGGACCGGGCCGAGGGGGAACTCGGCGATCGTCGAACGGCCGGCGCGAGCACGCGGAGGGGCGGGGCGCAGGGCGCAGATCCGCTCCAGTGCCGCCCTCGTCGCCTTGTGCAGCCTGACCTCGGTCGGATCGTCGACCAGTCGCAGGCCGGCCTCGAACGGCATCCGCACGATGCCGGTCGCCAACCGGGGCTCCACCAGGTCGAACCGCGCCTTGGCCGCCTTCGGCTCCGTGCCCGCGCCGTCGGAGACCACGACCAGGAGGTGCGGGACGTGCCCGCCGTCGACGAGGCCTCGCACCGCCAGGGTCGCGGCGCCGGCCGCGGCGACGGTGTTGCGGGACACCAGCACCAGCCCGTCCCAGTCGCCCATCTCCACGTACGCGGGTCCGCCGAGCGCGTGTCGGGGACCGATCCGGCCCAGGTCGTAGGTCTCGGCTCCCGACGCCTCCAGCAGGCGGGCGAGGGTGGTGGTGCCGGCTCCGCCGTGCGCCCCCAGCAGCACCAGGCCCAGACGCAGGCCCGCCGGTTCCGGTTGCGCCGCCGCGGCGCGCCGGCCCGGATCGGCTCGCATTGCCAAGTGCCGCACCATCCCCCCTCCGCCGGTCGGCCGTGTGGGTCCAGTCGGACGCGAATCACAATAAGACGCGCAACAATCGACTTCAAGCGATCTCAATGAGCGTCAAATGACGTCAATGGACGTGATCGACGGAAGGTGCTCATGACAGATGAGAGTTGATCGATCGACCCTCGTGGCCTCCGAGAGCCCGGACCGATGCCGCAGGACCACCCCCGCCTCAAGGCGCGAGGTCACCTCTCCAAGACACGGGGACCGCCGCCGACCTGCTCGATCACGCCCCCGACACGCCGGCTCCCCCACCGCCCGCCACGACACCGCACGCCCCCCGGCCTCACGCCCAGAGCCGACCGCCGACGATCAACCTGCGGCTCGCCGAGCGGTGCCCGACCCCGGCACGGAGCACCCACTACCCAGCCATGTGACCTGCACCACAGAAGGCCTCGAGGGACCACATGCCACACCGACCCACCCGAGCACCCCGGACCGCACTCGCCGCACTGCTCGTCGCGACCGTCACGATCGCAGCGGCACTGACCTGGATGAACTCCCCGCACACCCGGCCGCGAAGCGCTGAGCCGCCCTCCTCCCCCGCCCCCCGCCCCGCACCGTTCGACATCCACACGCTGCTGCCGCTGCCACGGACCCAACTCGCCGCCGCCGCACACGTCGCCCTGCGCTTCACCACCGCGCACGGCACCTACCGCTTCGACGAGAACCCGCAGACATACCTGCGGCGCCTGGCGCCCACCGTCACGCCCGCTCTGCACACCGAACTCCACAGGACGACCACCTCGCCGCCACTGCTCGCACACCGCCGACAACACCGCATGTCGGCCCACGCGTCAGCCCGCCTGGAGGCCCTCCGCGACGTCCAACCCACCTCGGTCATCTACGTGATCGCCTGCACCCAGCAGGTCACCTCCGCCGACGAACCCCCCCACCGCCTCACCCGCCGCTACACCCTCACCGTCACCAAGGACACCGGCGGCTGGCGCGTGCACGCCCTACGGCCGATCGAGAACGGACAGCACGGAGAACAGCAACCATGACCCCGACCACGACCCGCCGCCTCCGCCCGCACCCGGCGCACCGCGACCACCACCGGCCACCCGACCACGGCGCCGCAGGCGCACTGGCCCTCGTGGCCGCCGTCGCCGTCCTGGCCCTGCTGGCCCTGCTCGTCACCCCGATCCTGTTCATCGGCCAACCTGCGGCCGCCTGCGGCGCGCCCTCCCGCCAACCCCCCGCCGGTAAGACGGCCGGCACCGAGATCCCCGCCGACTACCTGCGCCTCTACCAGGCGGCCGGCCGCACCTACGCACTGCCGTGGAACATCGTGGCCGCCATCGGCAAGGTCGAGACCGACCACGGCCGCTCCACCCTCCCCGGTGTGCACAGCGGCGAGAACAGCGCAGGCGCCGGCGGCCCCATGCAGTTCCTGCGAGCCACCTGGAAAGCGTTCGGGGTCGATGGCGACAAGGACGGCAGAACCGACCGCTACGACCCCGCCGACGCGATCCCCAGCGCCGCCCGCTACCTCACCCACCACGGTGCGCCGCGCTCCATGCGCAAGGCGATCTGGCACTACAACCACGACTGGGACTACGTGGCCCTCGTCCTCGGACACGCCCGCAGATACGCGGGCGGACACTTCACCGTCGGACCCGACAACGACGACGGCAGCGGCGCCTGCCCAGCGGGAACCGGCCCCCTACCCCCCGGCCTCGTCGGGAAGATCATCGCCTTCGCCATGGCCCAACGCGGCAAACGCTACGTCCTGGGCGCCAACGGCCCCGACGCCTGGGACTGCTCCAGCCTCATCGAGGCGGCCTACAAATCCGTGGGCATCGTCATCCCGCCCACCACCTTCACCCAATGGCCCTTCGGAGTGAAGATCCCCAAAGGCACCGAACAACCCGGCGACCTGGTGTTCTTCAACTCGGGACCGTGGACCGGCCCCGACCGTCCCGGCCACGTCGGCATGGTCATCAACGCCGCGAGGGCGGAGATGATCGTCGCCCGCTGCTCCAGCTGCCAACCCAACATCGGTGTCCAGAACTACAAGATCCGCAGCGACTGGGTCGGCAGCACCCGACCCCTGGCCCGCCCAGAGATCCAACGCCGTCTCCCCGAACTCACCACCGACTGACCGCCCCACGCCCGCCCCGCAGCGGGTCACGATGGACGACCCAGGCTCGCGCCGCGTCAGGACCCGCAACGACGATTGATCATGGCACCACTGCGCTTCCTATGCCATGATGCATCGCAACGACCCTCAATGGACGTCAAAGCCCCTCAAAGACTGTCAGGAGGTGCGGGATGAAGCCCGGCCGACGAGCCGTCGCGAACACTCACCGGCCCCTAACACCCCCACCCCGCCGAGGCCACGGCAGCCGCCGACGCCGCCACCCGACCTCGCCGAACCACCCCAACCGCCCACGCCCGCAAAGCGACCTCGTGTTCATGCATGCCGAGCAGCGGCAGACCGCTACGCCCCCGAGCCTGCTCCTGGGGCGAAGACGCCGCCAGGCTGCGCGCAACCGTCAAGGTCACGGGCTGGTCGACATCAGTCCTACCGAGTCACCTGATCACGGCCATGCGCGTCGACGCGGACGGCCACCCGCCCAACTCCGACGGAGACCGGCTCACCCTGAGCAACCGACCGGCCGACGCGTCCGTCAGTGGCGACTGGGGGGCCGGGACCGTCGTTCCACGGCGAAGTGGCCACCGAGCTCCACAAGGCGCGCGAAGCCACAGGGCTGTCCGCTTCGACCCAGCTCGGGCATCTCGTCCGCGCCATGAAGGTCGACGAGCACCTCTACCCCATCGACCTCGAAGGCGAACAACTCGCCTTCGCCTCCCCCCGTACCCGTCCGGGAGGCGCCGCCGCCGCCAGGACAAGCCGAACCCATGCCCGCTCAATGAAAACGGCCACGGCATCCAGCCGCGGCCAACTCCACACCCGAACAGAACCCGTCTCCGGTCGCCTCAGCCCCCCGGCCACCAACCTTCTGCTGAGACGACCCGATCCCGATGGCACCTCACCATGGCGGCTGAAAGCCGCTGAAGCGCTGCCCCTCGTCCTCGGGAGGTCACCATAAAGCACGCACTCCAGCGGGAGCGAGTCCCGTTGGTTCGTGGCATATCCGCGCACCACCAAGATCTCGCTCTCGGTCGACCACCGCGGCGCCTTCGCGCGCCCGCCACCGCGCCCTCGTCCTTGACGGCGGCGAGTCCCATGCCGTCGAACGGCCGGCCGTCCCGCCGCCTGCACGCGGACGGCAACCGGACACGATCCACACCGCGCCTCGCCATCGCCGCCATACAACCGGAAAAGGGTCACGCTGCGTCGTCAAAGCACCCCTCGGTCCACGTCACAGCCAAAAGCTGCCCCACCGCCCACGGACTCGAAACTCGCAGGTCAGGCGGCCTGGGCACCGAGCAATCAGCTCGAAGGGGTCGGAGGTCCATGAAATGAGAAAGCGCCCCAGGGGGGCGCCACCTCACTGCACATACAGACGGATCAGGACGAGGATCCCGAAGGTTTGAGCCGCCAAAGGGTCCTCACTGACCGTTACTCACGCTGGAGATGACAATAGCAAGTCGTCCAGCGGCCGGCTAGTCATGCCCTCGATGCCGAGCGCATGCCACCCGGCCGCCCCTCAGGAGCCGAGGACTCCGCCTCCTCGGCACACACCGTGCGCACCCACCGACCACGACCGGCGGGTGCCTCGGCGGAACACGTGTGCCCCCACCCCGCACGGTCGCCCTCTCGCCCCGCCTCAGCATGCCCATGCTCACGCCGACCAACCGGACGCACCCGGACCGGCGCCTCCTGACGGCGTCAGCGGGCACACGCAGCCGGCACCCCCTGACAGCGTCCGCCACCATGAACAGGCACCACCCCGCCGCACCCACGCCACACACCATGCCCACCCCCCGCCCGCCGGCTGGAGTGGTGGCGCATGAGTCCACGCCGGCAACCCGCCGACGAACTCCAGCCTCGACGAGCAACAGCCCCGGGCCCCGCCGCCTCCGAGCCGTGTGCCCTTCTCGACCGGGACCTCGCCGCGCAGGCGTGGGCGCGGATCACCGTGCCGCACATCGCGCAGCGCCGGGTGATGCGTCGTTCCCCGGATGGTGGGTTGAACTTTCCTCGGTCGTCGCGGTCGGGGTACCGGTACGAGGTCGCGTTGCGGGCGGCGTTGCCGGACCGGCCGGCGACGGTGCCGACGGCCGACGCGCGTACGGGGCTGGGACGGCTGCTGGTGTTGGACCTGGACGCCTCGCGGGCGCCGCCGTGGGCCGCGGCGGACCGGGCCGCCCATGTCGCCGCGGTGGCCGAGCGGATCGTGGCGTTGATCGCCGAGTGCGGTGGGCGGGCTCTGGTGGACGTGTCGCCGTCGGGAGGCCGGCACGTGTACGTGCTGTGGGCGGCGCCGCGGCCGCATGCGGAGTCGCGGCGGCTGGTGAGGGCGTTCGCGCGGCGGTTCGCGGTGGTGGACACCTCGCCGATGGAGACCTCCGACGGGCAGATCCGGGGGCCGGGCGCCCCGCACCGCAGCCAGGGCGGCCGGCTGACCGGCTACATGACGTTGACCTGCGGGGTGCGGGAGGCCGAGGAGATCTGCGCGCAGCCGTGCGGCCCGCAGGTGTGGGCCCGCCTCCACGACGAGTTCGCCGCCGAACTGGCCGCCCTCGACGCGCCCGCGCTGGAGGCCCGGCACCGGGACGCGCCGGCGGCGCCGCTGGACGAGCGGTGCGAGCCGTTCTGCGCCCGCCCCGGCGGCCGGACCCGGCTGCGGGCGGACCTGGAGGAGACGGCACGGACCGGCCGCGTCGACTCGGCGCGATACCCGTCGCGGTCAGAAGCCCGTCAGGCGGTGCTGGCCAGCGCGGCCGCGCGCGGCTGGCGACTGGAGCAGGTCCGCGGTGAACTGGCCGCCGGCGGCGCCTGGACCGCCATCGCGAACTGGTGGCGCGACGACGCCCTCCTGCGCGCCGAGTGGACCAAGGCCATCGCCCACACCACGCGGGTCACCGGCCACGCCCGGCCACCCGCGCCCATCGCGGAGAACCCCGCCCGGACGACCGTAGGGAATCGTGTCCGGGAGGGCGACACCAGTGGGAGACATGACACGCCCCCCTCCCCTACCGTGAGGACATTCGTGAGCAGGTCACCACTCTGCGATCTCAGCTTCAGGGGGATAAAACCTCCCGCCTTAACAAAGTAAGGTTCGGGGATTGGTGGGGCCTGAGCACCCGCCCCGCACCCTTCCAGGCCACCGAGTACCAGCGGATCCGGACCTGGCAGCAGGCCATGCGGATCGTCGAGCGGCACATGGAACTGGAGTGGGGCCGCCGAGGCCTGGTGTACCGGGCGATCCTGCGGGCGCTCGGGGCGGCCGCCCAGATGTCGAACTCGACCGCGGTCGAGTTCGGCGTCCGCCAACTGGCCTACATGGCCGGCGTCGACCACACCACCGTCGCCCGCGCGCTGCAGGTCCTGCGCACCGGCCCCTACGCCCTCATCGACCAGGTCACCGAGGCCCAAGGCGTCCGCGCCGACGTCTACCACCTCGTCGTCCCCGCCATCATCGCCGCCGAGGCGGCCTGGAGGTCCTGGCGGCCCGGACGCCTGGACGCCATCCACCCCGCCTTCCGTGCCCTCGGCCGGCCCGCCGCGTACGCCTACGAGGCCCTCAGCAGCCACCCCCTCACCCCCCGGGACCTGGCCACCGCGGCGCTGCTGCCCCGCAGCAGCGCCCACGACGCGCTGCGCACCCTCGCCGCCCACGGTCTGGCCGAACTCGACCGCAACGGCCGCTGGCGACGCGGCCCCGCCGACCTCGACGTCGTCGCCGCCGCCACCGGCGCCGCCGACCGGGCCGCCGCCCACCTCGCCGAACACCGCGCCGACCGCGCCCTGTGGCACGCCTGGCTCGGCATCATCACCCCCTACACCACCCCCACCCACGACCACGACCAGCAGGAACGCGACCAGCCGGACCAGCACCGGGAGGACTCCGACGCCCTGGTCCCGGTCGGCGCCGCCACCACACCCACGACAACCCCCCCGTCCCGCCGCACCGGCGAGGGCACCTGCGGCCCCGGCAGCATCGGCCGGTCCCCCGCGCCGACCCGGCGGATGGCACCGCCCTGGCTCGTGCCGCCGCCCCGCCGCACTCCCACGGAAACGGATCTGACCTGGCCCGCCGAGGTGCTGACGGCCATGGGCGACCTCCGCCGCACGCACCCCGACGACGACCCGATCCTGCCCCCCGACGTGCGCGCCGCCATCACCGCCGACATCGCCGCGATCATCGCCGACGAGGAACACCAAGCCGCCGAACGCACCGCCTACGAGGCCGAACTCGCCGCCCTGCGCGCCGCCGCCACACTGACCGTCCCCGACCCCGCACCCGACCCCGCGCCCCGTCCGGACCCTGCCGCGATCACGGCCCCGGCCGCTGTCGTCACGCCCACCACCACCGACGCATCCGAACCTGCCGCGCACCCCGAAGCCGCCCACGCGACGCCCAGCCCACCGCTCGTCGCCGAGGCCATCACCGAACGCCACCACGACGAACCCGCCGCGGCCGCCTCACGCGGCGCCGCCCAGGCCCGACGACTCCCGGGAGGCCCCTGACACGCACCCTGACGGGCGACGTTCCCTGAGCGGTTTCAGAAATACAAGATCGGGGTCCAGGCCGGGCGGGAGCTGCCGCCAGTCGGGCTCGGCCTCCACCGGGTGGTCGGTTCCATGCCTTGGGTGCCGTTGCCGGGGGGTATTGCCAGTGCGCCCAAATCTCGCGGACCTCGTGGTGGTAAGGCCGGGACAGATCCCCGCCGCACACGAGGCCACCCGGCACCTCATCGACGCCGCCACCGTCCTGGAGCACCCGGGACGACGACCTGCAGGCCGACGGCGATGTCACGGCAAGCCCTGCGCGCCCCGCCCGCCATGCCCGGCCCCCGACCTGACCCCGAACCGGACCCGGTCCTGGCCGGCGTCGTCACCGCGTCCGTCGAGACGGGGGCCTCTCCCGAGCCGGCCCGGCGCGAACGCGTCCACGCGAGGTACGAGACGTCCGCGCCGCCGACGGTCGATCAAGTCATCACCCGAACGCCTGGCGACGAGTACAGGGCAGCCGCCGCGCGCCCCTGACCAGCGGCGTTCCCCTGACGGTTTCAGAAATCCGAGATCGTTCGAGGGGCGGGCCACACCCCGGGCGTGTCCGGCTGGTGAGACGGCGAATGTGCAACCGATCACGTGACCGGCGGGCCATGTCTTCGGGCACACGTCGCCGGGGTCGTATCGCCGCAGGTGACGGTGGGTCTGGCGTCAAGCGGGCCGCGGCGGCCGTGCGGCGGAGCGCTAACGGACACCGTTGACGGCGCCGTGGTGTTGATCGTTACCATCTCCCCGCTCAAACAGAACACCATGTCTATTAGAGCGGGGTGAAGCATTGATCAGCATCAGGAGGGTGACCGCCCTCGTGGCCGCCGTGGCCGTGACCGCCGGGGTCACCGGCACCGCGAACGCCGCACCGGCCGCGGACCCGGTCCCCTACACCGTCGTCTCGGGCTCGACCAATGGGGTCATCAAGGGCGCGCCGATCGCGCCGCAGAAGGCGGCCGCGCAGCTCCGTGCCGACGCCGAGAAGCGCGGCGCGTTCTATGAGTCACCGGTATCGGCGATGCCCGGTGCGCTCAGCGGCAACGGATCCTCCCAGGCCGAGATGCCCACCACGCCCGCGGGCGCATGGCTCGACGACTGCCTGGCCTCCACGGAGGCCACGACCCCCAAGGGCCGGGTCTACAACAGGTTCAACTGGTGCCAGGAGGTCAGGTACCGGGCCGACTTCACCGAGATCGTCGACGGTGAGCCGGTGCATCGCGGGACCAGCTACCTGACCTTCCAGGGGGCCGGGATCGGCTACAACGACAAGCGCGCCACCCGCGTCTTCTGGCGCGTCAAGCCGGGGTCGGTCAGCTACAACTGGGGGCTGTTCGACTACTTCGCCCCCCGGCGGATGCCGCTGGCGGTCGGTGTCGAGTGCAGCCAGAGCTCGGTGTCCTGCACGGTCAGCAAGGGCGCCGCCACGATGGAATGGCAGCAGTGGGCGAACTTCGGCTGGACCCACTGGGACGTCTTCGGCCATGAGTCGGGCGCGACGTCGCTGAACAATCCGGACAAGGTGTCCTTCACCGGCTGGTTCTTCACTCTCGACTCCAGCAATGCCAAGTACAAGGCCCCCCGGACCCAGACCCAGCCGATCGGGATCCGCTGCGACTCGGCCACCTACTTCAACATCGGAACCAAGAGGTACCCCTACGCCTGCATCTACTCCGGCGCCCTGCCCTTCCTGACCTACAACGCCGCCGACGGCAGCAATGGGCAGGTGGCACGACACATCCGCGACGCGCAGAGCGCCCCGGACACCACCTACCCCAAGGAGTGGCACCCCAAGAAGATCCCCGGCAAGTGGGCCGCGAACGCCGGTGAGCGCGCCGAGCCGCTGCACCGCGTCGACCGGGACGGCCAGTTCGGCAGGTCGAACGAGAACTGGAAGAGGTCCGCCTGCGGGCAGAACACCACCGTGGGCAACCCGTGGGCGCCGTACTACACCCCCACCACAGGCCTCCCCGCAACGACCGCACCCGACCAGCAGTGCGACGAGTACCCCTTCGGCAGCACCTGGGAGGGCGCCGCGGACCCCGACCATGACTTCTCGGTGCGATGGGTCGACAAGTCGCACAACGCCTCGGCCGGCTACAGGCTGCTCGAGTTCTACGTGAACGACCGAATCCTGCGCTACGAGCCGAACTTCCTCGGAGGAACTCCCTCGGGCCCGTCCGCCGACCCCTTCTGGGTCAACATCAACTGACACCTGACCAGGTAACGCACCACATCCTCCGAAGGCTCCGTGAGACCGACGGCCGGGTCACCACCACGAAAGAATGGTGGGACCCGGCCTATTCGTGTTCTCGGTCAGAGGCGTTCCACCTCCCCGCCAACCGGAGCCACCACCTCGGCCAACACCAACGGCCACCGAACCCTCGCGCCACGGCGAGGGCTCCTCGCCTTCATCGGCATCGGTGCACGTCGTGCGCACCCTGTCCGACTGCGTCAACGGATGGTTGTGCGTCTGGGAATGGCCGGAATACTCAGGCGCGGCCAGATCGTTCCGAGGCACCGGCGTGTACAACCTGGGCGACATCGGATGGCGGGACCGGATCAGCAGCATCTGGAACCGCACGAACGTCACCGTGGTCACGTTCGATTCACGCACCTATCCCGTGAGGGACAGGGTCCTGTACGTCGATCCGAGTGAGGCGTACAGAGACCTCTCGCATGAGCCGCACGACGGTGGCGGCAGTTGGAACAACAAGATCGACAAGATCGGCATCTGACCAAGCCTGGCGGCCCACACCCGAAAGGTCGGCGCGGCGGCCTCAGCCGGCGGTCCGCCCGTCTCGGATGCGCCGCCGGCGAGGCCGTAGCGCAGGTAGACGGTGCGTCGCAGTGGACACCGGGAGCTCAAGGAGCGTGAAATCGGTGGAGACTCCGCCGCCGTCGAAGACCTTCTCTCCGACACCGAGCACGATCGTTCACCCAGAGATCGAGACGGTCGAAGAGCTTCTCGCGTAGGAAGGTCTGCACCAGGTCGAAGCTCCCGACAACCTTCACGTGCTGGATCCGCCCCGACGACTCCTTCCCATCGGCGCACCCCGCTCTTGCTCATGCCCCCGCATGCCCCGATGAAGATCGGCCCACACATCCCCCGCGCGGGCACGTGAGCATTGCGAAAGTCGCGAATCCGGGCCCGTCCGCCCCGCATCCCGGGCTCGGTAAGAGACCCGCGCTGATCGACCGGTGGAGCTCACGCCACCGCTGGGTCCGGCGGATCGGCGACTGGGACGCCGCCCAGGCCCGCAACGGCTGGCGACCCCGGTGACCTGCGGTGACCGACTTAGAGTTGCTCTACCTACATCTTGCTACCGACTCCCGCTCCACGCTCGGTGACCGCCGGACCACACCCGGTGTCCCGTGCGGGCGAACCTTTCCGGTTCCGGACCAACTCTTCCGGTGCGGGTGT